>NZ_CP159992.1:1342115-1659423 GCF_040702995.1 Paenibacillus sp. AN1007
ATGAGCCCATTGCTTGAAACTTCGATTGAAGGAGCACGTGGTGTCATCATGAACATTACGGGCGGAAATAATCTTTCCCTGTACGAAGTAAATGAAGCAGCAGAGATTGTCACTGCGGCCTCAGATCCGGAAGTGAACATGATCTTTGGTGCGATTATTGACGAAAACCTAAAAGAGGAGATCAAGGTTACGGTAATCGCAACTGGATTCGAGGATAAGCCCGAGGTTCCTCAAGTGCGTAAACCTGCTGCCGCCGCAGACACGGCAGAGACACGTTCACCGAATCTTCGTCCATTCGGAAACCAGCCAAGTAATGATCAGCTGGACATTCCGACATTTTTACGTAATCGTTCCCGGAACAACAATAACGAATAATACGCTTGTGTATAACTTGGAAACCCGGTACTGCTTCTGGAGCAGCCGGGTTTTTTTGCTGTTTTCTTATATATCTTAACATACAAGAATGAACAAATTCTGAACAACCTGCCTGATACATTCCGACAAAAATAGTTGAAGACAAGCTCCCACATTTAGACAGACTTTGAACAGGAGGCTCCGTATACTTGGGAATATGCTCATGAATATCGAAATGATGATGCATGTAAGAGCGGTTCATTCTGAAGCATTCAAAGATCTTTTCAATCCGAGGGGTTCAGGATCGTTCGATTTGAAGCGTTCGCAAATCTCATTCGTAACATTTATTTCGATAGGTCAGCTGCAGGCAGGTGAAGAGCGTGGTTGTTTATGTCGATCTGATTTTTCTAACGAACCTTTGCATTGATGGAACGCTTATTGGATTGACGGCCTGGATGCGCCAAACGAAGCTGGTCTGGTGGAGATGGCTGTTATCGGCCATCGTTGGCGCGTTATACGTTGTGATGATGTTTGTGCCGGCGTTGGATTTTCTGTTTACGTTTTTAATCAAGTTTGGTTTTTCTCTCGTTATGTTGAGCATTGCGTTTGGATATAAGGGACTGCAGGCTTTTGTGAGGACGCTGGGTACATTTTATGTGATTAATTTTGTCGCGGCTGGAGGCATTTTGGGTGTGCACTATATGCTTCAGAGTTCAGGAGAGCTGTTCAACGGGATCTGGTTTACTGCTTCTGGCGGCATGTCGTTTGATCTGAAGATTGCGTTCTGGTTCACATTCATTGTATTCTTTGCGGTCCTCTTATTATTCAAAATTGTACAAAGTGCCAAACGAAAAACAGATCGCCTGACCACTTACCTAGGAATCGTTGAGGTTTCTATTGATGAGGTTATCGTTTCCTGTACAGGCCTTCTGGATACGGGGAATCAGCTTACAGATCCCTTGTCGCGCTTGCCGGTGATGGTTATGGAGGTTTCATTGTGGCAGGAGATGCTGCCTGATTCCTGGAAAAGCCGATTAAAGCACGAACCGCCGGACAACCTCATTATGGAGCTGGACCAGGAACATTTTCAGTGGCAGGATCGACTGCGCCTGGTTCCCTATCGAGGGATAAACAAAGGAACGGCGTTTATGTTGGCGATCAAACCAGATCGGGTAAAGGTGACGATGGAGGGAAGAGATTATGTGACGACAAAGGTTCTGATTGGGCTGGATGGGGGTGTTTTGTCGTCAGACGGGAAATATCAGGCTGTAATTCATCCTGAACTGGTGCAAGAAGCAGCTTCTGCGCAGTCTACGGCTAAATCCGCGGAAGCAACAGAAAAGCCGCTGAATGTGGGATAGGAGGAACCTGGATGCTTGTGAAATGGAAACTGGTTGCGCAGCTGAACTATTACCGTTTATTATTCCTGTTTGGACTGAAGAGTGAAGAGATTTATTACATCGGGGGAAGTGAGGCACTTCCGCCTCCATTGACACGCGAAGAAGAGGAATACCTGCTGCAAAAATTATCGTCGGGCGATTCGGCTATTCGTGCCATGCTGATTGAACGAAATTTGCGTCTGGTGGTATACATCGCACGGAAGTTCGAGAACACAGGCATTAACATCGAAGATCTGGTGTCCATTGGGGCAATCGGACTGATCAAGGCTGTGAATACGTTTGATCCGGAAAAGAAAATCAAGCTGGCCACCTATGCTTCGAGGTGTATCGAAAATGAAATTTTAATGTATTTGCGCCGCAACAGCAAAATCCGTACCGAAGTTTCTTTTGACGAACCGCTTAATATTGACTGGGATGGAAATGAACTTTTATTGTCTGATGTGCTGGGTACGGAGAACGATACAATCTATCGAAATATTGAAGAACAGGTAGATCGCAAGCTGCTGCACAAGGCGCTGGAGAAACTGACGGATCGTGAGCGAATGATTATGGAGCTTCGTTTTGGCCTGACAGACGGTGAAGAAAAGACACAAAAGGATGTGGCAGACCTGCTTGGAATCTCCCAATCCTATATCTCTCGTCTTGAAAAAAGAATCATCAAAAGGCTGCGGAAAGAGTTCAACAAGATGGTCTGATCCTGTGGAAAATAGAGAATGGGTATTACTGGCAAGGGTACCAATGACGAATAAAAAAGCCTGCCCCGGAGATAATGTACATTAATGTTTCTCCTTGGGAGGTAAAATCACGATGACCCGAAACAAAGTCGAGATTTGTGGCGTGGACACCGCAAAGTTGCCTGTTCTCACCAATACTGAAATGCGGGAATTATTTCATTCCCTTCAGCAGCACCATGATCGCTCAGCAAGAGAGAAATTAGTGAATGGCAACCTGCGTCTGGTACTCAGTGTCATTCAGCGTTTTAACAATCGGGGGGAGTTTGTCGATGATCTGTTCCAGGTTGGCTGCATCGGCCTGATGAAAGCCATTGATAATTTTGATTTATCCCAGAATGTCAAATTTTCAACCTATGCGGTGCCGATGATTATCGGTGAAATTCGCAGATATCTGCGTGACAATAACCCGATTCGAGTATCCCGGTCATTACGGGATATTGCCTATAAGGCACTTCAGGTTCGTGACAGCCTGACGAATAAAAATTCACGCGAGCCAACGATATTCGAAATTTCAGAGGCACTCAACGTGCCGAAGGAAGATGTTGTTTTTGCACTGGATGCTATTCAGGACCCGGTATCTCTGTTTGAACCCATTTATCATGATGGCGGAGACCCCATCTATGTGATGGATCAAATTAGTGATGACAAAAACAAGGACGTATCCTGGATTGAGGAAATTGCACTCCGTGAAGCGATGCACCGTCTTGGTCAGCGGGAAAAGATGATATTGTCGATGCGCTTTTTTGAAGGCAAAACCCAGATGGAAGTAGCAGATGAAATCGGCATATCGCAGGCCCAAGTTTCACGTCTCGAAAAATCAGCTATACAGCAGATGCAGAAACATGTGAAGTCGTAATGTGATATAAAGCAAAAGGACGATCCAGCGGATAATTACTCCAATGATCGTCTTTTTTGTGCGGCAGAAAGGAAGATATCCGAAGAGAGTACGCTGCCGTCCAGATTTGCATGAGCGCCTAAGCGAAAAACAGGACATTTTTCGCCTGCAGCACATATATTGTTATAGAAGGATGCAGAACGGGCAGATGAGCGTTAACAGGGGGCGAGAGCAATGAGAGCGAATGCGAATGAATCGACATCACGGGGCATGAAAATTTCCGATTTTCAAACGAAGGATGTTATTAATATTACGGATGGCAAACGTCTCGGTCAGATTAGTGATCTGGAACTCGATCTCAAACAAGGACGAATCGAAGCCATCGTTGTACCAGGATACAGCCGTTTTATGGGGTTATTTGGAGGAGGGACGGATCTCATCATTCCCTGGAGAAATATTGTGAAGATCGGCTCTGATGTCATTCTGGTTAAAATGGATGAGGTGAAGGAACAGGTTTATGACGAGCGCGAACGAGAAGCGCGGCTGTATGATGAGCAGCAGCAGAGTCGTACGGAACGGCTGGAACGGCTGGATCGGTTGGATCGGAATCAGCGGAGAACGATATAAGCGAGACAGAACGCGTCTGCATTTGGTACACTGGAAGTTGTGAGGTGAGAAAGAATGGAACCATTTGTATTGGACAAAGATGTAATGAAGGATATAGAAGAGCAAAGGTATCACGGTAATCAAGATCCGCTGTTATTATATATTAAGCCCTGGAAACTTTCGTTTGATCGGTTAACGGCTGGATTTACAACGAGACACGGCGGCGTTGGTCACGAACCGTACGCTGCCCTTAATTGTGCTTATCACGTTGGGGATGATGCTGAAGCGGTGCTTGAAAATCGCCGCCTTGTGACCGAGAAGCTTGCTTTTCCACTGGAAGCATGGACTTGTGGCGAGCAGGTACATGGTAAACATGTGGCTGTGATCACAGCCAATGACCGCGGCAGAGGTCTGCTGGATCGTCAATCTGCGCTGCAGGATACAGACGGGCTGGTCACAAACGTGCCGGGTGTACTGCTGGCTTCATTTTATGCTGACTGCGTTCCGCTGTATTTCTATGATCCGGTGAAGCAGGCCGTAGGTTTGGCTCATGCGGGCTGGAAAGGTACCGCTGCAGGCATTGCTGTCTCCATGGTGGAAACGATGGAACAAGAGTATGGAAGCCGGAGAGAGGATATCCGGGCGGCCATCGGTCCTTCTATTGGGGGCTGCTGCTACGAAGTAGATGAGGTTGTTATGCAGCAAGTCCGGGTTTGGCTGGATGAACCTCAGGGTAATGATGAATACGATCTTTCTGATTCAAAGCGTATTTGTACACCTGCTGCGAACGGAAAAACGATGTTAAACTTGAAAGAATGTAATCGACACATTATGATGAAAGCAGGAATATTGCCGGATCATATCGAATGTACAACATGGTGTACAAGTTGTCATCCCGAACTATTTTTCTCCTATCGCAAGGAAAATGGGGTAACGGGAAGAATGGCAAGCTGGATTGGGCTGGAAGAGAGGTGACCCTCTGGTGTCATTGGAGGAGCGTAAACAACAGGTAAATCAGAAGATCAAAGATGCGTGTAAGCGCAGCAACCGCCCGTTTGAAGATGTGAATGTGATTGCAGTCACGAAATATGTCTCATTGCAGACGACGGGGGCTGTGCTGGATCATGGTCTTGAGCATATTGGAGAAAACCGCTGGCAGGATGCGCAGGCGAAATGGGAAACCTTCGGACAGAAGGGGACATGGCATTTCATTGGTCATCTGCAGACGAACAAGGTGAAAGACGTCATTGGCAAGTTTGCGTACATACATTCACTGGATCGTTTGTCACTGGCGAAGGAACTGGACAAAAAGGCCGCTTCGCTTGGAATTCAGGTGAACACGTTTATGCAGGTGAACATTTCGGGTGAAGAGAGCAAGTATGGTTTGCAGCCTGAACTGGCAGGTTCATTTCTGAAGGATATTCAATCGTTTAACAACCTTAGGGTCATCGGTCTGATGACGATGGCGCCTCATGAGGAAGATCCGGAGATGACGCGTCCTGTGTTTAGGGGGCTGCGTGAGCTGAGAGATGATTTGAATGGACAAGCTCTGACAGCAGAACCGTTGAGAGAGCTGTCCATGGGCATGTCTAATGATTTCGAAATAGCCATTGAAGAAGGGGCAACCTGGGTGCGGCTTGGATCGATTCTCGTAGGAAAAGAGGAGGGGACACGATGGGCGTGATGAATAAATTCATGAATTTCCTGGGTCTTCAGGAAGAAGAAGAAATTGTGGAGCGTGAACGGCTTGCAGCACAAGAGGAACATGAGCCTGAACAGCAGGAAAATGAAACCTCTGCACTTGATAAACGTAGAAACCAAAGGGGTAATAATGTGGTTAGCATTCATTCCCAGAAAAATGTTAAAGTTGTGCTGTATGAGCCTCGTTCCTATGACGAAGCACAGGAGATTGCCGACCATCTGCGCTCGCATCGTACCGTTGTTGTGAATCTGCAGCGAATTCGCCAGGATCAGGCTTTACGTGTAATTGACTTTCTAAGCGGAACGGTTTATGCATTAGGCGGGGGGATATCCAAGATCGGCGGCAACATTTTTCTCTGTACGCCAGATACGGTTGAAATTCAGGGAACGATTACGGAAATACTGGCTGACAGCGAGCAAGATTATAACAGAATGAGGTGAGCCGTTTTTGTATCAGATTGAAGTCCTATTGGGTACGCTGTACCAGATTTATTTTTACATGGTCATTGTCTACATATTGATGTCCTGGCTTCCCAACGCACGGGAAAGCTTCATTGGTGAATTGTTAGGCAAATTTGTGGAACCTTATCTAAGACCATTCCGCCGATTTATTCCGCCGCTGTTCGGTGTGCTGGATATTTCCCCGATTGTGGCATTGATTGTGCTTCAACTCGCACTTCAAGGGCTTGTCACAATTCTGAGATACTTCTACTAGTTAGGGTGACATATAGATGAGCGGTGATATTTACGAACATTTTAGTCATGATGAACGGGATTTTGTAGACAAAGCCTCGGATTGGATCGAGCGGGCCAGCAAGTATCATGATATGAAGCTGACCGATTTTCTTGATCCAAGGCAGGTGTTTATTCTGCAATCCCTGGTGAATCGCAGCCAGCATGTTCAGATTCGTCTGGACGGCGGTTACGAAGCGGCTGAACGTAAGCGTGCATTGATTGCACCTGACTATCGATACCTCGATGAGGAAGATATGGGGATGCAGGTGCTCAGTATTACGTCGGACGACCGAAAAATCTCGGAACTGGAGCACGGGGACTATATGGGTTCCCTGCTCGGGCTCGGGATGAAGCGAGGCAAGATTGGAGATATTCAAGTGCTGGATGATGGCTGCCATACCGTGGTGGCAGCGGAAACCGGCGCTTTTTTATCGCTTCAATTGAATCAGGTGCATCGCGTTCATGTGTTCACAGAGCTGTTGCCGTTGAACCAGCTGAAATGGTCTGCGACGAAATTGGACACCATAGATATTACCGCTGCTTCGCTGCGGCTGGATGGCATCTGTGCAGATGTGTATCGGCTGAGCCGGAGCAAGGTGCTGGTCCCAATCAAGGCAGGACGCTGTAAAGTGAACTGGAAAGTGGTGGAGGACCCTTCGAAGCCGCTCAAGGAAGGGGATGTGGTATCCATTCAAGGGTTTGGTCGTTTCAAGGTGTTGGAACAGGATGGAATGACCAAAAAGGGACGATGCCGATTGAAAATCGGGAAATTTGCTTGATGCTGCTGCAGGATAATCCGAATTCTTGTCGAAATGTTAAACGTAAAGGTAAAAAAATACTCGGTGTTTCCGATATACATTAAAGTACAAGATATGTGGAATCTGACGATGTAAGGGCAGAACCTGCATCCGTACAAGCTGCCCAATTCGGCATCTTTCATACGGCCCCTTGGGTGGAACCCATATGCTGCAAACCTTCTCTAACACGCGAGAAGGAATTTTTACAGGAGGTGGACAGCATGCCATTAACGCCGCTGGACATACATAACAAGGAATTCTCCCGACGCCTGCGTGGGTATGACGAGGATGAAGTCAACGAATTTCTAGATCAAGTCATCAAAGATTACGAAGGCGTCATTCGCGAGAACAAAGAGCTGAGCAATCAGCTGCTGTCCGTTCAGGAGAAGCTGGATCATTTTGCAACCATTGAGGAGACCCTCAGCAAAACGATCATCATTGCACAGGAAGCTGCTGACGATGTGAAGAATAACGCCAAGAAGGAAGCTCAGTTAATCGTAAAGGAAGCAGAGAAAAATGCAGACCGAATCGTTAACGAAGCACTTGGCAAATCACGTAAGATTGCTTTGGAAGTGGAAGAACTGAAGAAGCAGGCGTCCATCTATCGCGCGCGTTTCCGTACGCTTGTTGAAGCTCAGCTTGAGCTGCTTACGCAGGATGGCTGGGAAGCGCTGGAGAGCCGTGAACAGGAAGTGCGTGACCGTGAGCGGGAGATGAAGGAAATTTATTAGTCTGCCGCCCGGTTGACTTTTGCGGGCAAAGAAGCTATAACTATATTCATATTGAATAGTGATTCCATGACGGGCTCAGTACGTTATGATCTCATCCCTCAGAGAGTTGGTGTCTGGTGAAAACCAACGGATGAGTTATAGCCGAATATCTCCCCGGAGAAGTGACGCTGAAGCGGTGAATGCATTGCCGTGTGTAAGCCGAACCGTAAACCGTACGTTATAACGGTACCCTGCATTAGTACAGCGGGGCTTAAGCGCTGTTGATGACAGAGCATACTCGGGGTGACCTGAATGTGGTTTGTGATGAACAGAATTAGGGTGGTAACGCGAGCAGAACCTCGTCCCTTTCCAGGGATGGGGTTTTTTTGTGTCCCGAAACGGTGAGTGAAGCGAGTCGTATTGTGCACATTTTACAAAGGCCTCGTACAAAAAAAGGAAGGAAGTTGAACAGCATGCAGCGAGTCGATGTCAAAGAGAAAGCACGTGCAAGAGAATTACGTGTATTAAATAAATGGAAATCGGAGAACACGTTCAAACGATCCATTGAGAACCGGGAGGGCAAACCAAACTTCGTATTTTATGAAGGTCCGCCTACAGCCAACGGTAAACCGCATATCGGTCACGTCCTTGGACGTGTCATCAAAGACTTTGTCGGACGTTATAACACGATGAAAGGTTATCGCGTTGTACGTAAAGCCGGGTGGGATACACACGGCCTGCCAGTTGAACTCGGAGTACAGAAGAAGCTGGGCATCTCCCACAAATGGGAAATCGAAGATTATGGTGTGGAGAAGTTTATCAACGAATGTAAAGCGAGCGTATTCGAATACGAGCAGCAGTGGCGTGATTTGACGGAAGGCATCGGATATTGGACTGATATGGATAACCCTTATATCACGCTCGACAACAACTACATCGAGAGTGTGTGGAACATTCTTGCAGCGATTCATGAGAAAGGTCTCTTGTACCGCGGTCATCGCGTAAGCCCATACTGTCCTTCCTGTCAGACAACATTGAGTTCGCATGAAGTTGCACAAGGGTACAAGGATGTTAAAGATCTGAGTGCTACCGCCAAATTCAAACTGCATGAAAGCGGCGAATTCGTACTTGCCTGGACGACGACACCATGGACACTGCCTTCTCACGTGGCTTTGGCTGTAAACCCGGAAATGGAATACTCCCGTGTCCGTCAAAATGATGAAGTATTCATCATGGCGACAAATCTGGTGGAAAAAGTAATGAAAGACAGCAAAGGTGAATATGAGATCATTGGCACGCTGAAAGGTGCGGATCTGGTCGGCAAAACGTACAGCCCGCCGTTTAACTACGTTCAGGCTGAGAAAACGAACATCATCCTTGGTGCAGGATTTGTAACGGATGCAAGCGGTACGGGGATCGTACACATGGCTCCGGCACATGGTGAAGATGACTACCGTGTATGCCGTGAGAATGGCATCAGTTTTGTAAACATGGTTGATCTGGAAGGCAAGTTTGTGGCGCAAGTTACTGATTTTGCAGGTCGTTTCGTGAAGGATTGCGACATCGACATTGTGAGATACTTGTCTGAGCATGGCCGTCTGTTCAGCAAAGAGAAATACGAGCACAGCTATCCGTTCTGCTGGCGCTGTGATACTCCACTTCTGTACTACGCAATGGACAGCTGGTTTATTCAAACAACAGCGATCAAGGATCAGCTGATTGCCAATAACAGCGAAGTGGAATGGTATCCAGGGCATGTGCGTGAAGGCCGCTTCGGGAAGTTCCTCGAAGATCTCGTGGACTGGAACATCAGCCGCGACCGTTACTGGGGAACGCCGCTGAACATCTGGGTGTGTGAAGAAACAGGCGAACAGTTTGCTCCGCACAGCATTGCTGAATTGCGGGCGCGTGCTGTAGGTGATGTGCCGGAAAATCTGGAGCTGCATAAGCCATATGTGGATGAAGTGAAAGTGCTCAGCTCTTGCGGCAAATACGAAATGAAGCGTACACCTGAAGTCATCGATGTATGGTTCGACAGCGGCTCTATGCCGTTTGCACAGCAGCATTATCCTTTTGAAAATAAAGAAGTATTTGAACAGCAATATCCGGCGGATATGATCTGTGAAGGGATTGACCAGACGCGCGGCTGGTTCTACAGCCTGCTCGCGGTGTCCACCCTTTTGACAGGTAAAGCACCATATAAAGCGGTCATGGCAACAGGACACGTGCTTGATGAAAACGGACAGAAGATGTCCAAATCCAAAGGCAATGTTATCGATCCATGGGAAGTAATTGAGGAGTACGGTACAGATGCATTCCGCTGGGCGCTGCTGTCTGATAGTGCACCGTGGAACAGCAAACGTTTCTCCAAAGGCATCGTAGGGGAAGCCAAATCCAAAATGGTGGATACACTGGTGAATACCCATGCATTCCTGACGCTGTACGCAACCATTGATGGATTTGATCCACAGGAGCATCCATTCCTATTGTCCGCTCACAAGCTGGATCGCTGGATCTTGTCGAGATTGAACAGTCTGATCCTTGTCGTGGAAAAAGCGTTGTCTGTAAACGACTACCTGAATTCATCCAAAGCGATTGAAGCCTTTGTGGATGAGCTCAGTAACTGGTATATCCGCCGTTCCCGTGATCGCTTCTGGGGAAGTGGCCTGACGGAAGATAAACTGGATGCGTATCGCACGTTAACTGAAGTGCTCGTGACTACAGCGAAGCTGGTAGCCCCGTTCACGCCTATGCTGGCTGAGGATATTTACCTTAACTTGACTACTGGCGAAAGCGTGCATATGGATGATTATCCTGCAGCTAATGAAGCATTGATCGATGCAGCATTGGAGCAGGACATGGAAACAGCTCGCCGCGTCGTTGAGCTTGCACGCAACGTCCGTAACGAGACAGGCATCAAAACGCGTCAGCCACTGTCCGAATTGATCGTTTCTCTTGATAAAGGTTTCGATCTGGCAAGTTATGAAGAGATCATCAAAGAGGAGATCAACGTCAAAGGAATTCGTACAGAGCATAACGATGCGGAGTTTGTTGATTTCACACTTAAGCTGAACCTCAAAGTCGCGGGTAAAAAATACGGTAAAAACGTAGGTTTCCTGCAAAATCTGTTTAAAGGCATGACGGCTGATGAGACACGTAAAGTGGTATCTGATGGTGCGTTTAATGTTGTTTCTCCAGAAGGGGAGGAACTTCAGGTGACTGCTGAGGAACTGCTGGTTGAGAAACAGGCTAAATCCGGCTTTGCATCGGCATCCGGTTACGGCTTGACGGTTGCCCTGAATACGGAGATCACAACGGCGCTGGAGCAGGAAGGTTGGGTGCGCGAAGTTGTCCGGGCAGTACAGGATACACGGAAACGTCTGGATCTGCCAATCGAGAAAAGAGTGCGTCTGACGCTGGATGTGGATGCGGATCTGCAAGCAGCAATTGAAGCGTTTGACGATGTCCTGCGCGAAAATGTGCTCGTGACTGACGTGACATTTGGCAAGGCGGATGCAATGGAGCGTGTAGAAGCCGGAGGCAAAGCCATCGGAATCTATATTGAAGGATAGCGTATAAAGTCGTTTCTGTCCTTGGGATGACAACTTCTATATGTATGGACAGGTAATTAAATAAAGAATAAAAGAGAATATAAATAAACGAGCCTCAGCTAAGGAAGTCATTTCCGGTGCTGGGCTCGTTTGTTTTTTCGCAGATAGGGCAATGATTAAATTGTGCAGTTTTAAAAAAAATTCGAACGTTACATCTATAATCATGCAGGGATGGAGCAAAACATGAGCAAACAAGAACAGTCGGCGGAATCCATTAAGGCAGCCTCTGTCACGGATTCCGTTGATACACCCCATGACAAAATTGAAGAATTACATACGTTGACCAATCGACTTGCGAACGAATTGGAGCGTTCACGGATTGCGCAGTATACAGAGCTGCTGAACCGGCCATGGAAGCTGATCGGTTTAAATCTGTTGTCAGGTGCAGCAAGAGGTGTCGGAATTGCGATCGGATTTACCTTTTTCGCTGCAACCATCATTTATGTGCTGCAGGTTCTTGGTGCATTAAATCTGCCCATTGTTGGAGATTACATTGCAGATATTGTACGAATCGTACAGCGGCAGTTGGACATGAATACCTATTAATAAACTTGGAATGGATCAATCACAATGGAATAAGGCTAAGGACTAGCCATTAGGAGTCTTCATATCGGTTCATCCTGCCCGGCATCCGGTTCAAGCAGTCCCGAACCTTCGCCATTCTCGAGGTACTGTCGGTATTGGCGATTACGGACGATGGATACATCATGACCGTAAATATCGGTTGCGACAAAGCTCTCGTAAGCCTCAACAAAACCATCCAGCTCTTCAGCAGCTTCAATAGCCATAACATCGTAGCTGTCAATATTACCGTCTTCTGCCATTGCCGGAGAATTCGAATTGCCCCAACTCTCTACAATCTGCCAGGCATCTTCACCGTCAAAGCCATTCTGATCATCCCGTTCGTCCAGACTGGTACGTCCAAAAGAGGGCGCAAGAAATTCTTCCTCCACAGGTCGATTCTCGGAAACGACCGTCTCGGGTTGATGTTTTTTACAGTATTTTGTGTAGGGGACGGCTTCCATTCGCTCGTAAGGAATGGGCTGCTGGCAGACGGCACATGTGCCGTAATGGCCTTCTTCCATCGCATGCAGGGCTGAATCAATTCGTTCGAGTTGGAACTCATCATGTTCCAGCAGGGAAATGTCTTTTCCGCGTTCGTACACTTCTGTGGCAAGATCACCAGGGTGATTATCAATAGGTGACAGTTCACCGGTCTGCAGTTTCAAAGAATCCCCGAGGCCGTAGTGCTCGTTCTCCGACAGCCTGTGTTCAATATCATGTTTATCGGACAAAAGCTGGGATCGCAGAGATCGCATCTGCTCGGCTGTGAAATGTGACATGGCTTACCCCTTTCTGTTCCATCTGGAATCCGGTTGATGTCTCCATTCTAGGATGTGCTTTTTCGAGCGGGATTAGAGAAGGCAAATGTTATCGCTTTTTCCAAAGCCAGCTGGGACGGCTGCTGTCTTGTAGGTCTGCCACGTCATGGACGATCTCTAAACAGCTGTGCTACAATAAATAAATCTGGCGAAAGCCTGGTATCGTTGGAAAAGACAAGAACGGAGTGACAGCAAACGTGGTGTATTATATCTTTGCTTTTATCGTATTCTTAGTGGATCAGGGAACGAAGTACCTGATTTCTACCCGGATGGAACTTAGAGAGGAAATTCCGGTCATTGGCAATTTTTTTGTCATCACCTCCCATCGAAATTCAGGTGCGGCATTTGGCATTTTGCAGGATCAACGCTGGTTCTTTATTGTGGTGACCCTGATTGTGGTTGTTGCCTTGATTTGGTATTTGCAAAAAGTAAAAGATACTCCGCACAAATTGCTGCCGGTAGCGCTCAGTCTGGTGCTTGGAGGAGCAATTGGCAACTTCCTGGACCGTGCATTGACAGGGGAAGTTGTAGACTTTGTACAGCTTAATTTTGGAAGTTACACGTTTCCGATCTTTAACATTGCTGACTCAGCCATCTGTATCGGGGTAGCACTAATTATCGTGGAAACACTGCTTGAAGGACGCCGTGAAAAAGCGGCTGCGAAGATTGAAGGGAATGAGCATCATGAGTAATGTGAATGAGGAACAGTTAAATAATGATGAACAATTTAACGGTGAGGAACGTATGGAATGGACCGTTGCCGCTGAACATAAGAAAGAACGTGTGGATAAATATATTACCGATGCTGTAGATAATGTATCCCGTTCACAGGTTCAGCTGTGGATTGGAGACGGCGCTGTTACGGTTAATGGAACTGTGGTGAAAGCCAACGCCAAGCTGGCCGAAGGCGATCAGATCGTACTGCAGATTCCCGAGCCAACGGCTGTGGAGATCATTGCAGAGGACATCCCGCTTGAAGTGGTCTACGAAGACAGTGATCTGATTGTGATCAACAAACAGCGTGGACTGGTTGTACATCCTGCACCGGGACATACGTCAGGTACACTTGTAAACGCATTGATGTATCATTGCAAGGATCTCTCCGGCATTAACGGGGAACTGCGTCCGGGGATTGTGCACCGAATTGATAAAGATACGTCAGGTCTGATTATGGCTGCCAAAAACGATCGCGCTCATGCTTCTCTGGCCGCCCAGTTGAAGGAACACAGTGTCAACAGACGTTATATTGCGCTGGTTCACGGTCATCTGAGTCATGATCAAGGTACTATTGATGCCCCTATCGGACGGGACACAAATGATCGTAAGATGTACACGGTCACAGAGCGCAACAGCAAACATGCAGTGACTCATTTTACAGTGACGGAGCGGATTAACGACTATACCCTGGTTGAGCTGAAGCTGGAGACAGGTCGCACTCACCAGATTCGGGTGCATATGAAATTTATTGGTCATCCACTCGTTGGTGATCCGACATACGGACGCAATAAGGGGATTAAAATGAACGGACAAGCCCTGCATGCTGCGACACTTGGCTTCGTACATCCGTCTACTGGCGAATACATGGAATTCAGTGCACCGATCCCGCAGGATATGGAAGATGTACTTGCTTCGCTGCGAAGCCGTTGACGTTTGAAGAAAGTACAAATGTTCGGATATTTTGTCCATGGTGTTGAACGCTCTAATGCTTCATATTAAAACATGAGAAATTTGCGTCAAACGAGGAGATGAACGACATTATGAGTATCGATAAATACCAAGAAACTTATATCCAAACAAATTTTGCCGACCGTATCGGCGGCTCCAACTATGGTAAAGACACTAACATCTATAAATTTGAGAAAATCAAACGTGCGAAAGCTTCCGCTAAAAAAGATTTTCCCGATGTCGAACTGATCGACCTTGGGGTAGGTGAACCGGACGAGATGGCAGATGCGGGTATCGTAGCTGCCCTTGCTGAAGAAGCGGGTAAACCGGAGAACCGCGGATATGCCGATAACGGTATTCCTGAGTTCAAGACTGCTGCAGCGGCGTATCTGAAAAATGTTTTTAACGTAGATGCAATTGACGCGGATACAGAAATCGTACACTCCATCGGTTCCAAACCGGCTTTGGCAATGCTGCCTTCCTGCTTCATTAACCCGGGTGATGTAACGATTATGACGGTTCCTGGGTACCCGGTCATGGGCACACACACGAAATACCTCGGTGGAGAAGTATTCAACGTTCAATTGACGAAAGAGAATAACTTCCTGCCGGATTTGAAGGCAATCCCTGAGGACATTGCGAAACGTGCGAAATTACTCTATCTGAACTATCCGAATAACCCGACTGGTGCAAGTGCTACGGTTGAGTTTTTCACTGAGGTTGTAGAATGGGCAAAAAAATACAATGTGGTCGTTGTGCACGATGCACCATATGCCGCGCTGACGTATGACGGCAAAAAACCATTCAGCTTCCTGTCCGTTCCTGGAGCCAAGGATGTGGGTGTAGAACTGCACTCCCTCTCCAAATCGTACAATATGACCGGTTGGAGAATTGGATTTGTAGCGGGTAACCCACTCGTTGTAAAAGCATTCAGCGATGTGAAGGATAACAACGATTCCGGCCAATTTATTGCCATCCAGAAAGCGGCGGCTTATGGATTGAATCATCCAGAAATTACGGAGAAAATTGCCGAGAAGTATTCCCGTCGTCATGATATGCTGGTAGCCGCATTGAACGAACTGGGCTTCAAGGCAGAGAAACCAAAAGGATCTTTCTTCCTTTATGTTGAAGCACCAAAAGGAATTGTCGGTGGACGTCGCTTCGAGTCAGGGGAAGATTTCTCGCAATTCCTGATCCGCGAAAAATTGATTTCATCCGTACCTTGGGATGATGCAGGTAACTTTGTTCGGTTCTCCGTTACGTTTATTGCAAGTGGCGAAGAGGAAGAAAAACGGGTTATCTCTGAAATCAAACGTCGTCTGAGTGATGTCGAGTTTGAATTTTAATTCATACCTGCGGTAAAATAGACTAAGATTCGTGTGAAGAGACCGGAAACGGTCTCTTTTTTATGTCGAAATATACACTTTGTCCTCTTTACAAAAATAACCAAGCAACTTATGATTAAGTCTTTACGTTATTTGTATAGACTACTCAGTTAGAAATGTTTTGAAAGGAGTAATTACCATTGTTCTCATCACGGCAAGACACGGTATCATCGGCTGGAGGCGGTGCTGGAACGATATCCGGCTTATTTAGACTGCTGAGGCCCAAACAGTGGACTAAAAATCTGTTATTGTTCGCAGCATTGTTATTTTCTTTTGAGGAAATTCGAACGGAGACAATTACTGCAGTAGTGGTTGGCTTCCTGTTATTCAGTCTGGTTGCCGGCTGTGTTTATATACTGAATGATTATGTGGACCGAGAGCGTGATAAGCTGCATCCGACCAAAAAGTTCCGTCCTATTGCTTCAGGTCAGGTCCAACCGGCACATGCTTTAATGTTCGGTATTGCACTGCTTGTGCTTTCCCTCGGAGCGGCTTTTACCATGAATCCGTTATTCGGTGTGCTGTGCATCGTGTACTTTCTGCTGAATGTTTCTTATTCTTTTGTGCTTAAACATCTCGTTATTCTGGATATGATGACCATTGCGGCCGGGTTTGTCCTTCGTGCCATTGCTGGTGGTGTCTTGATTCATGTACCGTTCACACCCTGGTTCCTCATATGTACCATGCTTTTATCCTTGTTTCTGGCGATTGGTAAACGGAGAAATGAGCTTACCCTGCTGGAAGGAAACACAGGGTCACATCGTAAAGTGCTCGATAACTACTCGATTACGCTGTTGGATCAATTCAACACCATTGTGACTACGGCAACCATTATCAGTTACTCTCTGTTCACTTTTACGTCAGATCGCACGATTCATCTCATGTGGACCATTCCGCTGGTGATCTATGGCATGTTCCGGTATTTATATCTAATCCATATGAAAAATCAGGGCGGATCACCAGACCGGGTATTGTTTGAGGACAAGCCGATCCTGATTACGGTGATTTTGTATGTGGCCAGTGTCATAACGATCTTTGCCATCTTCGAGTAAAAGAATAAATATAAAGAGAGAGAAATCTAAAGCGGAGGGGGATCAGGGTGAAACGTACGAAAGTGGCCATTTTCGATATTGATAAAACGATTATACGCAGCGACTCCATGTTCCAATTTGTATTTTACGGCATGCGCCGTTATCCGTGGCAGGTATGGCGTTTGCCTGTCATTGCTCTTCATACCATATTATTTAAAGCGGGACTTATGACGGTTGAGCGGGTTAAACGATCTTATTTTCAAGAAATTAACCGGATGTCAGAGCAGGATTTGGAGCATTTTTTTGATACCCGCCTGCGTACGTCCATATTTACCGAGGCGAGTGTAGAGATGCAGCATCGGAAGGAAGCGGGATATCATGTGCTGCTCGTGACGGCTTCCCCCCATGCGTACATGAAGCATTTCAAACACTTTCCATGGGTAGATCATGTCATTGGAACTGAACTTGTGCGTCATGAAAAAGGTTATACATGCGTGATTGAAGGCGCTAATTGTAAAGGAGAAGAGAAGGTACGCCGAATTCAGGCCTATTTGGCCGAACAAAACATGGAAATTGATTATGATCAATCCTGTTCTTATTCCGATTCGCTGTCCGATCTTCCCGTGATGCAGCTTGTGAGCCAGCGATATTTTATTAACAAACGTGTTCCGGGGATGGAGGCCTTAACGTGGGGGAAATAAGTTCACGCCATACCGGTAAGCTGCTGATGCTGGCCTCTGCATTTCTGACTGCTACCGGGCAGCTGTTCTGGAAGTGGGGATTGACGGAGTGGATTTATATGGGCATCGGTTTTCTATGTTACGGGCTGGGTGCGATTCTAATGATTAAGGCTTTCGCGCGGGAAAAACTATCGGTTGCTTATCCGCTGATGTGCGCTAGTTATGTTTTTGCTCTAATCTATGGTCACTTTTTGCTTGGTGAAGAAATTACGGTACAAAAGCTTGCTGCGGTTGTGCTCCTGGGAATCGGGGTGACGTTAACCAGTGTGGAACGATAGCTGGATGGCTGCTGTATTAATTGTGATGACGCTATGCGGTGCGATGGGCGGTGCGGGTTTAAAATATTATGCAGCCAGCCGGAAGCGACTGCATGTGCTTGTTGGACTTGGTTTTTACGGAACAGGTGCACTGCTGAATATTGTACTGCTGAAGTTTCTGCCTCTAACCGTCGTGCTGCCTGCCAATGCATTAACTTACGTCTGGACGCTTATTATTGCGAGATGGGCCTTTAAAGAGACGGTAGGACCTATGCGATGGATGGGGGTAGCGTGTATTATGGGCGGGTTATGCCTGCTCGTACTCTAGATTTAACCTTATATCAAATATTGGATGTGAATGTATGAAATTTTTAGACTACATATTTTATGATCGCAGAGTAACCTCGACTGCTTTTATTCTATTTGCAGGTTTTGCCTTGTTTTATGGTTTGATGAATGGACCTTATGTTTTGTACATGAGTCAGCATGCAGAGATGCTGGGGAAATATACGCCGTTTAATACGACGCTGTTTTCCGTTAATCTGTTTAATTTTGACCCATCGATGTATTACGGGGACAATAGTTCATCCGTTATTCATCCCTTGATTTCTTTTTTGGCAGTTACGCTGGCGGCTGTCTCCAAGCTGCTGGGAGGAAATTGGTTTTTCCTGATCCTGCAATCCCTTGTGAATGCGGGCTCGGTTGTAATGGCCTTTGTTTTTCTAAGCCGAAATGAAAATAGACCTTCCCATACACCGTTACTGTTCGCTTTGCTGTTTGGATGCAGCTCGTATCTGATGTACACCGCATTGATCCCGGACTCTTATCCGTATGTACAGTTCGTTATTCTTTTGTCTGTTCTATACCTGCAGTATACGCGTGTACAGCAGCACGTGCATTATGTGCCCAATGCACTGCTTGCCACGATTAACTTCGGATTAACCTCAACCAACATTATTCCGTTTGCTGGAGCTGTGTTCTTTAATATGCAGGCTTGGCGAAACAAGGCGGGGTGGAAAAAATATTTTGGTATCATGGCACTGGCTGTGCTGATGATTGTGGTGGTCACCGCGATTCAGTATGTTGCGTTTGGCGGACGAAGCTGGGTAAGCAACTGGCTGTTAGGCATTCAAAATGGGGGCACGAGCTATGCCACTCCATTCCAATGGGCGGCACACGTTAAGGCGTTAGTGCTGCTGACGATTAACCCAATGTTATCACCAGAAGTGCACCTGCTTGACCCAGGCATGGTGGCGTTTGTTACGGATCTTTCCCGCTCTAACCCGCTTTATGTTCAGATTACAGGGACGTTCCTGCTGCTGATTGCGTTAGCCGGTTTCATTCGCGGCATCCGCGAACGCAGTGTATGGACGTTGATGCCTTACATTATTTTTGCATTCCTGCTTCATCTCGTTGTAGGATTCGGGCTTGCTGTGTATCAATATGACATGTACCTGTATGCAGGACATTATTTGTTTGCTTTTTATCTGCTCGGCGGCATATTCATCAGCAGCCTGCGCTCAGGGTTTGGAAAAAAAGTGCTGATTGGACTGCTCTTAGCATCGGTGCTTGTTACGGCTGGAAACAATATCTATCGTCATTTCGAAACACTGTCGACAATCAAGCAATCCTATGAACAGCTGGAACAGCAGCGTGCTGTGAAGTAAAGAATTGAAGTAAAGAATTGAAGTGAAGAATTGAAACAAAAAATGAAGTGAAAAAGTGAAAAGTGAAAAAGCATAAGCGCAAAGTGTAAAAACAAAAGCAGGGCTTCGCGAACATAACGTTCTAGAAGCTCTGCTTTTGTTTGGGTAAAACTCGAACACAGTTATATTTTGGAATCAAGCGATAATCTTTGTTTTTTTTGCATTTTCAGCAGAACGTCTGGTCAGACTGCTCAACGGTCGTTTGAGTAGAAGAGCAAGGATCAGGCTTAACGCAATAAACAGACATAACCACAGAATGTCTTTGATGGCCGTAGACCACAAAATGCCGCCAACGGCTTCTCTGAGCAGGCTGATGGCATAGGTGAACGGCATGAACGGATTTAACGCCTGAAAAAAGGGTGATGTCATGCTGATGGGAAACGTTCCGCCCGAACTGGAGAATTGAAACACCATGAAGACTATTGCAATCCCTTTCCCGATATTGCCGAATACAGATAAGAGGGTGTAAGTGATGGTTACAAAGACCGCACTTACCAGCATGGCAAATAGAATAAACCACCATTTGTCTGCTGCATAGGTTCCCAGAAACAGAACGTCTCCTGCTGTAACACATACAGCCTGCAGTATACCAATCGTTAGGAAGGTTGCAAGACGACCGAGATATAGTTCATATCCGCGGAACCTGCCGTCTGGATTCTCTGCTTCTGCACGAAGCAGGGAAATTAACAATGTAGAACCTACCCATAGAGACAATACGGCATAAAAGGGAGACATAGCTGAGCCGTAATTCGGAATCGGGTATAACTGCTGCTCCTTAATCTGTACCGGGCTTGCAAGAAACGCACTTTCCTCTTCAATATCACCTCGCAGCAGTTTGGCAAGCTCGGCAAATTGATTACTGCCTTCAACTTCCCGAAGCTTCTCGGCAGCCTTGCGGATGGAACTCTCCAAGGCAGGCAGATCCTCTCGAACAAGAGCAGCCACGCGATGCACTCCCTTTTGCACATCAGGCAGCTGCTGCTGTACAAAGCTGGACGCTTTGCTAATCTGTTTCTCGGCCTGAGGAAGGTCGTTACGGACAAAGTGGGCGGCTGCATTCAGCTTGTCTTCCAGCTTTGGCAGATCACGTTGAATGAGAGAGGAGACCGTGTCCAAAGTGCTGATGAACGCTTTGCTTTTTGTTTCCAGGGTTTGCGAGATTGCATGCACCTTGGCCTGAATTTGCGGTAAATCACCCTGGATTTTTTCAAGTTCTGATTGACCGAATACAATACCTTCCTTGGCTGAGGCAAGAATATTTGCAATGTCGGGCAGACGTTCTCTTGTGCTCTGCAGCGTATCTGCAGATGTGGAGAGGACTGTCTTTAATTGAGATGTACCAGCCGTAAGAGCAGGGGAAACCTGACTGTCAAAGGTGCTGATGAAACGATCTATTTCTGTACTTACATTTTGATTCAATTCATTCAGTCTGGCAGCGATGTCTGCAGGAGGAATCGTATTTTTCCGCAGTGCTTTGCTTGCAATTCCAGCCAGCTGAACCTGCAGCTGGAGCCGCTCGGATATCGTCTGCAGCTGCTGCACCTTTGCAGTCAGCGGATCAGAAGGTAATATGGCATCTATTTTGCCCAGCAGGGCAGCTGTACTGTTCAGGATTTTCACTGCTGCGGCTGCACGTGCCATGATGCGGTCTATATCATCTGCGCTCTGGAGCTTACTGAGATCGGTTCCTTGCAGCTGCGCGAATACATCCTCAGCTTCATTTGTGATCTGCTGTACGAACAGAAGATTTTGCCGGATCGTTGGTGTAATGGTCTGGAAGGCTGCTTCACTGGCCTGGATGAATTGATCCAACCCGTCAGCCAGCTGAGCTCCATGATCGGAAATTTCGGATATCTTACCGAGAGCCTGCTCAGCAGCAGATACAATAGCGAAGGCTTTATCTGTCTTATCCAGTGCTGTTTGAATCACTGCGGATACCTGTCCAAAGTTTGCATCAACCTCCTGAATACGGGCGTCAGCCTGCTGTATTTCAGGGCTTCGAGCCTGAAGGGAAACCACTTCAGCCGCAACCGCTTTGATCTGCGGCCAGTACTGCTGTACTTTCAGGACATACCCTGCAGCTTCATTTATTTCCGGAAGCCGCTTCTCCAGCTCCACAATTTTCTGAGCTTGCTTAACAATTTCCGGCATCATCTGGTCGACTTCAAGTACCTTTTGACCTGCAGCCTGAATGGCAGGCAAATTTTTCTCCAGCATGAAAATTCCGTTCTCCATTCTGCGCAGTGTTGGAAGCTGTGCATTAATTTCGATGCCGGCTTCTTTCAACTTGTTCAATACAGTTTCACTGACAGCTTCAGTGAAATTTTCATTAATCTGAGTTGTGATGGCAGATACGCCAGACCCGGTAATTTTGGGAGCGATCGCATTTACCTTCTCATTAACGGTATATATGACCTCCGGCCGGTTCACTTTTCCATCTACAATGCCGGTTATTTTGGATGAAAAGTCGGCAGGGATCAGCAGACTGGCATAGTATTCCCCCGTTTGAACACCGCGGCTTGCCTCGGCTTCACCAACAAATGTCCATCCCAACTTTTTGTTCTGGCTCAAACTTTTGATTAATTCTTCTCCAATATTAATCGTCGTTCCTGTAACTGCTGCGCCTTGATCTTCACTGGTAACAGCTATTTTAATGCCTTGGGTATTGCTGTAAGGGTCCCAGACGGATTTAACGTTCACCCAATCATATACGCCAGGCAGTAAAATAATGGCGGCGATTAGAAATATGCCTGTGGGTACTTTTAGGATGTGCATCCAGTCTGTCTTGTAGATCTGCCATATGTGACGCATAATGTCCTCCTTCTAAATAACGCGGCCGGGTGCTTTTACATCGGAGATATGCTGCCTTGTCTCCTGCTGCTTTTCCCGAACCTATATGTATATCGGATAAAATACAGATTCAATAAACGAGGTTGTGTATAAACTTTCCCCTATTAATAGAAGACTGATTCATGTTTTTAATCCATTCAGAGAAATAGACCAACCGATTTCGAAACCGGTGAAATTTGGATCGAAATCATATTGTAATTGTCTATGGATAAATATGCAGTATTGTTGTATAATTATAAATGACGAATGACATATGATGTGACATGGATGTTTTTTCGCCTAAATGCTGACTCTAATATGAGGAAGCAGAGGATTTGCACCTGCGATGGTGAGGTGTTGACAGAGGGTTGTCTTTCTGTCATAATTCATGAAGACATACGGGCATATTGAGCCAGAACTCTGTGAGGTTCCTCATATGCACGACATGAATAGCACCTTTAAATCAGTCCCGTGAGACTGGCAAGGTAACGTGAATGATACATCGTTTATTCGCTGCGGCAGATAATACGATGCATCCCGAGAGTAAACTTTCTTCAGCGACGTCTGAAGTTCGGAGACTCCTTGCCAATAAACACGGCAAGGAGTCTTTTTTTGTTCTCCTCGTCATGGGGCCATGGTTTCGAAGGAAAATCCTGAGGAGGCTGAACGCATGAGCACAGAAACACATGTCATTATGGATGAAACGGCGATCCGCCGTGCATTGACAAGGATTGCCCACGAAATACTGGAGAAGAACAAAGGAATCGACGATTGTGTTCTGGTCGGAATTCGCACACGCGGAGTATATCTGGCCGAACGAATCGCCGCGAAGATTGAAGAGATTGAAGGCGCCAAAGTTCCCTGGGGAGAGCTGGATGTCACCCCTTATCGTGATGATCGTTTGGATAACAACCAGATCAATCGCAAGGAACTGTTGATTATGACACCTGAATCCCTATCCATTCACAACAAAAAAGTGATTTTGTTCGATGATGTGCTGTACACCGGGCGAACGATTCGGGCTGCGATGGATGCACTGATGGACTGTGGAAGACCACAGAACATTCAGCTGGCTGTACTTGCAGACCGCGGACACCGGGAACTTCCGATCCGGCCTGATTTTATCGGTAAAAATGTACCGACATCCAAATCAGAAGAGATCGAAGTTGCACTCATGGAAGCGGATGGACAGGATGAAGTCAAAATCATACAGAACCGAGGGGAGCAGGCATGATGATTACACAGTCAGCGTTGAGAGACCGAAGCTTGCTTGGATTAAAAGACATCAGCCGTAACGAGATCGAATCCATTCTGAACCGTGCGGCCCACTGGGAAGGACAGAAGGAAAAACTTGTCCCGATTCTAGAATCCCGCTTTGTTGCCAACATGTTTTTCGAGAACAGCACGCGCACCCGCTTCTCCTTCGAAATGGCAGAGAAACGGCTGGGAGCTCAGGTATTGAACTTCACTGCAGCTGCTTCTAGCGTAGAAAAGGGAGAATCGATCTACGATACGGTACGAACACTTGAATCCATGGGCATTGATGCAGGAGTTATTCGCTTAAAACCGGCTGGTGTCCTGCAGCAGCTGGCTCAGAAGGTGAGTGTACCGCTTGTGAATGCGGGAGATGGCAATAATGAACATCCAACGCAGGCGCTCCTTGATCTCTACACGATGCGAAAGGCGTTTGGTGAACTGAAAGGTCTGCGTGTCTCCATCATCGGAGATATTCTGCACAGCCGGGTAGCGCGCTCCAACTTGTGGGCGCTGCAAAAATTCGGTGCGGATGTACGCTTCTGTGCTCCGCCAACGATGCAGGCGCCTGAACTCGCACAGTATGCACCTTATGTAGGTCTTGAAGAAGCGCTGGACGCTGATGTAGTCATGATGCTCCGGGTTCAACTGGAACGTCATCAGCATGGCCTGATCACTTCAGCTGAGGATTATCGCGAACACTACGGATTGACGGAAGAACGGGCGTCACGCCTGAAGCCAAATACGATTATTATGCACCCTGCCCCTGTAAATCGTAACGTTGAAGTGGACGATGCGGTTGTCGAGAGCAAAGCATCACGAATTTTCCCTCAGATGGCCAACGGTGTTCCGATCCGCATGGCGGTGATGGAACGTGCGGTGAAGCTGTAACAGGGTCTAGCATAGAGTCATAGGCTGACTAGGGCAGTGTTCTTATAGAGCAACGAACAGAGTAGACGATAAATCAATCATCCGGTGGATTCCAATCTCTGGACAGAACCGAAGTGGAGGTCAATTATGGTACAGGTGATAAAGAACGCAAACGTCTTGAGTCAACAAGGGGAACTTGAACGGAAAACCATTCTTATAGAAGAAGGTAAAATTAAAACGATCGCTGGCCCGGAAGATGAAATTGTACGGAACGCCGAGAAGTCAGCGCAAAGTATAACGGATGCATCAGGCAAACTGGTCATTCCTGGATTAATCGACATGCACGTACATTTGCGCGAGCCTGGATTCGAACATAAAGAAACGATCGAAACAGGGGCTCGTTCTGCGGCACAAGGTGGTTTTACAACGATTGCCTGCATGCCGAATACAAGACCGGTAACCGACACAGCTGAGGTTGTTGAACTGGTATTGAACAAAGCGAAGGAAGCAGATCTGGTTAAAGTGCTGCCGTATGCAGCGATCACCAAAAACGAACTGGGCCGCGAACTGACCGACTTTGCTGCATTAAAGGCAGCGGGAGCGATCGGTTTCACGGATGACGGTGTAGGTGTACAGAACGCGCAGATGATGAAGGACGCTATGAGCCTTGCAGCCAGCATGGATATGCCGGTGATTGCTCACTGTGAGGATGATTCCCTGGTGGTTGGCGGATATGTCACCGAAGGTGAGTTCTCCAAACGTCATGGCATCAAAGGTATTCCGAACGAATCTGAAGCCATTCACGTAGGTCGGGACATTCTGCTGGCAGAAGCAACGGGAGTACACTACCATGTGTGTCACGTCAGCACAGAACAATCCGTTCGCCTGATACGCCTGGCGAAATCGATCGGTATCAAGGTGACTGCAGAGGTATGTCCGCACCACCTGGTGCTGTCCGATGAAGATATTCCGGGCATGGACGCGAATTGGAAAATGAACCCGCCGCTGCGCTCACCACGTGATGTGCAGGCATGTATTGAAGGATTGCTGGACGGAACGCTCGATATGATCGTAACCGACCATGCCCCGCACAGCGAAGAAGAGAAAGCAAAAGGCATGGAACTGGCGCCATTCGGTATCGTTGGGTTCGAAACAGCCTTCCCGCTGCTGTACACGAAGTTTGTTGAAACAGGGTTGTGGACCTTGGACTTCCTGGTCAAACGCATGACGGCTGATCCAGCCCGTGTATTCCGATTGAATACCGGCAGGCTGGAAGCAGGAGCACCTGCCGATCTGACGATGATTGATCTGAACGAGGAAAAAGCTGTTGACCCGGCGAGGTTCGCAACGAAAGGCAGAAACACACCGTTCACAGGCTGGAAGCTGAAAGGCTGGCCGGTACAAACATGGGTGGATGGCAAAAGCGTGTGGAATAACACGTTACAGCAATAAAACAGCACCATGCTGACGTAATACATCATTAAATATGTACATCAGTACTCATAACATACAATTTTCCTTGAAATATCAGAGTAACAGTAATTTCTTTTCTTTAAACAAACTCAAGGCAAGTCATGCCGAGAGCCCAACATACAAAACAAACATAGTTAAATGTACTTTTTTGAACTTTGAGCACCACCTTAGCTGCGAAGTGGACAGAAAGGACCCGAAGAAGCGAAGCGCGCGCCTTTATCACCGGATTACACCATTTAAAAAATGGAACCAAAGTAATCCGGGGATAACAGCGATCGCAGGGTTTTCTGTCCACGAAGTCCCACGCTAACGTAACTCCACGTTCAACCCAAGGCCATTTAACTTTGATAAACACAGAGGGAGTGAGATGGGATGCAGGGACAGGCAAGATTATTGTTGGAAGACGGCACGCTGTTCACCGGAAAAGCGTTTGGTGCGGAAGGTGAAACGACAGGAGAGGTCGTTTTTAATACGGGAATTACAGGCTATCAAGAGGTGCTTTCAGACCCTTCGTACTGCGGCCAGATCGTTACGATGACGTATCCGCTGATTGGTAACTACGGAATCACACGGGATGACTTTGAGTCGATCCGTCCATACGTGCACGGTTTCGTGGTAAGACGCCATGAGCCAACGCCGAGCAACTGGCGTGCGGAGTACAGCGTGGATAATCTGCTGAAAGAATACGGCATCGTAGGGATCAGCGAGATTGATACACGGATGCTGACGCGCCGGATTCGTCACCATGGCACAATGAAGGGAATTCTCACAACAGGATCGAAACCTGTCGAAGAACTGCTGGAGATGATGGGAGACACTACGATTGAGCAATTGCGCAACCAGGTGCCAATGACGTCTACAGAGCATGTATACAACAGCCCGGGAACAGCAGAACGTATCGTACTGGTCGACTACGGTGCAAAAACAGGAATTTTGCGTGAACTGAGCAAACGTAACTGTGACGTTGTTGTCGTACCTCATGACGTAACGGCTGACGAGATTCGCCGCCTGAACCCGGATGGCATTCAATTGTCCAACGGCCCTGGGGACCCGAAAGACGTACCACATGCGGTGAACATGATCAGTGAACTGCTCGGCGAATACCCGATCTTCGGTATCTGTCTGGGTCATCAATTGTTCGCTCTGGCAGCTGGTGCAGACACGGAAAAACTCAAGTTCGGACACCGCGGTGGTAATCACCCGGTTAAAGAACTGGAGAGCGGACGCTGTTTCATCACATCCCAGAACCACGGTTACACCGTAAATGAAGAATCTGTGAAAAGTACGGATCTTGAAGTTACACATATCAACAATAATGACAAGACCATCGAAGGTCTGAAACATAAAACGTATCCTGCCTTCTCCGTACAGTATCACCCGGAAGCAGCGCCAGGACCTTATGACAACAGCTACCTGTTTGACCGTTTCATTGAGATGATCCGCGAACACAAGATCACTAACCCGCAAAAGCCGCGTCAAGCCGTATTGGCAGCCGCAGTGAAAGGAGCGCAATAACATGCCGATTAACAAAGATCTCAAAAAAATCCTGGTGATTGGTTCCGGTCCAATCGTCATCGGTCAAGCGGCTGA
The DNA here is from genome assembly GCF_040702995.1 of Paenibacillus sp. AN1007. Classification (NCBI taxonomy): domain Bacteria; kingdom Bacillati; phylum Bacillota; class Bacilli; order Caryophanales; family Paenibacillaceae; genus Paenibacillus; species Paenibacillus sp. AN1007. Next base: position 1,369,781 of record NZ_CP159992.1, read on the forward strand.
GTTCGACTATGCCGGTACGCAAGCCTGCCAGGCCCTGAAAGAAGAAGGCGTGGAAGTTGTACTCATTAACAGCAACCCTGCGACAATCATGACAGATACAAATATGGCTGATAAAGTTTACATCGAGCCGATTACGCTTGATTTTGTAACGCAAATTATTCGTCAGGAGCGTCCGGACGGCCTGCTGCCAACGTTGGGTGGTCAAACGGGTCTCAACATGGCTGTAGAACTTGCACGGGCGGGCGTGCTTGAGCGTGAAAACGTAAAATTGCTCGGCACACAGCTTACTTCCATCGAAAAAGCGGAAGACCGTGATCTGTTCCGAGATCTGATGCGTGAACTGGAACAGCCGGTACCTGAGAGTGTCATCGTTACAACGCTGGAAGAATCCCTGCAGTTCGCTGGTGAGATCGGTTATCCGATCATCGTTCGTCCTGCCTACACCCTTGGCGGCACAGGCGGCGGTATCTGCGCGAATGAAGAAGAACTGCGTGAAACCGTAGCAGCCGGGCTTCGTTACAGCCCGATCGGTCAATGTCTGGTAGAGAAAAGCATCGCCGGCATGAAAGAAGTCGAGTACGAGGTTATGCGTGACAAGAACGATAACTGTATCGTGGTCTGCAACATGGAGAACTTTGACCCGGTAGGCGTTCATACAGGTGACAGTATCGTTGTGGCGCCAAGCCAAACGCTGTCTGACCGTGAATACCAAATGCTGCGCTCAGCTTCCTTGAAGATCATCCGTGCCCTGAACATCGAAGGTGGATGCAACGTGCAGTTCGCACTTGATCCGCACAGCTTCCAGTATTACGTCATTGAGGTGAACCCTCGGGTAAGCCGTTCATCAGCACTCGCTTCCAAAGCGACAGGTTATCCGATTGCGAAGATGGCTGCCAAAATCGCAATGGGTTACACACTGGATGAGATTGTTAACCCAGTTACAGGCCAAACCTATGCTTGCTTTGAACCTACCCTTGACTATATCGTTAGCAAAATTCCGCGCTGGCCGTTCGACAAGTTTACATCTGCGAACCGTAAGCTGGGTACACAGATGAAAGCAACAGGCGAAGTGATGGCGATCGGACGCACATTTGAAGAATCCATTCATAAAGCGGTTCGTTCCCTGGAGATCGGTGTACACCGTCTCTACCTTAAAGGTGCAGAAACGCTGGATGAAGAGACGCTGAACGAACGTCTCGTGAAAGCGGACGATGAGCGTATGTTCCTGATCGCAGAAGCATTCCGCAGAGGTTATACCCTGCAGCAGCTGCAGGACCTGACCAAGATTGACTGGTGGTTCCTGGACAAAATCGAAGGCATGATTCAGTTTGAGGATCGTATTCGCGAAGAAGCAGAATTGACTTCCGAAACGCTGTATCAGGCGAAACGCCTTGGTTTTACAGATCGTGCTATCGCAGAACTGCGTGCCGAAGGACAGCCTGGAGGTTCCTTGACTGCCGAATCCGAAGTCAGAGCACGCCGTGAAGAGGAGAATCTGCGCCCGGTATACAAAATGGTAGATACCTGTGCGGCGGAATTTGAGGCAACAACGCCTTACTACTACTCGACATATGAAACAGAGAATGAAGTCATCCCTTCCGACAAGAAAAAAGTCGTGGTGCTGGGTTCCGGTCCAATCCGGATCGGTCAAGGAATCGAGTTTGACTATTCCACAGTACACGCAGTATGGGCGCTGCAAAAAGCTGGTTATGAGGCCGTTATTATCAATAACAACCCGGAGACCGTATCGACGGACTTTAACACCTCTGACCGCCTGTACTTCGAACCGCTGTTCTTCGAGGATGTCATGAACGTTATTGAGCAGGAGCAGCCGGTCGGTGTTATCGTGCAGTTTGGTGGTCAAACAGCAATCAACCTGGCAGCACCGCTGCGCAATGCAGGAGTAACCATCCTCGGAACAGACCTGGAAAGCATCGATGAAGCAGAAGACCGCAAAAAGTTCGAGCGTCTGCTCTCCCGTCTGGAGATTGCACAGCCGAAAGGTAAAACGGTCACTTCCGTAGACGATGCTGTGGAAACGGCTCAATCACTTGGATACCCTGTACTGGTACGTCCCTCGTATGTTCTGGGCGGCCGTGCGATGGAAATTGTATACTCCGATGCGGAACTGCTGACTTATATGGAACAGGCAGTAAAAATCAATCCGGAGCATCCGGTTCTGATCGACCGTTATATGCTGGGTAAAGAGGTTGAGGTAGATGCGATCTGTGACGGTGAGACGGTACTGGTGCCGGGCATCATGGAGCATATCGAACGTGCAGGGGTGCACTCCGGTGACTCGATCGCGGTATATCCACCGCAGCATCTGTCTGCAGACCTGAAAGAGAAAATTGTAGAGATTACAATCAAAATTGCCAAGGAACTCAAAACGATCGGACTGGTGAACATCCAGTTTGTTATCCACGAGGGTCAGGTTTACGTCATCGAGGTGAACCCGCGTTCTTCCCGGACGGTTCCTTTCCTGAGCAAAGTAACCAATATTCCGATGGCAAACCTCGCTACACAAGCAATCCTGGGCGTAAAACTGAAAGACCTGGGTTATGTGGATGGACTTTGGCCTGAAACGGATCATGTGTCGGTAAAAGTACCTGTGTTCTCCTTTGCGAAGCTGCGCCGCGTGGAGCCTACCCTTGGACCTGAGATGAAATCCACAGGTGAGGTTATGGGACGTGATCCGAACTATGCGAAAGCCCTGTTTAAAGGTCTAATTGGAGCGGGAATGAAAATTCCGGCTACCGGGGCAATCGTTGTTACTGTAGCAGATAAAGATAAAGACGAGGCTGTACCTTTGCTTGAAGGTTTCTATAGACTGGGCTACAAAATCATGGCAACCGGCGGAACGGCAGCTGCGCTTCAAGCGGCGAACATTCCGGTAACCGTTGTGAACAAATTGAGCGAAGGCTCACCTAATATTCTCGATATGATCCGCAGCGGTGAAGCGAACTTTGTGTTCAACACCCTGACTAAGGGTAAAACGCCGCAGCGTGACGGATTCCGTATCCGCCGTGAAGCGGTTGAGAATGGTGTGGTATGTATGACTTCCCTGGATACGATTCGGGCGCTGCTGATCATGCTGCAGACGATCAATTTCTCCTCGGAGGCTATGCCGGCCTTTGTATAATGAATAGTCACTTGATGAAGGACATCAGTCAGCCTGCGGGCTGGCGGGATGTCCTTTATATCGGGCAAAAACCTCTAAAATGAGCACGCGGAAGGGGCGCTGGGTTATGAATCACCCGAATTTCAATGAAATGGCTGGACGTCTGATGGTTGCACTCGATTATCCGGGAGCAGAGGAGGCACAGAAACTGGTACGAGCGCTTGAGGGCATTCCTTGTTATCTCAAAGTGGGCATGCAGCTTTTCTATGCGGCAGGCCCGGACTTTATTCGGCAGCTGAAGGCGAAAGGATACTCCGTGTTTCTCGACGTGAAGATGCATGACATTCCAAACACGGTGCGCGGCGGAGCCGAAAGCATTACACGTCTTGGGGTGGACATGTTCAATGTGCACGCCGCGGGCGGATCCAGCATGATGCGTGCAGCACGTGAAGGCGCAGAAGCAGCACTTGCTGCCAACCCTTCGCTGGACAGACCCCAGATTATCGCTGTGACGCAGTTGACCAGCACGAGTGTTGAGACGATGAATAACGAGATCGGCATCCCTGGCGGTGTAGAGGAAGCTGTAGTTCGTTATGCCGGACTGGCCAAGGAGGCCGGGCTTGATGGCGTTGTGGCATCTCCACTGGAAGTGCCTGCGATCCGGGCAGCATGTGGTAGTGATTTTCACACGGTCACTCCAGGCATTCGTCCGGCAGGAAGTGGTCTTGGTGATCAGACACGTGTCCTGACACCCGGTGAAGCCATCAGCAGAGGCAGTCATTACATCGTTGTGGGCAGACCCATAACCGGTGCACAAAACCCGCGTGAAGCGGCAGAGACCATTTTGAAGGAGATGTTGAACGTATGATCGAACTCAGCCAAATTCCAAACCATATTGCTTCCCAGCTGCTAAAAATCAAAGCGGTGGCACTTCGTCCACAGCAGCCATTCACATGGACATCCGGCATCAAATCGCCAATCTATTGTGATAATCGGCTGACGATGTCTTATCCTGAGATCCGTAACGATATTGCCGAAGCGTTTGCCGCGATTATTCGTGACCAGTATCCAGATGCTGAAGTCATTGCAGGTACAGCAACCGCGGGTATTCCACACGCTGCATGGGTGGCTCAGAAGCTGAATCTGCCGATGGCTTATATCCGGGATAAAGCGAAAGGCCACGGCAAGGAGAATCTGATTGAAGGATTAATCAGCGAAGGACAAAAAGTAGTTGTGATTGAGGATTTGATTTCAACCGGAGGAAGTTCGATTAAAGCGGCAGAAGCTGTACGTGCAGCAGGGGCGACACCGCTCGCAGTTCTTGCCATTTTCAGCTATCAGCTGGATAAAGGCGTAAAAGCGTTCGAGGAAGCTGGAATCCCGCTGCAGACCCTGTCGAATTATACGGCGCTGATGGATGTTGCATTGGCTCAAGGTACCATTCAAGAGAGTGATTTTGCACTGCTGCAGTCGTGGCGTGAAGATCCTTCTTCATTTGGTAAATAATATCATTCATAGAATAATAGACTGCCGTTCGGTAAACGGTATCAAAATTGTAATGTTTGCCGTAATGACGGCAAAACGATCGAATTTCCAGAGGCATCCCGTATGTTGGGGTGCTTTTTTGTCATGTTCATCAAAATATTAACTTTTTCACACTGACGTTGTAAAAAGCTTGTAACTTTTAGTGGAGAGCAGTCGTTTATAATTCAGTGTAGGATGGAACAGATTTCTAGTTTTAGGGCGCATGAAGGAAATGCGCGGCATAACAAGAGAGGATGAGCGTGATTGCTGGCATGAAAAAGTTATTTTCAAGGAAAAGAACTGCCAAGAGCCAATCGGGTGATGAACGCGAACAGGAGCAACCTAAGCTGGAGAAAAGGGCTGCATTGGAAGAACCTTCGTACATAACGGAGCCCGAGCCTCTAAGCGCGGAAGCACTCACGCCAGATGAGGTATCTGCTATGGAGGAGTCTGCAGCGGCTGCAGCCATAGAGGAAACACCCCAGAAGACCAAAGATAAGCCGAGAAAGGAACTGCTGCCTCCGTATGATGGACCCGTGTTGGAAGTACGTAATGTTCATCGCAGCTTTCAGACAGGCAGTCGTATCATTCATGTGCTCAAAGGCATTGATATGGAAGTAAAGCCGCAGCAGCTTGTAATGCTGAAAGGACGGTCTGGATCAGGTAAAACAACACTGCTGAACATGCTGGGCGGACTTGACCAGCCTTCCAGCGGAGAGATTTTATTTTCCGGACAACCTCTTCAGGATTGGGGGGATCAGCGGCGAACCGCTTTGCGGCGCAGGGAGATTGGTTTTATTTTTCAGGCGTATGCACTTATGCCCTTATTGTCTGCATGGGAAAATGTAGAGCTTTCGCTCCGCATGGCGGATGTACCGCGATCGGAATGGAAAGAAAGAGTGGGTCATTGTCTGGATTTAGTTGGACTGACCAAACGGGTGAAGCACCGGCCTTTTGAAATGTCCGGGGGGAGCAGACGGGTGGCTATTGCCAAAGCCATTGCACACAGACCCCGTTTGCTGCTTGCGGATGAGCCAACGGCCGAGCTGGATTCCAAGATGGGCGCACAGGTTATGGCTGTGTTCCGCAATATCATTGAAGTAGAACAAGTAACGATATGTATGACTACACACGATCCTACAATTTTGGAGGTTGCGGACCATGTTTATGAAATGGCGGACGGCAGATTTCTCAAGTAAAGGTGCCGTTCGAAAGAAGGGGAAACGCGCAGCTTTTATTGTACTTGGTGCAGTACTCGCTGCCGCAATGTCAGGCTGTTCATTACTGCCGTCAGAGTCGGAGGAAGAAGTGCTTCCACCAATAACACCGCCAACGATCTCCAAAAAACCGGAATATGAGGTTCGTACAGAGACGCTGGAGAAAAAGGTGAGCGGCAGCGGCAAGATGATGAGTCAGCGTGAAGAAAAGGTTTATTTTACGTTGGATGGTATGCACATTCAGGAGTTGAATGTGAAAACGGGGGATAAAGTGAAGAAAGGACAGGTTCTCGCTGTCCTTGACGTAACAAGTGTGGAGAAGGAGATTCGCGGCAAACGGCTCCAGATTCGCAAATCGGAAGTACAGATGAAGGAAACGCTGCGCAAGAAGGATGAGATGGACCCGGTGGAGTTTGAAGAAGCGACAATCGCATTCGAAGAACTTCGTCAGGAGCTTGCTGATCTGGAAGAAAAGCTGGGACAATCCACGTTGACGGCTCCATTTGGCGGTACCGTTATTGCGGTTCAAGTGGAGAAGGGCGCAGCGGTCAAAGCGTATGATCCGATTGCGACTATTGCGGATACGTCCAACCTGGTCGTGGCAGCCACATTTGCCAAGGAGGATCTGGAGAAATTTACGTCTGGCATGAAGGCTGAGGTTGACATCAACGGTGCTGGCAAAGTAGCCGGTAAGATCAAAGCAATGCCTACCGCTAATGCTTCAAGTAACAATAGCGGCAATGGCTCAGGTCAGGGTGAAGGTGGCTCACCTCCGCCGAAGGAAACGCTGGATCAATATGTCCTTGTTACCTTGGCGAAGATGCCAAAAAATGTAGAACGCGGTACACCTTTAACGGTTTCGATCGTAACTCAGCGCACCGAGAACGCAATTGTCATTCCTGTATCCGCTCTGCGCTCCATCGGTTCCAGAACCTATGTACAGGTCATCGAGAATGATGGAAGCAAGCGTGAAGTGGACGTTGAGGTTGGACAGCAGACATCAACTGATGTCGAGATTCTGAAAGGTCTGACGGTTGGTCAGAAAGTTGTGGGACGCTAATGGGGCTGCCATTGCTTCGACTGCTGTTCCGCAAAATGTGGAACACACGCTGGATGACCTTCAGCACATTAATCGGTTTAATTGTGGCGGTAGCGTTCACCGTCAGTATTCCAATGTATGCCGATGGTGCGTTGAAACGGGTTGTCGCGCAGACGCTGCAGGATAACAGTGAAGGTTTACCAGCAGGATCGCTGTTGATGAGTTATCAGGCACCCGGGGGTGCAAAGACCGATACTAGAGGACTGGATGAGGTGGATCGCTACATTCGTGAGGATGTTCCTCGCGACATTGGATTTCCATTTCACACGTATGTGAATTCGAGATCCATTCGCAGTGCAGAAGTCAATCCTGAAGATCCAACCAAAGTGGATGCAAGCCGCGTGCGGAGTATGACGCTGGGTACGATGAGCGGGCTGGATGCACAGGTGAACTATTCGGCGGGTGTCAAACCCGGGAATCAGGTCAAAGACGACATCATTGAAGCTGTAATGCTGGAAGAAGGGATGTACCGTAATGACCTGCATGTGGGAGATATTCTGGAATACCCGATATACAGCGGTCTGAATATTACGCTGCGTGTCAAAATAACCGGCTCCTTTAAGGCAGATGATCCGAACAGCCCTTATTGGGTTCAAGGCTTTGACGGTATGATGAATGGACTGTATGTGAATGATTCCGTTTTCAATGATGTATTACTCAAGGAAAAGGGCATTCCGCTTCAGAATTCACGCTGGTATTATGCGTTTGACCTGAAAGAGATTCAAACCAGTCAGCTGTCCGGCATAAGCTCTGTACTGGAGCGGCTGGATATTGATTTGTATCAGCGGCTGAAAGATACCAAAGTTGATATTACCTTCGGTGATCTGCTCAAGCAGTTCCGCAGTCAGAGTCTGCAGCTGCAGACAATGCTGTTTACATTGGCGGCACCGATGATAGCAATGGTTTTTTATTTTATCGCGATGAATGCCAGACAATCCCTGCAAAAGCAGGAAAGCGACATTGCTGTGCTTCGCAGCCGCGGAGCCTCGGCTCGTCAGATCTTTTCGCTCTATCTGCTTGAAGGTATTTTCCTGGGAGCCATCGCATTGGTTGTTGGACCGCTGCTGGGATGGTTTATGGCCAAAAGTATCGGCTCGGCAAGTGGATTCTTATCCTTTGTCGATCGCAAATCCATTCCGATAGGGGTCTCCAAAGAAGCGGTTCTGCTTGGCGTGGCGGCGGTACTTGTTGCCATTATTGCATCTTTGATTCCAGCGATTACGTATGCACGAGCGACGATTGTATCTGCTAAACGGCGTCAGGCGCGTACGGACCGTGCGCCGCTGTGGCAGCGCTGGTTCATTGATGTTGCGCTGCTGGGCCTGGCTGGTTACGGCTATTACCTGTTTTATGAACGACAGATGCTGACGTTTCAGACGGGCATGACAACGGATCAGTTACAAGTGCAGCCGTTTCTGTTCTTTGTACCTGCTCTTGCCATTTTTGCGCTTGGACTGTTCTTTCTGCGTTTGTTCCCGTGGATTCTGAAGCTGATCCAGCTGATTGGCCGCAAGCTGCTGCCTGTTCCGCTGTATCTGACGCTGACGCAGCTGTCACGCTCGTCTTCTTCTTACTATCCGCTTATGATTCTGCTGGTACTGACGCTTGGACTTGGCGTGTATAACTCGGCTGCGGCTCGGACCATTGATTTGAATTCAACGGAGCGTACACTTTATCGTTATGGTTCGGATGTCATTATGCAGACGGTATGGGAAGGAACACCTGAGGTCAAGCCGGGAGGTTCCGGACAGGCCGGCGGATCAGGCGGCGGCCAGCAAGGAGGCAATGCAGGAGGTGCCGGTGGTGGTACAGGTGGAGGAAATGGCGGGGGAGGAGCTCCTGGTGGTAGCGGAGGCGGCGGTCAATCGCAGCCATCCAAAATTATTTACTCCGAGCCGCCGTTTGAAGTGTTCCGCCAATTAAATGGTGTGGAGCATGCTGCGCGTGTACTGCAAACAAAGGGCAACATTATTGTATCTGGTAAATCGGGCGGCCAAGGGATGCTGGTCGGCATTGATAATGTGGACTTCGCCAAAGTAGCCTGGTTCCGTAACGATTTATTCCCTGCACATCCGTACAAGTATCTTGATTTGCTCGGCAAATATGAAGGAGCTGTTCTGATCTCTTCGAAATTTGCCGACAAGTTCAAGCTCAAAACGGGAGACATGGTTTCCCTCGGTATACAGGGTCAGGCGATTGAATTTGTAGTGTTTGGCATTATTCCATACTGGCCTTCCCAATATCCGGATCAGATGCCATTTTTCGTGGCTAATCTGGATTACATCTACGATCAGGTACCTCTAATACCCTATGAGGTTTGGCTCAAAATGAAACCGGATGCCAAGGTCGCTCCATTAATGGAGAAACTTGCGGCAGAAGGTATCGAGTTATCCTCTGTCCGTGATGTGCGAACCGAACTGGTCACCCAGGGGAAACATCCTTCAAGGGGCGGAGTATTCGGCATTCTGAGCCTGGGTTTCCTTGTATCCGTGATTATCTCGTTAATCGGTTATGTGCTGTACTGGTTCTTTAACCTCTCGGGACGTGTAGTACAGTTCGGTGTGCTGCGGGCTATGGGGCTGTCGAGAGCACAGCTCAGCGGCATGCTGCTGCTGGAACAGGTATTTACGGCCGGTCTTTCGATCGTGCTCGGGATTGGTATTGGTCAGGTTTCAAGCAGACTCTTCCTGCCGTTCCTGCAAACGACAGACAATGTATCTGCACAGGTTCCACCGTTCCGCATTGTCTTTGAAGAACAGGATATGCTGCAGCTCTACGGCGTAACCGTAGTGATGCTGTTTATCGGAGCGTCCATGCTGCTCTGGCAGATTCGCAGGCTGCGGGTTCATCAGGCGGTCAAAATGGGAGAGGAGAGGTAAACGTGATCCAATGCGAAGGACTTGTCAAAATTTTTAAATCCAGCGATGTGGAAGTCGTTGCCCTTCAAGGTCTCAACCTGACCGTCAATCAAGGCGAGATGATGGCGATCATCGGCAACAGCGGCAGCGGCAAATCAACACTGCTTAACATTCTGGGCGGCCTGGACCGTCCTACCGCTGGCACGGCTGTTGTGGGTGACTGGGATCTGCTCAAAATGACAGATGCACAGCTGGTCGAATATAAACGGCATACCGTCGGGTTCATCTGGCAGAATAACGGTCGAAACCTGCTGCCTTATCTGACCGCGCTGGAGAATGTGGAGACACCAATGATTCTGGGAGGCAAACGTGATCGTGCCTATGCCATACAGCTGCTGGAATGGGTCGGTCTGAAGGATCGGATGCATAACAAACTGCATCAGCTGTCAGGAGGGGAACAGCAGCGCGTCGCCATTGCGATCTCTCTGTCCAATCGGCCAAAGATTTTACTGGCGGATGAACCGACAGGTTCAGTCGATTCGGAGACTTGTGATACGATCATGAACATTTTTCGCAAAATGAATAAAGAGCTTGGTGTAACGATTGTCATCGTTACCCATGACTTGACGCTTGCCGGCAAGGTAGACCGAATCGTTGCGATTCGGGATGGCCTGACCAGCACCGAATTTGTGAAGCGCAATCCAAATCTGGATGATGATCAGGGACTGTCTGAAGCAGGTGCTCCTGACATTCATGAAGCTTTTGTCATTATTGATCGTGCAGGTCGGCTTCAGGTGCCTAAGGAGTATCTGGAAGCCTTGTCGATCGACAGCCGGGCAACATTGGAGTTTGACGGTGAACGCATAGTCATTACACCGCCAAGATAATTAATGAGGGGGAAACAGGAAATGAAGAACAGGTTGTGGGGAAAACGTATGCTGGCCATCATGGCAACAGCGACACTGGCACTGCCGCTTATTGCGGGATGTACAGCCAGCGAGAATAAAGATAATGAGCAGCGTGTGCTGCGGGTAGCTACACCCTGGGGAGGACAGGATGACAGCTACTTCCGTCAGCAGTTCACAGATGCTTTTGAGCTTACGCATGGCAACGTTACGATTGAAATCGTACCCGCTGTAGATCAAGGCAGCATGTATGGTTATGGAAATTCAGAGGAGCAGCAGGAAGTACCGGATACGCTGGAGAGCTTAAAGAAAATTATGACTGGCGACAACCCGGTTGACGTCATTGTAGCGGATACATCCACGATCAAATCGTTAATTCAGGAGAACATGGTTAAACAGCTCGATCCGTTGATGCAGGAAGACAAGTTTGACACGAGCGACATCGTACCAAGTGTACTTGAAGGAATCAAGGATTTGGGAGATCAGAACATTTATGCGCTGACACCAACTTTCTCTTCTTCTGCTTTGTTCTACAACAAGGGGATGTTTGAAAAAGCGGGTGTTGAACCGCCAACGGACAACATGACATGGGACGATATCTTTAATCTGGCAACTCGCCTTACTAAAGGAGAAGGTAAAGATCACGTCTTCGGATTATCATTCAGCACGCATAACGGCGGCTCACCGTATTACTCTATGCAGCAGTACTACAACTCGCTGCAGTTGAAGGTTTTTGATGATAAGGCAGAAAAAATGACCGTGGATTCTCCGCAATGGGAAAAAGTGTGGAGTACGGTCAGCAAACTGGCGATTGATAAGGTCATCCCGAAAGGGGATGAGCCGCAGGATCAGGATCAAAATTCCAACGGACGTTACAATCCGATGCAGGGCGACTTGTTCCTAAGCGGCAAGACGGCGATGGCCATCGGAGATTACTATTACATCAATCAGCTAATTGATGCAAATAAAAACGCAGATAAAATGAAAGATTTTACGAAAGTAGATTGGGATGTAGTTACTCCGCCAGTTCATCCAGAGGCTCCTGAGATTGGGGGCAACATCTATCTGAGCAGTTTGATGGCAATCAACAGTTCAGCTCAGAACCCGGATGATGCATGGGAATTAATCAAGTATATGAACAGCGAGGATTGGGCGAAGATTAAAGCACGCAGCAGCTATGAACTGGTGTCCCGGAAAAGCTATATTAAACCTAAAGACGGTTTGGACTACAACGTTCAGGCATTCTATACATTAAAACCGGTACCGCCAACCAATACAAATCTTGATAAAATGTATCAGAAGATGCCTGGTCTGTGGCAGGTATCTGATAAAGGGATGGAATACTTTAATCAGGTGCTCGAAAATAAAAAGACACCGAAAGAAGCTTTAGGTGAATGGGCAGCCAAAGGGAACGAGATGTTAGCAAAGTTGAAAAAAGACCCTAAGACTACATTCCAACAATAAGTTAAAATTTGATCGGCATCAGCACACTCGTCATCTTCAAATTTGACCTCATCGTTACAGAAGAAATGGCCGCTGGAGATTTTTATGATCTCGGGCGGCTATTTTTACGAAATTGGGGTATTCTACAATTAACAGCAGGATATGAAGCCATTGGAAAGGACGAGCACGATGATGAAATGGGTATATTTCGGCAAGCTGTATACGACTAAATTTCAGGCAGGATGCCTGGCAAAAAGGCTGGAACAGGATGGCTGGATTTATGGACACAATGAGCCTGAAGAAGTCGAAGTATATCGTTCGCGGAAAGGTCGTTACGGCGTACGATTTATTCCCTGAGATTACCCCTTGACTTATTATGTATTAATAGTGTATATTAATTAAGTCGCTGTTTATTATTTTTAACGACGCGGGGTGGAGCAGCCCGGTAGCTCGTCGGGCTCATAACCCGAAGGCCGCAGGTTCAAATCCTGCCCCCGCAATATAGCTTTACCGGGTGATTACAGCGATCATCTGCACTGTTATATATTATTTGTCTAGGGCCCTTAGCTCAGTTGGTTAGAGCGGTCGGCTCATAACCGATTGGTCACAGGTTCGAGTCCTGTAGGGCCCATATTTTAGAACCCTTGCGATGCAAGGGTTTTTTTCTGTTTTCATAGACAATCAAGGCTGGATTATGGATAGAGTTAGAAGCTTACCTGGCCCAACAATTGCGGACATTTGACTTTTTTTCAACAAGGGTGTGTATGTCCATGCCAGAAGATGAGTCTCGCATATACTATCTCAATCCCATATATAGGAGGTAGATTTCATGACTCAATTAATTGATGCAAGAACCTCGCAAAATGCGAGTTTGGCTAACTCCATAGCCATTCCGATTCTCGTCATCAACACGCCTCAATTGTTTGGACAGATTGGTTTGGTGACAACAGCAGGGATCGGAGCAAACCCGCGGGTTCAATTTAAAGGAACGGTGACTCTGCAGCTTCCTTTGGCGCTTGTCGGTGTAACGATCACCGTTGTACGGGGAACCGCAGCAACAGATCCAGTCATTTACTCTGCAACATCCACATTTAATTTGAGCGTTCTGGCACCACAAGTCATTACATTCTCTGCCGATGATTATAATCCGCCAATTACACCACAATTAACGTATACGGCCTTTATCAGCACGAACTTGCTCGGTACTGTTCGTGTAGGCCCAGAGAACTTTGATGGTGTATTGTACTCTGACTAAAATAATATATGCTCATTGAGATAGAAGGCCAACTCCTCAGCTATGCTGTTGATGAACAGGGCTTCATTTACTCCTGCCTGCTTCGCTGTGAAGCAGGTTTTTTTATTATGAATAGTAAAAGAAGCAGCGGATGCAGTCATTTATTTTTGGGAAGTATGATAGACAATAGAGCAGAGATAAAATAAACAGGCATGAAGAAAGAAAAAGAGAAAATGGGCAGTATGATATAATAGTTTGTTACATAGGATAGGATGGATTTGGTCCTGTATTTATAGATAGAAAGTGGGTTTGATGCAAGCAATGACGGACAAAGAAAGCCGGTCGTTCCGGTTCAGCGAAGCGCCGCTCTGGGATTGGCAGAGGGCTTATTACGAACAGATGGGTCCCCAAGCCTGGGGGGATCGCCAGGTGCCTCAGTATATCACGAGCAATCCGGTGATTGCGACAGCGTATGCAGAGATGATTTTTGGCTTTCTGCAGGATTTGTCGGCTAAAGGCGAGCAGCGGGAGCCTGTAACTATTGTTGAACTTGGTGCTGGTGCTGGCAGATTAGCCCATCAGGTGCTCTGCAAGCTGTGTGCGTTGAACGAATTTGCAGGCACGGAGCTGCCGCCTTTTCGTTATGTGATGACAGATTTGGCTGAAGAGAATGTTACGGGATGGAAGGAACATCCATCGATGCAGCCATTTATCGAGCAGGGGATACTGGATTTTGCACGTTTTGACGCGATGAAGGATACGGAATTGAAGCTGGTTTTGACTAAAACGACGATCAAACCAGGAGATTTGCAGCAGCCGATGCTGCTCATTGCCAACTATTTTTTCGACAGCATCCCGCAGGATTTGATTTACATTGGGGAGGGACAGGTGTTTGAATGTGATCTGCTTGTTGAACTTCCGAAGTATGCAGCTGAGCAGAAACCTGCCGAGCTGCTGGAAAGTATGACACTGCAGTATACATATCGCTCTGTACCCGAATACAGTGCCGAGAACTATCCCTACTCTGAACTGATCGCGCTGTATCAAACGAATTTGGAGGATTCACATATTCTGCTCCCAAACGCTGGCTTGGATTGCCTCGAACGGCTGAGCAGGCTATCCCGGTCAGGATATGTACTGATTACTGCGGATAAAGGGGATCACCGACTGGATTACTGGAAATATGCAGAGCCGCCTGAATTTGCACTTCACGGCAGTTTCTCGCTGTCTGCCAATTATCATGCGATAAAATATGTGTTGGAACAGCAGGGGGCAGCTGCACATTTTACAGCACACCACTATAAAGACCTGAACGTTGGCATGATCTTAATGCTGAACAAACCAAAAAGCTATGTGAATACAAGGCTCGCCTATCATCGCTTTGTTGAGCGGTTCGGACCGGATGATTTCTTTAGTCTAAGAGAATGGGTGGACCATAAAGTGGACCAGATGGAGTTGAAGCAGCTGCTGGCTTTCTGGAGGTTGGGCGGGTACGATGCCGAATTTCTAATCCACGCTTCACTTCGATTCAAAAATCTTTTACCTGATGCAGGCGATGAGGAATTGTTTGATCTTCAATCGGGGATCAGACAGATGTGGTGCTCTAATTATATGATGGAATATCGGGAACAGACGGCTTTCGTTTCAGGGCAGCTGTTATTAGAGATGTTTATGTATGAAGAGGCCAAGGCTTTTCTGGAAGAAACACTGACTGCTCATCCGGACACACAGCAGATCGCGGTCCTGTATGATCTTGCTGTGTGCTGTTATGAGCTGGAACAGGAACAGGAAGCCCTTGTTTATGCTCGCCGTGTACTTGAATTGGACCCGATGCACGAGGAAGCTGCAGCGCTTTTGGCAGGGGCGGAGTAGTGTATGTTTAATCACCAGCTTGTTCAATCTATTCCATAAAAATGAAACCTTCTTTAGGACTTTAACGTATAATAAAGGGAATTCAATTCATTCAATTGTGAGGAATGACTAGGGAAAGGAGAGAGTTAAAATGAAAAAAGGTCTTTCGGTTGTGCTTTACCCGCTGTTTTGGATTCTGGGAGCTCTTTCTATACTTGGTGGAAATGGAAACAGTATCGGGAACATGGTCCTGTTCGGTAAAGATATTGCCACAGATCAAAGTTATGATGGACAAGCAATCTATGATCAGATTGAACGTAGAAATGGATGAGTACATAATAAGGCAATGAGCTGCAGGCTGGGCCATCTTTTCTTCTTTCTTTACCTGAGGATTGGGCAGCTGAACTTGCCGATTCGCCCGGTCACTTGCGAAAAACACGCATATGTTATGGCATACCTTGAAATTCAAAGGAGGCCAATCAAATGAGTCAAGTTGGATACGGTTGTGGCAATGTTGGTGGATTTGGCGGAGCGTGGACTTCGACCAGCGCAATCCTTGTTCTCTTCATTCTGCTCGTCATCATCACAAAATCTTTCTGGCTGTAATGTAACGGTTAGACGTGCAGGCATCAGCTCCACCAGAACTTTGGTGGGGCTTTTCTTTGTTCTGATGGGAATATGACATCCATAATATTTGACAAGTGAAAACAATGTGCTTAAAATCACATATGGAGACTACTAACAGAGATTGAAGGGATAGCAATGCCGTTTATACGATTCAAAGGATTCACGGGCCCCGAGCTGGAGGAGGTTGTACCTCAAATTACGGAACAAATGGCCTTGATCACTCATATTCCGCAGGAAAGAATGAAAGCAGAGCGTCATGACGTACAAGCCCTGACACCTTCCCCGGCGTCTATAGAGATTCTGATGTTTCAACGTGACCAAGAGATACATGATCGCATCGCCTCATCCATGCAGTGTATTTTGGAGAAGGCCAAACTGCCGGATGTACACATTTTTTTCAATATATTATCGCCGAACTTGTACTACAAAAAAGGCAAGCCGTTGACGGACTACAGGCTGGATTAAAAATATTTGTGATGTATTAAAAATCAAGCATATCAAGGAAATCAATCAAGATTAAAAGCTGCTTCCAAAGAGAAGCAGCCTGAGACGAGCAAAATATCTATGCGCGTCTTTTTTTTATTTTATGGAAGGGCCGGCTGGTACCCTGTTTGATCGAATAGCTGGAATAGCTGTGTATCAGATGATGAACAGTCAAGATCATAGCCAATGCGGCCAGAGATAGACATGCGGCTGCCCAAAGTGACTGTATGGGTCCAAGATATTGAATCGTGATTCCCGTCATGACCAGGCCGATGGCGGATACGGTATATTTTGAAAAAGAAAGCAGACTGTTTGCTTTCACTAAATCTTCGCGTTCAACCAGTTTCGGCCGGAGTTCCTCCAGGAACAGTGATTCCCAGTGCGATGCTGCGGAGAGTGCGACTGCGCCTGCAAACACAAGCACCATATGTAATGTCAGGTGAGGCAGGGAGAGAGCGATCCCGATGAGGAGTAGGGTCTTGATCAAAGGAATCCCAATAATTAGTCTGGACAATGCAGCGCGTTTCATTAGAAACGGGAACGCAAACTTGGCCGCTGCAAATGACCCTGCGTATAAGCAAAGAAACAGCAGTGTACCTGGAATGAATCCAGTTTGTTTGTATACAAGATAGGTCATGGTTGTGATTGAGACCACTTGTATAAGTGAGAGCAGTGTTCTGGCAGCCCAGAATGGATAAAATGCGATGTTCATACCAGATTGTCCTTTCTGAAACGATACGTCTGTATCCTCTATCTTACGGTGCACGCTGCAGTAACACCACAAACAAAGTTATCATTTTCCCGTCAGTACATGCCAAAAAGCCAGCTGAATAGGGCCAGCTGGCTTTTTATTTTTCAGCTTTTATCATTTGATGATTATGCCATGGCAAGAGTAAAAGCTATGAGCAGCATCAACAAACTGGACATTCGAACCATAGTCATGTAAGATTTGCTGGGTTCTGTCTCTCCGTTCACGATCCAGCCATAACGAAGAAACCAGCCAAATTTGGGAAAACACAGATTGATCATACATAACACCATAAATATAAAAAAGAGGGTTTTCATCATCGATCTTCCTTCCTCGTCAACCATTAACGGTCCTGCCTTCAAGGTTTAAGTCTGGAGTAAGTTAGATACTCAGCATTATGACGATGATGATCCAAAGTTTCATACTTTATCTGAATAACAGGCAGGTAATTGTGAATGGATAAGGATTAATATGATTAAGAACTATTACCCAAGAACTACATGGGTTGAATAACTGTGGTACAATAAAACAGATTGTTTTATATCAGCACATACCATCTGGAGTTAAGGATGTGAGATGGAGGAGGCAGACATGAGTCTATATAATCAACTCCCGATGCAATGGGAATTTATCATCTCGAAATTAAAATCCTCCCTTACGGTAGTTGACGCTACCTCGCCTGAGTTTCCGCTCATGTATGTAAACGAACATTTTACCAGGTTGACCGAATATACACATGAAGAGTCGATCGGCCGAAATTGTCGATTCCTACAGGGAGCGGATACAGATCCCGAAACCGTTTCACAAATTCGGGAAGCATTAAGCAAACAACAATCGATTAAGGTTGATATTCTAAACTATACCAAAAGCGGTCGGAAGTTCTGGAACGAACTGAATATCGATCCCATTTTTGATGAATCAGGAGCTTGCTTGTATTTTGTGGGCATTCAGTATGATATCTCTGAACGAAAATTTGCGGAACAGCAGCTGAAGACGGCTGCATCTATGGCTGAGAAAACGAGCAGAGGGCAGCTTGAATTCATTGGCAAGTTAAATCATGAGCTTCGTACACCTCTGAACGGCATTATGGGCATGATTGAACTGGCAGGAATGGGTGATATTACCGAGGAGCAAAAAGAATATCTGGAACTCGCACGTCATTCAGGAGAGGCGCTGCTGAATATCGTAAATAACAGTCTGGATATGGCAAAGCTGGGTCGAGGCAAAATGGGAGTGGAACACATTGAGTTTCAGCCATTAAAGATGATTCAGCAAATTGTAAAAACGCATGAGCCAGCAGCGATGAATAAACAAATTCGTTTATTGTGTCATGCTGATCTAAATATTCCTGAAGTGCTTTGGGGAGACCCGCTCAGACTGCGACAGGTGCTGGATAATTTACTGAGCAATGCGATCAAGTTTACGCAGCGGGGACAAGTGAAGCTTCAAGTGGATGTCAAACAGCATTCACAAGAGCAGACGGTATTGAGCTTTTCGGTACGAGACACCGGTATCGGTATTGCCTCTCATCAGATCGACCAGCTGTTTGATGCCTTTACTCAATCGGATATTTCACATGCGAGAAGGTTTGGCGGAAGTGGACTTGGGTTGACGATCTGTAAAGAGCTGCTGGAGTTAATGGACGGCAGCATTACAGTGGAGAGTGTCGAAGGCAAAGGAACGGAGTTCCATGTAACGGTGCCTTTTCTTAGCGGACATAGCATTTCCAATGCAGGGTAAGAACACAGAGGAAGCAGCCAGAAGGATCTGGCTGCTTTTTTATGTGGGAATTTATTGTTTTGCGAACTGGCGTTCTGTTATAATGCTAGTGTTACATGGGGGAGGTACATCATGAGTAAGAGACGCAGTAGAAGAGGAAGCAGAGGGAATCGACCATTTAAAGGAAAGCTTCTGGCGGTAGTAGGTATGATACTTGCTGCACTTTATGCATGGTCAGGTGGAGAATGGCCGCTGGACATCCCGTCTCCGTTCAAAACAACCGACAGGAATGCAGATCATACGATTACATTTCCGGCAGATCGGTATCCAGAGACAGCTGGTCATATCAGAAAAGCGATCAAAGATGGGCATTCCGATGTCTGTACCATTGATCGAAAAGGGGCTGAAGGGAACAGGGAGCTGTCACTGAGAGGGGTACCTGTCAAAAAGGGTAAGGATCGCGATGAGTGGCCTATGGCCATGTGTGCAGAGGGCGGGAAGGGGGCGGACATCCAGTACATTACGCCTAAAGATAATCGCGGAGCAGGTTCATGGGTAGGCAATCAACTAAGTACATATCCAGATGGTACACGAGTCAGATTTGTCGTGAAGTAGTACTGGTGATGCAGATGGAGAGTGTTTGCTCGAAAAAAAATTTAACGAATAAGAAAAACCAGACGCTGCTGACGTCTGGTTTTTTTGGATATAGTACTTGACGAAAGAAATCAAATTTCTCGCATCAGGTTATTTTAAGAATAGTTGGATTTCTGTTCTTTATTCGTTCAAGAGAGTTCGTCATGATTGTGATCTGAAGTATGAAGTAACTGGTGTATATAAATACCTATACGAGCTTATACGAGCTGCATTGTATCTAGATGGTGCGAGCGAAGAGTTAACAGGCGAGTGACATGTTCGACTTCGTCAAATGGAATCCACACATTTCCCTGTACAGTGCGTAAAGAAAGAATGGAGCTGTCAGCCGAACGCTCCGGGAAGCCGGTTACGGTCTGTCCGCTTGTGTTATGAACTATAATCTGTTGATTACGCTTAATGGCAATTTCTACCTCTTTTTTCATAAGTCATTGCTCCTGATTATAAGATGCTTACCCATATGTCTAAGTTTTCAATGGTTAATTTGTCTTCTTTATTTAGTCTATCAGAACTAGGTATAGATTTCCAGTAGGGAAATAATTAAGCTTCTATAGGTGAATTGACTTAGCGAATGGAATTGTCGTTACTGAACGTTAGCTGCAGGGTTATATTAGGATATGAGGGTATGAGAAAGGGGAGGGAAATAGAATGACGAAACTGTTTGTTGGGCTTGCCCGCACGGAACACGAGGCTATTATCATGTTGAATGCGTTAAAAAAGGAAGGCATTAAAGATAAACATTTGGGAGCTGTAGCCAAAGAACAGCTGGACCTGGATATGATCAGCGAGAAGACCGGGCTGCCCAAGCCGCTGAAAGGTGCTGGAACGGATGGAGCATTTGGTGCACTGAAGGGGATATTGGCCGGACTAGGAAAACGAATGGATCAGACGGCATCCATCGGAAAAGCAGTGCGAAGGCTAGCTGGCAATGAGATTGGCAGTGAGACGGATGATCTGGTCTTAACGTTGACCGAAGCAGGCATTACGGAGCAGGATGCGCGCTGCTATGAGGACTGGCTGCTGCAGGGGCATATTCTGGTCATTGTGGAATGCAGCGAGGAGCAGGCGGAGCGTGTGAAATCGATTTTGCTTTTTTAGTTTAATTTAAGGCTGATTTTAGGTTCCTTTAATGTTGGGGAGGTATTCTTATCTCACACCTCCCTTAATATAGATGGCTTACCGGAAGTCCGGGACCGCAACTCGGACTTTCTAGGCACTGTGAGCTGATGCTTGCAGTGCCTGTTTCATTTTTTAGAAAAAGGGTTGCATTATTGGTTTATCCATGGTAAGATATTTCTTGTCGCCAAGAAAGTTATACATACGCCGGGGTGGCGGAATTGGCAGACGCACAGGACTTAAAATCCTGCGGTAGGTGACTACCGTACCGGTTCGATCCCGGTCCTCGGCATATTTGAAGAAAAAGGAAACTCCTTGTTACACAAGGGGTTTCCTTTTTTTTATGTCTGAAAATGAAAAAATGGATTCACAGCAATGGAGTATCTTCTTTATTTTGAGGACGGATTGTGGGGCGAAAAAGCTAACGTTTAACAGGGAGTTCATGTCGCGCGCACGAATGGGTTCTCTCATTCCGATAGGTCTTGATGGGGTCGATTATTCTGATTATAAAATGAGCATGTCAGTTAGGTTGGTGCCTAAAAAATGGAGTTTAAAGGAAAAATATTGAAAGGTACCTTGCAATAAACAGTAGCAGGTGGTAATATTTGTATTAACAGCTACTGTTTATTGCTCAGTACTAAATAAAGCGTGGTGAAAAATAATGAATGTTCAATTCAAGAAGGGTGTGTTGGAGCTTTGTGTTCTTGTTTTAACATCAAAGAAAGACCGTTATGGATATGAGTTAGTAGAACAGATATCGCAAAAATTTGAAATAGCGGAGGGAACTATATATCCCTTATTACGAAGGCTGGCATCGGAAGGATTATTTTCAACCTATTTATCCGAATCAGATGAGGGGCCTCCCCGGAAGTACTATAAGATTACCCATGAGGGAAGGAAAGTCATGAACAAAATGGTCAACGAATGGAATGCATTTGCCGTAGGCGTACAGGAAATGATTGGGGGCGAATCGGATTGAATAAAGAAGCCTATCTCAATGAATTGGCACAGAATCTAAAGACGCTTCCTCCTGAGGAATTGACTGATATTATGGTTGAATTTAGGGAACATTTTGAGTTTGCTCAATTAAGCGGACGGTCTGAAGCAGAGGTGATTTCCAAGCTCGGGAATCCCCGACTGGTTGCTCGTGAAGTGCTTACCCAGTCACACATTGAAAAGGCGGATAAATCCCCTACCCTCATTAGCGTAACTAGAGCGGTTATGGCAACGGTGAGCTTAGGATTGTTCAACTTAATTATCGTGATGCTGCCCTTTGCTGCCTCCTTACTACTCATTGCCGGGATATTCGGCTTTGCCATTTTTCTGATTATTTCGCCGATCTGGTTAATGATTCAGAATCCGTCGCTCATGGCTTTCTTCAATGATATTTTTCTTATGCTTGCCTTGGTTGGTGGAGGACTTTTGATCCTCACTGGAGCGATAAAGTTTACCCGGATTTATTACAATCTGGTTATCAGGTATCTGAAATATAATTTGAAAGTTATAAAAAAGGATGTGACCCACATTGAAAAATAGATTCCGTAACGTAATCAGACTTGCTCTTCTGCTGATTGTCATCGGCGCGATTGGAAATGTAGTGCTGTATATGCTGGGAAAGTCGCCATTTAATTTAGGTGATCTTTCTACTGAACAAAATGTTAGGATGGACCAGACAACGAACCTGCTTATCCGTACAGAAACGGGGACGGTAGATGTAGTACCAATTAAGGGGAATGAAATCAAGGCCGTTTTGGAGGGAAAGACGACAAAGCAGTCGCTGAAGGATTACCAGCTGCAAATCTCTCAGGATCAGGGACAAACCAGAATTGAAGTTACTCAGGAAAGCAAATTCCGTTTTTTTGATATCTATACGAACCTTAAGCTAACGATAGGAATTCCTGAAACCCAATTAAACCAGCTGCAGGTTGTGACCGACACAGGAAATATTTCAGTAGACTCCGTCATAGCGAGCGAATATCAGATCATAAGCGACACGGGTTCTATAAAGATGGATATAAAAGAAGGGGTAATCAAAGCGGAAACAAATACTGGAGCCATTACTGCTTCGCTTGATCACATCATTCAAGATATTCATGCTAAATCCGATACGGGAGATATTATCATCCAAACAGCCGAAGCTCCCCAAGCACTCCGCACCAAATTTGCTGCAGACTCCGGGACCATTAAGGTGACACTGCCGAATTATCAGGATGGTTATATCGGTGAGGGAGGACCATTGGTAGAACTGATCTCGGACACCGGTGATCTTGAGATTGAACAGTATTCAGCAAAATAAATGAATGAAAAAATAAAGTTAACTTTGGGAGGCGCTCTTAATGATAACAGAGAATCGCAGAAAAGAAACGTTAATCAAAACTGTTGATTTGTGCAAAACCTACTCCTCGGGAAATGAACAGTTTCTCGCAGCTAAAAGTATTAATCTCGAAGTATACAAAGGTGACTTTACAGTTATTATGGGCAGTTCGGGCTCAGGGAAATCAACGTTATTGTACCTCCTGAGCGGTCTGGATGGAATCACTTCCGGAGAGGTGATTTTCAAGGGACAACGAATTGACGAATATTCGGAAAAAGAAATTACGGATTTCAGGTCCAATAAAATTGGCTATGTATATCAATCGATCAATTTGATTCCTGATTTCTCCCTGATTGAGAATGTTGCTTTTCCGGGATATGTGGCTGGTCGCAGCAAAAAGGATGTGAATAAACAAGCATTAGATCTGTTGAACAGGATAGGGATTGGGGCTCAAGCCGAACGTCTGCCATCCCAGGTATCTGGAGGGCAACAGCAGAGAGCAGCCATTGCCAGAGCTTTAATTAATTCTCCCGAAGTAATTTTTGCGGATGAGCCGACGGGGGCATTAAGTCAGGAACAGGGTGCAGTAATTTTGGATCTCTTGACCGAGATGAACCAGAATGCTCAATCGATCGTGATGGTGACGCATGATATAAAAGCTGCCTGCAGGGCAGACCGGTTAGTTTTGGTCAAAGACGGAACCATCGAAGGGATTTTGGAACTTGGCAAATATTCACCGGATGAAATGAAAGCAAGAGAAAACCAAATATTCATGTTTATGACAAAAAAGGAGGAGTAGTGATGTATGCTGCATGGAAACTATGTTGGACCAACCTGAAGCATAAAAAAGTGCAAAACAGCTTCATTGCAATTATCATCATGCTGGCGGCCCTGCTCCTTTCAACGGCCGTGTCGGTTCTTAACAACACAAACCATATGTATGAGAGTATGCATGATAAGTCCCATGGTGCTCACCAAATATTGCAGATGGAGAACGGCATCCATGATCCGAACCAGGTACACAATTGGTGGGAGAAGCAGAAAGGTGTAGTGGTTTCGGATTTGATGCGGTACCGTTATCTGTCCAGTATGTCTTATGCTGGAAAAGAGATCCCTAATGTTGATTTATTCATGATGGATGCGCCAAGCGGACCTTTTCCCGTCGACCGGCTGCAGTTTGTGGAAGGGCAAGAAAAAGCTTCACCGGAAGCAGGAACCGCCTGGATTCCTACCTCTCTGGCTTATCCCAATGATATTCATGTTGGAGATCCAATTGAATTCAAGACGGATGAAGGGGTCATTCGGTTAAACGTTGCGGCCGTGGTCGTGGATATTTCATACTGTTCGCCATTTGCTACGAGCGGGAGAATTTGGCTGAATCATCAGGATTACAATACAAATATGACCACATTACCGGGCGACGACAAGTATATGACCGGATTGCGGTTTGATGATTACAGCCAGAATAGGGCCTACTGGGAAAGATTTGAACAGTTTCTCGGTACCCCTTATCTGGAATCGGTTAAAGACTTCGAGAGCTTGTCTTCGTATTATATGATTGCGAACCAGGTTATCAGTTTCGTTATGATATTTCTTGCAGTCGTCATGATCTGTGTTGCCCTCTACACCTTAGGGTTCACGATTTCCGATGCGATTCTTTCCAGCTACAGAACGATCGGAATTATCAAATCTGTCGGATTATCCTCCAGCAAAGTAATTATGGCTTATGTAGGACAGTACACGCTCTTGGCGCTCGTCTCGGTCATTCCGGGGATTCTGGTCAGCAATATGCTTTCTGGTACAATTGTTGCCAAATCTATGGCTTATCTCAATACAGGATCATCAAGTATAAATGGGCTGTTTTCAGCAGCGGGGATATGGACTGGTGCGGCAGTCGTAATGGTTATCTTTCTCTCTGCCCTGCTTTTTTCGAATAAGGCACGCCGTGTCGAGCCAGCACAAGCCGTTCGTTATGGTATGTCGGAGAAAGAGTATTCGCAAAAATCAGGGGGAAAGGCAGCTTGGAAACGGAAGCTTCTGCAGATAGGTTCTCTTCCGACTTCCATGATTATTGGGTTAAGAAGCGTCACGAAGAATATTCGGGGTTCGCTGCTGATTGTTCTAATGTCCGCTTTGTCCACCGCTGTACTTGTTTTTGGTTTCCTGTTTGTATACAGCATTTCTTCCATACACGGAACCATTGCCAAATGGGGATATGATTCGGCTGATCTGTCCGTAAGAATTGATAATCCAGCCCAATTAACCTTTGAACAGCTTAAAGAAAAAGTCCTTTCGGATCCGAGGGTTAAGAATTATTCGCGTTATGGAGATGCAAATGCAGTATTACCAGTGCCTCAAAAGCATGGGGCTAATGAACAAGATACAAAGGGGATATTACTGACGGTGGCTGATGGGAACTATGATGAAATAGGCTATCAAAATGTGGAAGGTCATAACCCTGCTTCTGACAATGAAATATCGGTCGGTGTGAACGTTGCGAGAACTTTGGGTATCAAGTCTGGCGACTCACTGGACATCTACATTGAAGGTGAAAAACATACTCTGACAGTCACCGGGATTTACCAGGCCATTGCGAACATGTCCAATACGGGGCGAATTACTGCTGATGTCATCAGAAAAAGCAATCCAGACTATGGAAGTGCGATGAACACTACATTTGTTAATCTGAATGCAGGAACTTCAGTCGATCAATTCGTGAAAGAATTGAATCAGCAATATGGAAGTGTGCTCGGGATCGCAAGTCAGGCTTCGTTGGTTGATGAAGTATTCTCCCAGGCTGTCACGATCATCGTACTGCCAATGTCGGTCATGGCCCTTTTGTTTATCGTCATTACGTTTGTTATCATCTACAGTATATGCCGGATTAACATGAAAAAAGAGAGCCGTACCTACGGGATTTACAAGTCAATCGGTATGACATCCCGTCAAATCCGTCTTTCGGAAACAACGGGTATCCTGGTTGTATCGGGAATCGGTGCTTTGGTCGGCATTCCGTTAGGTCTATTAGGACTTCCCCCGCTGCTTAACTTTATTTTAGCCGATTATGGGATTGTTGAAGTTCCCTTGATTATGAACGGTGGAGGAATAGCCTTGATGATACCTCTAAGTATTATTGCCGCTGGTTTAGGTTGTTGGGCAGCATCCAAATCTATTCAAACGACATCACCTCGTCTTTTAACCATGGATTAATAGAAAAGGGTGTCACAAAAAGCCTTGAAATGGCTGCTTGTGACACCCTTCGCTGTTAAGGTAAGAGATACATATAACTGAGATAAGATAGCTCCGTCTTCCTCCAACAGCAGAATATCTCCTTATGGACCTCCTCTTTTTTAAGCTAAATACTCACTTGACATGGAAATAAATTGTATTGTATTGTATTTTTATGCTTAAATTACAACTATATCCTAAATTTTTGAGCAATATTTAAAAAACACCCCTTCTTCTATCAACCACAAAACGACAATTTTCTCCAAAACCTCCCAACATAGAATATTTTTCACACTGTTTTAATCGTGTTTAAAACAAAATACTACGAATCGAGGTCTGCTTATGCCAACGACGGCATTTTTGTTTCCGGGTCAGGGATCACAATATGTCGGTATGGGAAGAAAGCTGTACGATGAATTTACTCTAGCAAAGCATTACTTCGAAGAAGCGAACGACACGCTGGGTTTCAATCTTACTGAATTATGTTTTGAAGGCAGCCATTCACAGCTTATGCAGACGATGAATACACAACCGGCCATATTAGCTGTAAGCGTTATTGCCTTTGAAATCGGCAGGAGAGAGCTGGGGTGGGAACCTGATTTTATGGCCGGACACAGCCTTGGCGAATACTCCGCACTCGTATGCAGCGGTGTTTTATCTTTTCGGGACGGGCTTGAGATCGTAAGGAAGCGGGGATTGTTAATGCAAGCTGCACATTCTTCCGACAGTGGAGCAATGGTCGCTGTGACACATGCTGCTTCTGATCAGCTGGAGGAATTTTGTCGACAAGCCAGTAACGAAAGCTCACAAGTTGTGATCGCTTGTTATAACTCCTTGAACCAACATGTACTTGCTGGTCATCGAGCAGCTGTTCAGTTGGTCGTCGAGCGGCTGCAGGTTCAATTTCCGGATGTAAGCATTAAATATTTAAATGTTAGCGCCCCCTTTCATAGTCCGTTGATGCAGTCGGCAGCGGAGAAATTAGCCGTTGAATTACAGAAGCTGGAGACCAGGGACGCAAGATGGCCAATCATCTCGAACGTAATGGCAAGACCGTACGGAAGGCAAGAACTGCTCCCGCTTCTTTATCGCCAAATGATCCAGCCCGTGCGGTGGCTGGAAACGATGCATTATCTGAACAGTCAAGGAATCCGTCGAACAGTGGAAGTCGGGCCGCGCCAAGTATTGACACGCCTAATGAAGGAAACCTATCCTGCTGTTCAGACATGGCAATTCGATCATCCTAAGCAATTGGAGGAGCTGCGGACATATTTTGACGGAAGCGACAATGATCGTGAAGCAATCATCGTCAGCATTCGACAATCCTTAACAGCTGCCATTATTGCGCGAAATCGGAATCATGATGCCATGGCTTACAGTGCCGGCGTAATCCTGCCTATCGAACAAATCAGGGATTTGATCGAAAAGTTAGCTGAAAATAATTCTTTGGATTTTACGCAAACGTTAATTCGGATTAAAGGTCTGCTTCAGTCAGTGCTGTTCACCAAACAATTACCGCTTGAAGAACAGATGATAATTATGGACAAGTTACCAGCAAATTTTTAGAAGGCTGCACGAACAATTTCATCATTTTCTGGGGGGAAGAACGTGTACACAAAGCAATTTGCAAGTCTGGTGGATGTAATGAAAGAAAGAGGAAGCACGGCGGAACGAAGGATCATTTTTATAGAAGGGGATGACCGAGAAAACCAGCTTACATATAAGGGGCTCTATGAAGAAGCTTGCGGATTTTTGGGCTATCTCCAAAAGCAGGGAGTCGAAGCAGGGCAGGAGGTTGTGTTCCAAATCGACGATAATCGTCACTTTATTATCGCTTTTTGGGGCTGCATCCTTGGCGGTATCATTCCTGTCCCGGTCAGTACCGGCAACAATGACGAACATAAGAGCAAAGTATTTCGGATTTGGAATATATTAAATCGTCCTTACCTGCTTGCAAACTCAAAAATTTTGCGAGATTTAGAAAACTTTTCAGTGAAGAGCGGACAGCTAGAATTATTCGATAAGCTTCGCGGCAGGGTATCTATTCTTGATGATCATTCGGTATTCTCAAAGGAATTCTCTCCCCAGATTTACAGTCCACATCCCGGAGATATTGCGTTTATTCAATTTTCATCAGGTTCGACGGGAGATCCGAAAGGGGTTATACTGACCCATCGCAATCTGATCTATAACGTTAACGGTATTTTAAATAGAACAAAAACCACCTCTGAAGATTCCTATTTGCAGTGGATGCCTCTGACTCATGATATGGGACTGATATGCAACCACTTGGCACCTCTGATAGCCAACTCGGATCAATACATTATTCCAACATCTTTATTTATAAGACAGCCGATACTCTGGCTCAAAAAAGCAAGCGAACATCGGGTTACTATCATCTCCTCTCCGAATTTCGGCTATAAATACTTAATGCAGTTTTTCAAACCGGAAAAAGCTGAGAATTGGGATTTGTCGAATATCCGCATGATTTATAACGGAGCAGAGCCAATTTCAACGGAGCTGTGTTATGAATTTCTGGACACTTTCGCTCCTTACGGTCTGAAACGGACTGCGATGTATACTGTTTATGGACTTGCTGAGGCTTCTGTAGGCGTTGCCATACCTTTGATCGAAGATGAATTTGTGACTGTATATGTTGACCGCCGTCATCTTAACGTCGGGGAACAGGTTATTGAAGTTAATCAAGAATTGCCCTATGCGCTTTCCTTTGTTGAAGTTGGTTGTGCGATCGACTACTGCCAGCTGCGGATCTGTAAGGAAGACGGCACAGAATCCATGGACGGTGCGATAGGCCATATACATATCAGGGGGGATAACGTCACAAGAGGATACTATAATAACCCCGAAGCAACCCGTGAATTATTGACTCCGGACGGCTGGGTCAGAACCGGGGATTTGGGATTCCTCCGCAGTGGTCAATTAGTGGTCACTGGGCGGGCCAAGGATATTATTTTTGTGAACGGGCAGAACGTATACCCTCATGATCTGGAGCGGATCGCCGAGGAAGTAGAAGGTGTGGAGCTTGGCCGGATAGCCGCATGTGGGATTTACAATGCAGAGAAGAAAAAGGAAGAAATTATTCTATTTGTCGTTTCCAAAAGAAAATTAGAAAAGTTTCATCCGATTGCGTTAAAGCTTAAACGGCTTTTGAACGAACGGGGAGGCTGGGAAATTGCGGATGTGGTGCCAACCAAGCGCATGCCTAAAACGACCAGCGGAAAGATACAGCGATATGTGCTTGCCCAGCAATATCAGAATGGCGAGTTTACCGAGGTTTTGCAGGAATTAAAGAGTATGCATTCAGCAGAAAAAAAGGAAATGGCGGGCAAGCAGGAAGAATCACTTCGGCCTAGGAGTTCGCAATTGGAAATCGAGCGTGATATCCAGCGTATCTGTCGTGAAGTACTCGGGAAAGACGAGGTGGGTGTTCGGGACAGTTACTTTGATATGGGAGTAAACTCCCTCCATATGGCGCAGATGGCTGAACGGATTGAGACAATGTTTTCAGTTAAGCTGGCCGTTGCAGATTTGTTTGCCTATCCGACGATTCATGACTTGGCTGCTTTCCTGAAGTCAGAACCAACGTTATCCCATCAACAAGAAAGGAATGGAATTGGTTCATCGAAACAGGATAAGGATATTGCCATTATCGGGATGTCACTTCAGCTGCCGGGTGCGGAAGACGTTCAGGAGTACTGGGGAAATTTGATGGAAGGCAGCCATTATATTGGAGAACTGCAGGGTGATCGGCGGGAAGATGCTAAAGATTATTTATCCGTGATGGGGCTGGATGCACAGGAACCCGATTTTAGACCTGGCGGATATCTAGAGGAAATTGATAAATTCGATTATACATTTTTCAAAATCACCCCTAACGAAGCGAAGTTAATGGACCCGAATCAAAGGTTATTTACGCAGCAGGCCTGGAAAACGCTGGAGGATGCTGGATATGCCGGGGACAAGCTGCGCGGCCGGAAGGTGGGCGTGTACGCCGGTTATTCAAAAGTTGGGTATGATTACGAACGTCTAATTTCCAAAGCACAGCCGGATCAAATATCAAATTATATCGTCGGAAACTTGCCTTCCGTCTTGGCCAGCCGCATTGCTTATTTTCTTGATTTTAAAGGCCCGGCGGTAACCGTAGACACGGCATGCTCCTCTTCCTTGGTCGCTGTTCATATGGCATGTCAGGCGATCCGCTCTGGCGAATGCGAGATGGCGCTTGCCGGTGGAGTCAGAACTTCTATACTACCCTTGTCATTAGGGCTGGATATGGAATCCGTGGACGGATATACCCGTGCTTTTGATGCGGCTTCGAATGGAACGGGTGTGAGCGAAGGCGTGGCATCCGTGTTGTTAAAACCTTTGACTCAAGCGCTCCGTGACGGAGACCAGGTATATGCTGTCATTAAGGGCAGTGCAGTGAATCAGGACGGAACGACAGTGGGCATTACAGCGCCTAACCCTGTCTCCCAGAGCGAAGTGATCCGTGCAGCCTGGGAGGATGCGGGCGTGGACCCGGCAGCCCTTACGTTTATTGAAGCTCACGGAACGGGGACAAAACTGGGAGATCCAGTCGAGTTTTCAGCTTTGGAGAAAGCGTTTGCCGGATATACAGATAAAAAGCAGTTTTGTGCGCTGGGTTCCGTGAAGGCCAATATTGGACACACGTTTGAAGCATCCGGCATTGCGGGTCTGATTAAATCAGTGCTGATGCTTAAATACAGGAAAAATCCACCACTGCTTCATTTCAGAGAGCCTAACAAAAATATAAATATAGAGAATTCTCCTTTTTATATTAATTCCGAGCCCGCTGCATTTGATGCTTCGGAGCAGCCGCTTCGCTGCGGAGTCAGCTCCTTCGGATTTAGCGGGACGAACTGCCATGTGGTTATGGAAGAATTCGTTGATCCAAGAGCGGAAGGATCAGAAGAAGAGAATGGACAATCCCATTTGTTCACCTTGTCTGCCAAAAACGAAAGCGCTCTTCAAGAGCTGATTCTGAGGTATGTGCAGCACTTGAACTTATATCCGAGCCAGACTTTATCGGATATTTGCGGCACGGCAAGTACGGGGAGGGCTCATCTTGAGAACCGCATCGCATTCGTCTGCCGCTCACGCGAAGAATTAACCCGTAAACTGACAGGCCTTGCTGAGAACAAAGGACATCCGGGAATATTTCGAGGCGTATATCGGATCGTTTCCGAATCAAACCAGAAATTAGGGCGCGGAGAAATCACTGAGGAAGAATTGTCACGCATCAATGAAGAAGCCGCCGGAATGATTTTGGAGCTCGTTTCCGCGACGCCAGAGAGCCGGGGGCGGCAGCTTGAACGGTTATGCGAGCTGTACGTTCAGGGCGCACGTATCGAGTGGGACAAGTTCTATTCCGCGAGAAAGGTTCCTTTACCGCTGTATCCTTTTGACCGTAAGCGATGCTGGATTGAAATCGAACGAAGCGATGGGCTTAAGGAGGATGAAACTGCGATTTCTAAACAAACCGAATTAATGACGGCGACCGCTGGAACTTTTGATTTGTCAGCTGATGTAGAGAAAACAGTGAAGAAAATGATCAGTGATGCCTCAGGGTTGGATGTGACTGAGATAGACAGCTCTGCCCACTTCCTTGAAATGGGACTGGATTCCATTATGCTTGTCCGAATTCGCAAGGAAATTGAAGATGTTTACCTGCTGGATATTGCGATTGAAAGGTTTTTTGATTCGATCACGAATGTTCACACGTTAACCCAATATATTATCGAAAATGCTAATTTGAAATCGGCTGTGGCTTCGGTCAATAAGGAAGTACGGAATCGGGAGCACGAGTCGCATAAGAGAGTGATACTGCAGGAAGCGGAAGATCAGAAGCTTCAGGCAGCAGCGGCTGTTTCTATGGAGATGAAGGACGAGATTTCTCCTCCGGTTACAGGAGGCTCGGCAGTGGAGCGAATTTTAACCCAGCAGATGGAGCTGATGACCCTTCAGCAGCAGCATGTCAATGATATTCTGGGCAAGCAGTTGGAGCTTTTAAGCGGCAGCGGGGTTAAAAGGAGTGGAAGTGAGGGGGGCGGACGGAATTTTGACGTTTTGCCTGGTGGATACAAGCAGGCGGAAAAAGACAAGACAAGACCGGACAGCCAGAGCACGAATCTGTCAAGTTATGGATCCTCCTCTGATTCCTTCGCCGTTCCCGAATCGGCTGCAGTGATCCAGACCCACCCTGTTGTACGTGCTGAACCAACCGGCAGCGGTGCTCAGGAGCCTAAGCCATTTATTCCCTATCAGCCGATGGTGATTGGTGAAGATGGGGACTTTACAGAGCAGCAGCAGGAATATCTGAATACGTTTATCGCAGATTATACAAGACGTACAAAAGGGTCCAAATCCTATGCGCAGCGTACGCGTTATGTCCATGCAAACAACCGTAATGTACCGGGATTCCGCTCCTATTGGAAAGAAGCCATCTATCCGATCGCAGCC
Organism: Paenibacillus sp. AN1007; assembly: GCF_040702995.1. Taxonomy (NCBI): domain Bacteria; kingdom Bacillati; phylum Bacillota; class Bacilli; order Caryophanales; family Paenibacillaceae; genus Paenibacillus; species Paenibacillus sp. AN1007. Next base: position 1,402,420 of record NZ_CP159992.1, read on the forward strand.
GAACGCTCTTCCGGTTCGAGAATGTGGGACGTAGACGGCAACGAATATATCGATTTGACAATGGGCTTTGGAGTTAATCTGCTCGGACATAATCCGGAATTTCTCGTTACAGAGATGAAAGAACAATCTTCTTCTTCGCTGCCACCGTTAGGCCCGATGTCGGATCTCGCGGGTGATGTGGCTGAACGAATTAGCCGAATTACGGGTATGGAACGCGTGGCCTTCTACAATTCAGGAACGGAGGCTGTCATGGTTGCACTGCGTACGGTGAGAGCTGCGACCGGACGCTCGAAGGTTGTCATTTTTTCCGGATCCTATCATGGTACATTCGACGGAGTGTTGGGGGTATCCCATCCGGAAGCCGATGCTTCCGCTTACCCGATGGCACCAGGGATCGAGGCCAACTTTGTGCGCGACGTTATCATGCTGAACTACAATAAACCTGAATCGTTGGAACTCATCCGCAAGTACGGCCATGAGTTGGCGGCGGTGCTCGTCGAGCCCGTGCAGAGCCGCCGTCCGGACCTGCAGCCGCGCAAATTTTTGCAGCAGCTCCGAGAAATCACCTCTGATTCGGGGACTGCGCTTATTTTCGACGAAGTGATCACTGGGTTCCGGATCGGTCTGGAAGGGGCTCAAGCCTGGTTTGGCGTGAAAGCCGATTTGGCAGTGTATGGGAAGGTAGTTGGTGGTGGCCTGCCAATCGGGATTGTGGCTGGAAAAGGCGATTTCATGGACCCAATCGACGGTGGGGAGTGGAATTTTGGAGATGTCTCCTACCCAGCAAAGGCTGATCGTAAAACCTTTGTCGGAGGCACGTTCTGCACTCATCCGCTTACCATGCGCGTGGCTCTAAAAACGATCGACTATTTGGAGTCGCAGGGCCCTGCCTTGTATGAGGAGTTAAATAGTAAAACGGATTATCTTGTGCACGCATTGAACACGTTCTTCAAAGAGCGGAAAGTTCCGATTTATATGGTGAATTTCGGATCTTTATTCCGTTTCGTTTCCTTCGGAGATATCGAGCTGTTCTTCTATCATTTGAACTACAGAGGGCTTTATGTGTGGGAGGGCCGTAATTGCTTCATGTCAACGGCCCATACCTATGAAGATATTGACATGATCATACGCATCGTAAAAGAGACCGTGAGTGATTTACAGCGCGGCGGCTTTCTGCCGGGAGACCCTCCTCCGGACGATGACGGCGGGAGAATAAAGCGGGTCAAGCTGTCCAATGAGCAGAAACAGCTTTGGATTTCTTCCGCCGCGGGCGGACCAGCTTCCGCTTCGTTGAATGAGTCCGTACTGCTTCGAATGAAGGGATCTTTGAATATAGATGCGTTACGACAGGCGGTCGATATACTGATCCGCAGGCACGAGGCACTGCGAACGGTCATAGACAGCAGTGGTGAGTACCAAGAGATTTTGCAAGAGGTGCAGGCACCGCTGAAGGTACAGGATATGCGCGGTGATTTGGCTGATAGCAGTAAGGATAATCTGGACCGCTGGCTGGCAGCAGATGCTTCTGAAGCGATCAGTCTGCATACCGGACAGCCGCTATTTCGAATTACCGTGCTGCAGTTGGCTGATGAGGAATACATGTTGGCACTGGCCTTCCATCATATCGTCATTGACGGCTGGTCCATCGCTATATTTGCTGGAGAACTGGAAGAGGCTTATTCGGCGGTCTGCGAAAAGCGTGTACCGCAGCTGCCGCAGCCGGTCCAATTTGCTGAATATTTACAATGGCAGGAACAAAAACTTCATCAACCTGATGCCAGCGAAGCTGCGGCATTCTGGTCAGCCCAATGCAGCGAGCCAGTTCCAACCTTACAGCTGCCCTCTCCGCATGGATACATTAGAAAAAAGAAGTTTAATGGCGGCAGGCTTACAGCAGTACTGGACAGGGAAGAGACCACGAAGTTAAGAGCGCTCAGCATTCGCAGTAAGAACAGCATGTTCATTACCATGCTGGCTGCTTACGGTTTGTTTTTGTATCGGCTCACCTTGCAAAGAAAAATGGTCGTCAGCATTCCAACGGCTGGACAATCCCACATGGGGGAGACCCACCTGATGGGGAATTGTGTCAATTTGCTTCCTATATATATGGAGCTGAACGGCAGTGAAACCATTGCTGACCACTTAGGTGCCGTAAAGGAAATATTGCAGCGGGTGGACCGACATCAAAGTTATTCGCTCGCCAGTCTGATGGAGCACATGCCTGAAGTGCATATACCGAATTTGAATATGATGTTTAATATGGACCGGCCTGTTCGTCAGCTCAACTTCAGTGGATTGGAAACCGAACTTGTTCCTTACCCTGTTCGTCATTTGCATTATGATTTGTTTCTTAATGTAACGGAAATTAATCAAGAGCTGCGGCTGGATTTCGATTTCAGTACCGATTTATTCGACCTGGAAGTTATGAAGATTTGGGCGGAAGGTTACCGTCATCTATTACTTTCTATGACGCAGGATTCTTCTGTGAGTGTATCGCAGTTGTCGGTTAGTACTGAAGATCATGCTCGTATGCTGACGAAGTTCGGGAACAAGCATGAAGGTAAGTATATTCTTGATTCGCAGCGGAATCCGGTCCCGATGGGGGCCATCGGCGAACTGTATACCTTGGATTTGAAGAACGATGTAATGATGTCCTCAGGGAAGCTGGCGATGATTGTTCCTTCCGGGGCGATGATCATGTGTGGTGACGCTGATCGCTGGGCGGAAATCCGGGGATATCGGATCAACTTGACACAACTTGAATCCGAGCTGATGCAGCTGGAAAGCCTACAGCAGGCTCAAGTGGCTGTTCGGCTAGTATCATGTCATAACGCTTCTCCAAGGCTTGCGGCTTATTTGGCATCTCAGATGCCGATCGATGTTTCGCGTATTCGAGTGGAGATGGCCGAACGGTTGGCCGAGTATGCGATTCCTGCTGATATAGCGGTAATGGAATCGTTCCAGCGATTGGAAGACGGGTCCATTGACGAAAATGCACTATCCAGTCTGGATATATTCTCTCAGGATCAGGAGCCGTTAAATGAAACCGAGTCCAGCATTGCTGCAATCTGGAATGAACTTTTAGGTACGGAGTATGTTGGTCCTAACGATCACTTCTTTAACATTGGCGGCAACTCTTTGAAAGCGACAGTCATGCTTTCGCGAATATATCGGGAGTTCGGTATGCAAATTCCGATCGGCGAGTGGTTCCAGCATCCTACGGTCCGCCAGTTATCCAGTTTATTGAACGGGCATGCGGAGGAATCATACAATCTGATTCCGGTACAGCCGCAGCAGGAGTATTATGGCATTTCCGCATCCCAGAAGCGGATTTATATATTGGAGCAGTTTGAAGCGAACAGTCTTATTCATAACATCCCCGGGCAGATCCATCTTGCAGGTGAGCTGGATCCGGACCGGTTAACTGCTGCTCTTGAGCAAATTGTCGACAGACATCGAGTGTTTCGAACGTCTTTTGAAATTCGGGGTCAGGAAATTGTGCAGAGAATCGGTGATGCGGTTGTACTGCATGTTCCGTACTCGGAACTGTCTTCTGAGGAAACAGCAGATGACCGGTTCAGAAATTTCGTGAAGCCGTTCGATTTGACCCAAGCACCACTTTTTAGGGCAGAGCTTGTCAAACTGTCGAATGACGAATCTTTGCTGTTTGTAGATATGCATCATTTAATTTCGGATGGTTATTCTATGGCCGTATTTATGAGAGAACTGGTGGAATTGTACCAAGGACATGCGCTGCCAGAGCTCAGGGTGCAGTACACGGACTTCGCTGTCTGGCAGCATCAAACGTTTAACGAACAACGCATGAGAGAACAGGAAGCTTACTGGCTGCATGAATTTGCAGGAGAGCTGCCTTCGCTGAATATGCCGTTGGATTATCCTCGGCCTGGACAACGGAGTGTGGAGGGGGAGCGGCTGACGTTTTGCTTGGATGAAGCATTGACGAAGCGGCTTCGCCGGTTGGCTTCGGATACGGGCACTACATTATACATGGTTATGCTTACCGCTTATAAAGTACTGCTTCATAAATATACTTCTCAGGATGATCTTATTGTTGGCACTCCGGTTTCGGGGCGTATTCATCCCGACATTGAGCCGCTGATTGGTGTGTTTATCAACACTGTTGCGATCCGCAGTTATCCGGCCAAAGACAAGACGTTTGCCGAATATTTGGATGAAGTTCGGCACAGCAGCATCGGAGCATTCGAAAACCAAAGTTATCCGTTTGAAATGCTGGTAGAAAAGCTGAATATTCGGAGAGACTCCAGCCGAAATCCGTTGTTTGACGTTATGTTTATATTTCAAAATATGGAACTCGAGGGTGTGTCCGCAGCGGGAGTGACTTTTAAGCCGGAGGAGAAAAATCCCGGTGTGTCCCCCTACGATCTGACCCTTAGCGCTGAGGACTGGAATGAGGAATCGATAACCTTAAATCTGGATTACAGCAAAAAGTTGTTTAAGCATGAAAAGGCAGAGCGGATGCTCATGCATTATGTGAATATTTTGAATGGCGCAGCGGATCAATCTGCATTGACTCTATCGGAGATTGATATTTTATCGGCGGGGGAGCGTCAGCAGCTGCTGGCTGCATTTAATGCAGGTGAGCTTCTTTATGACAAGCAGTTGACCATTGATCAGCTGATCCGGCGGCAGGCGAAACTTACTCCTGATGAGGTTGCAGTGATTTGGGAGGATAAGTCTTACACCTATAGTGAACTGGATGCCAAATCGGACTTGCTGGCAGCTGCGCTTCGGCGTAAAGGAGTACTGCCTGGGACAATTGCTGGAGTAATGGTCACCCGTTCGATTCATTTGATCGCAGCTTTGCTCGGCGTATTGAAAACAGGTGCCGCGTATCTGCCGATTGATCCGGAATATCCGGTACAGCGGATTGAGTATATGCTGGACGACAGTGGTGCACAAATTTTGCTGACCGATCAAGAAATGAACATTCAGGCTGAATCCAATGTCACAGTGATCGATATACAGGATGAAAGCCTGTATAAGGGGATCACACCGGAAGATATTCCTTCTTCACCCGTTCATACAGCCGATCACATGGCTTACGTTATCTATACCTCGGGCTCTACCGGAAATCCCAAGGGAGTCATGATATCGCACCGTGCAGTTCATAACTTTATTGAGGCAGCGACCAAGGAGATCGCATTCTCTCCCGGCAAGAGCATACTGTGCCTGACGACGGTTTCATTCGATATTTTTGTACTCGAAACGTGGGTGCCGTTAACCAAAGGGCTCACTGTCGTCATCGCAGGAGAGTCGGACCAGCGAGACCCTTTAGCGCTTAACCGTTTGATCACGAAACATCATGTGAAGATGCTCCAAATGACGCCGTCCCGTTTGAAAATGCTTCTGGGTGATGATCCTGACATGACATTTCTGAACAGCGTGACCGATATTATGCTCGGCGGAGAACCTCTCCCGATATATTTTTTACACCGACTTCAGGAGATTTCGGGTTTAAACATATTTAATATGTACGGTCCGACAGAGACGACGGTATGGTCCTGTATCAGTGACTTAACTAAGAAGGAAATAGTGGATATCGGTACACCGATTGGCAATACACAGATTTATTTACTGGATGCCAGCGATATGTTGGTCCCGATCGGACTGCCCGGGGAGCTGTGCATCGGTGGAGATGGTCTGGCTGAAGGTTACTGGCAGCGCGACGATTTGACGAATCAGAAGTTTGTCGACAATCCGCAAGTCCCGGGACAAAGAATGTACCGGACTGGGGATTTGGCTAAATGGCGGGAAGATGGATGTCTCGAATATATAGGCAGAATGGACTTTCAGGTTAAAATCCGTGGTTACCGGATCGAGCTTGAAGAAATTGAGGCCGCGATGATTCGTCAGCTCCCGGTAAAGGAATCCGTCGTGGTGGCTAAACAGGACAACCAAGGAAATTCATACCTCTGCGCTTATTATGTTCCGCAAGAGGGAAGCGAACCGGGATCGATCCGGGAAAGCCTGCTAAAGTCGCTTCCTGAATATATGGTACCGTCCTACTTTATACCGCTAGAGCAGATGCCTTTGACACTTAACGGGAAAATCGACAAAACAGCAATGCCTGAGCTGGAAGTGAGTGCACTTCCTATGGAGTCTTATACACCTCCAGAAAATGAAACCGAAGGTCGACTGGTTCGGATATGGGAAGAAGAACTGGGCCTTGAGCAGGTCGGTACTCATGATAATTTCTTTGAACGAGGCGGTCACTCCCTGAAAGCGACCATTATGATTTCCAGAATTAATAAAGAATGGGGTGTAGGAGTATCTGTAGGGGAATTTTTTAATCATCCTACGGTACAAGGATTAGCCAGGTTGATTCAGCAAGGGAACCGTCGTGCATTCGAAGAAATTCCCGTTGCGGAAACTCGCAGTCATTACGCATTGTCGGCGGCACAAAGACGACTTTTCATTCTTGAACAATTGAATGGGGGCAGCACGGCATATAACATGACGGCAGCTTTTGAGATTGAGGGAGATCTGGATATCTGGAAGCTGGAAAACAGTTTCCGTACCATGATGCAGCGACATGAGGCGTTCCGCACCTCCTTCCAGACGGTCAACGGGGAGCCGGTGCAGATCATTCATCCTGAAGTTGAATTTGCCATCGAACTTGTCGAAAGTCTGGAAGATGGTAATTTAGATTGGCTTTCCGAGAGGTTCATTCTGCCTTTTGATCTGAGCAAAGCTCCATTATTCAGGGCATATCTTGCGAAAAGAGATGCAAACGATTATGTGCTGCTGATTGACATGCATCATATCATTTCGGACGGTTCTTCTATTGAAGTATTCATAGAAGAATTCAATACGCTGTACAGCGGCGGTGAGCTTCCAGAGCTTCGAATTCAATATAAAGACTATGCCGCTTGGTATAACGGGCAGCTGCATAAAGGAGTGTTCGAGGAAGACAAGCAATACTGGCTCAAGCAATTTGCCGTAGAGCCGCCAGTATTGAGTATGCCGACCGACTTTCCGCGGCCCCAGTACCAAAGTAATGAGGGAGCAAAACTTGAAACTTCTCTCGGTTCGGAACTGACAGCCGAGCTGCAGCAGTTAGCGCTCGAAACAGGGACAACTCTATATATGATCTTACTTGCCGGGTACAGCATTCTTTTATCCAAGTACGCGGGGCAGGAGGACATCATTGTAGGGTCGGCGTCAGCCGGAAGAGATCATGCTGATCTGCGCAAGGTGATGGGCGTGTTCATCAATACATTGGCGATTCGAACCAGGCCGGCGGGCCGGAAGAGCTTCCGAGAGTATTTAATGGAAGTCAAAGACGTATGCCTGAACGCTTACGAACATCAGCAGTTCCCGTTTGAGAGCTTGGTGGAAGCATTGTCAATTCCGAGAGACTTGAGCCGAAGCCCGTTGTTCGACGTGATGCTGACGATGCAGAATGCAGACGAAGACGATTTTCAAGTGAAAGGTTTGGCGGTCAAGCCGTATGCGCTGCAGCAGCAATCATCCAAGTTTGATATCTCCCTGCTGGTCAAAGTGACCAAGGATAATATTCTTCTGGAATTCGTCTATAGTAAGGCTTTGTTTACTGCGGATACAATGGAACGTTTTGCCCAGTTATTGGTCCATGTGCTTCATACATGTTCGAACAGGCCGGAGCTCGAGCTGTCCAAGCTCTCCCTACTGTCGGGTGAAGAGAAGACAGACAGTTCATATAGGAAGATGCTCCAGGATACAGAAGATACGGCGAAACCTACTTTTGACACGATGATTGAATGGTTCGAGTCGACTGCAAAACGGATGCCGAATCAGACGGCCCTTGTTTGCGGAGAGGATCGATGGAGCTTTTCCGAACTCAATACGAAAGCCAATCGGTTGGCAAAAATGCTGCTGGAGAACGGTTTTGAAGAAGGCAGCCGCATTGCCGGGATTGTGATGGAGAACCGACCGGAAACGATAGCTGCCGTGCTTGCTGTTTTCAAAGCGGGAGGTGCATACCTGCCGATTGATCCAGAGTTCCCTCAGGAACGAATGAAGTTCATGTTGGCGGATTGCGGCGCGCAGTTCCTGCTGACCTATGCTTCCGATCTGTTTGCCGCTGAGACTGCAGATCAGTTATTCCTACTAGATCATCTCAAAACGACTGAGGGTCTGGAGAAAAATCTGTATATTCCGGTGAAAGAAGACGATTTGGCCTATTTGATCTATACCTCCGGGACAACGGGGATACCCAAAGGCGTTATGATTGAACATCGAAATTTGGTCAATTATGTGCACTGGTTCGCGACGAGTCAACGAATAGACGAGACAGGCAAAACAATGCTGCTCTCTTCACCTGGTTTTGATTTGTGCTACACCGCGCTGTATCCGGCGTTAGCGTGCGGATGCGAGCTGCACCTGCTCGATCGACACGATTATGTAGATCCGGCTTTTGTGTTGGACTACATGTCAGTGAATGGCATTACATTTATTAAAGCGACACCATCTTTGTTTCACATTTTGGCAAATCATGAGCGATTTGATACGGAAGGGCTGCTGGACTCGCTGGAACTGATCGTTCTTGGAGGCGAGAAAATAAGGATACCGGACGTTAAGCGATATTTCGATCGATATCCTCATACCAGATTCGTGAACCACTACGGCCCTACCGAAGCTGCAATTGGATGCATTGCCCATCCATTCGACCGGCATACGTTCCAGGAATTCAGCAGCCAGCCTGTGATCGGGAAGCCGATCTTTCACACTGAAGCACAAATTATGGATGCTTATGGAAACCTGCTGCCGGATGGGATACCAGGTGAGTTGGTAATCGCCGGGCGTGGGGTAGGACGCGGATATTTGGGACAACCAGAACTTACGAACCAAAAGTTCATTTCCCATCCCCTGCTTCCTGAGCACCGTCTGTATAAAACGGGAGACCGGGCTAAGCGATTGCCGAATGGAAGCATCGAGTTCATCGGCAGAGCCGACCATCAAACCAAGATTCGTGGTTACCGGGTAGAGCTTACTGAAATCGAGTTCCAGCTTGCAGCTCATCCGGATGTGCAGGATGCCGTAGTCACTGTGAAGGAGGACGACAACGGCAGCAAATACGTTTGTACTTATCTGGTTGCTGCTCAAATACTGACCGCGCAGGATATGCGGGACTATCTAGGAGCCAGACTGCCGGTATATATGCTGCCTTCTGCTTATGTATTCCTTGACCACGTACCGCTTAACGAGAACGGTAAAGTGAACTTCAGAGCGCTTCCTGATCCGGTTATGGAAGTCAAGCCTTCTGGAGAAGATTCGACTCCAACAAACGAACTTGAGGAAGTGATGGTGCGTGTATGGGAGGAGACGCTTGGCGTACGAGGTATAGGCACGGATCATAACTTCTTTGAATGCGGCGGTGATTCCATCAAGGCACTGCAGGTTTCTTCACGATTAACTGCGTACAGCCTGCGTATGGAAATGAGGGATCTGTTCAAACATCCGACAATTCGGGAGTTGAGCAGATACGTACAGACGATGACCGTCAAAACAAGTCAGGAGCCGGTTACAGGGGAAGTGGGTCTGACTCCGATCCAATATCGGCTGTTCGAGCAAAAATGGGAGCATGTCCATCATTACAATCATTCAGTCATGCTGCACAGGCCGGAAGGCTTCATTCCCGAGTTGGTCAACGAGGCCTTTGACCGTCTGGTGGAGCACCACGACGCACTGCGGATGAGGTTTGGTGTGATGGATCACAGGATCGTCCAGTTCAATCATGGATTGGATGAACAAGCGTATTACAAGCTGAGTGTGATCGATCTCAAAGGGACTGCAGCTGCAGACACGAAAGCCGAGATTGAGCGGCAATCAGCCAAACTGCAGACGGAATTGAACATTGAGCAGGGACCGCTTATCCGACTGGCAATCTACCATACAACTACCGGTGATTATTTGCTGTTCATCATTCATCATCTGATCGTTGACGGGGTGTCCTGGCGGTTCATTCTGGAGGATTTCTCCACTGCCTACATGCAGTTGCTTGAACAGTCGGAGGTGAAGCTCCCGGACAAAACGGATTCGTTCAAAGTATGGTCGGAGAAACTCAGAGAGTATTCCGCAAGCTCATCACTATTGAAAGAAAAAGGTTACTGGAGTGCCGTTGAGCAGGCTGCTGTTACCGAGCTTCCCGTCGATCATTCGATTTCTTTGAATCAGGTAGGAGATCATGCGGTTCAGAAGCTGACATTGGATACCAGTCTTACCCGCAGTCTATTAACTGATGCTCATCATGCCTACAGTACTGATATACAAGACCTTCTTCTTGCGGCGCTAAGCCGCACGCTGAAAGAGTGGACAGGTTCCGGTAACATACTGATCCATCTGGAAGGGCATGGCCGGGAGGATGTGATAAAAGAAGTGAATGTGTCGAGAACGGTAGGATGGTTCACATCTCTGTTTCCGTTCGTGCTCGGAGCTGAAGAGACGGACGATCCTGCCGAATTAATCAAAAGAACCAAAGATAATTTGCGTAGAGTACCCGGTAAGGGACTGGGCTATGAATTGATGAAATATTTGACCTTCCGTGACCCGTCTCACGAGCTTCAATTGAATTACCGGCTCAAACCGGAGCTTGTCTTTAATTATCTTGGGCAGTTTGACCAAGGTACAGCACGGACGGAGGCATTCTACATGTCTGACATTTCAACCGGACCTGAGGTCGGGCCGCAAGTTCAAAAGGGATATAAGCTGGAGCTGAATTCCATGGTTAGCAATGGTCAATTTAGTATGGAAATCAAATATAACAAATATCAATATCTTCAGGAAACGATGCAGCGGCTTGCGAAGCGGTTCGGAGAACATCTTGAACAAGTTGTTCAGCACTGCTGCCGTAAAGAGGTTAAAGAAATGACGCCGACCGACTACCAGTACAACAAACTTTCGCAAAAACAATTGGATGTCATATCTCGTAAGCTGAAGAAGAAGCTGTAGTGCTGCCGTAGGTGGAAGCTGCCGGATTGGTGGCAATCCGGCAGCCAATGTAGATGGGGAGAGTGTGACATTGAGCAATCATGAAATTGATAAAATTTATCCGCTTACGCCGACTCAAGAAGGAATTTTGTTCCATTCCTTATTAGAACCCGATTCTGAAGCGTACTTTGAGCAGGTTTCCTTCACCATTCAAGGGATGCTGTCTATTCCAACAATGCAGCGCAGTTTTACAACATTGGTAGAACGTTATGATGTATTAAGAACGGTATTCATATATACGGAAGTGGAGCAGCCTCTGCAGATTGTCTTGAACCAATGCGAGCCGGAAATGAGCTTTGAAGATATTTCGACCTATCCTAAGGAAGAACAGCCGAGACACATTGAGCTGGTGAAAGCACGGGACCTGGAGCACAAATTCGATTTAGAGACAGGCCCACTCTTCCGAATGACGGTGTTTAAACTGGATCAGGACATCTATCAAGTCGTTTGGAGATTTCATCATATCATTATGGACGGCTGGTGTATGGGAATCCTTGCCCAAGATTTGTTCCAGATTTATGAGGCTTTGGATAGTAATTCTCCGCTGCGGCTGGCCCCGGTTTATCCCTATAGCGACTATATAAGATGGCTCGGGGAGCAGGACCAGCAGGATGCACTCCATTACTGGAGCCAATACCTCGAGGGTTATGAGCTGCGTGCAGTGGTCCCATCTCTGGGGGGAGGGGAAGATCGGAGAGGATTCGATCATCGAAAATTCCATTTTAAATGGGATGAAGATACGACCCTCCGCTTGAAAAAGCTGGCTGTCCAACACCAAGTGACATTAAGTACGGTCTTCCACGCCATCTGGGGTGTGTTACTGCAGCGTTATAACGATAGCGAGGATGTTGTATTCGGTTCTGTCGTATCAGGCAGGCCCCCAGAATTACCGGGAATCGAGAGCATGGTGGGGCTCTTTATTAATACAGTTCCCTTACGAATCAGAACCGATAAGCACACATCATTTCAAGAGCTGCTTGCCCAAGTGAATGAATCCATGCTGGAAGCGAACCGATATAACTATGTTTCCTTGGCGGATATTCAGTCCAAAACAGTACTTAAAAATCAACTGATCGACCATATTCTCGTATTTGAGAATTATCCGCTGGAAACAACGGGCGGCGATAAAGGCAGCCTGTCCATCATCGACAGTAATATGGTGGAACACACCAATTACAATTTGGACGTGACCGTGTTTCCGGAGAAGGAACTCGAAGTGCTGTTTACTTATAACGGATTTCTCTATGACGAGCGCTTCCTGCACAGCCTGGAAGGGCATTTGAAGAGAATTGTGAACATGATATTGGACAATGATGGGGTATGTTTGCAGGATATCGAGATCATCTCCGAACAGGAGAAAACGGTCATATTGACCGAATTCAACAACACCGAAAAGGAATTCAGGCTGGATAAGCCTGCGCATGAACTATTTGAAGAGCAGGCAGGGTTTCATCCGGAAAAAACGGCGCTTTGCTATCAGGATGAATGCCTGACTTATGATCAGTTGAACCGAAAAGCGAATCGCCTGGCACGCTTGTTCAGACAGCTCGGACTTGAAAAGGGAGATTTTGCAGCGGTAATGCTGGACCGTTCACCGCTTATGGTGGCGAGCATACTCGCCATTTGGAAACTTGGAGCGGCATATATACCTGTCGATCCTCATTATCCACAGGAGAGGAAGGCCGGAATCATAGCCGATTCGAATGCGAGAATCGTTATTACACTATCCGGATACGTGGAGGATGAGCTGAAAGCACGTTATCCGGGGCGATTCGCGGAGATGGATAACCTTGTCCTTCCTGAGGGTGAAGAGGCCGAAAGCAATATCTGCATCCCGGCAGCAATGACTGACTTGGCTTATACACTCTTTACTTCGGGTTCGACGGGAAAACCGAAAGGCGTCTTGATTGAGCACCTGGGTATGCTGAACCACATTTGGGCTGAGGCGCATGATCTTCATTTATCTGATGAGATTGTGTTCGCACAGACGGCAAACCACTGTTTTGACATTTCGGTATGGCAGTTATTCGGTGCATTGGTGCTGGGCGGGACTACGGTGATCTACCCATATGATCTGATCCTTGCACCCGAGCGTTTCATCCATCAGGTCATCCGAGATCGGGTAACACTTCTCGAAGTGGTACCTTCGTACTTGAGTGTACTTTTGGATATCGTTCAGGCACGTTCTCTTCGCTTCGAATCTCTAAAGCATCTGATGATTACAGGAGAAGCTGTCACTCCTTCGCTGGCTGCACGCTGGTTTGAACTGTGCCCGGGAATCAAAATGGTCAACGCGTATGGGCCAGCTGAGGCATCCGATGATATTTGCCAATATGTTATGAATGGTGCACCTGAGAACAAGGGATATGTCCCGATCGGCAAACCGTTGTCCAATATTCGAATGTACATTGTTAACAAACAAATGCAGCTGTGTCCGATTGGAATCGTTGGTGAAATTTGCGTGGCTGGAATTGCGGTAGGAAAAGGTTATCTTAATAATCCGGAGCAGACTGCAAAAGGGTTCATGGAGGATCCCTTTACTTCGCGCTCAGGCGTTCGATTATATAAAACTGGCGATCTGGGGAGATGGCTTCCTGATGGTAATGTCGAGTTCATCGGCCGCAAGGATCAACAGATCAAAATCAGGGGATTCCGAATCGAACTTGGAGAGATCGAACACCGGTTAAGCGAGCATGAACAAATTCAGGAAGCAGCAGTGCTTGTCAAGGGTGAAGTCGAGAAATACTTATGTGCGTATTATACCGCTTATATCGATCTGAAGGCTTCTGAATTGAAGGAGTATTTAACTGCCTGTTTGCCGGATTATATGGTTCCTGCAATTTTTGTGCAGCTGGAGGATATGCCGCATAATGCCAACGGGAAAATTAACCGAGGTGGTTTACCCGAACCGATCACCGACCGTAATGAGGGCGAATATGCGCCTGCACGTAACGATACGGAGAGGGCATTGGTTTCCATTTGGACAGAGATTCTGGAAATAAAGAGGGTAAGCATTGAAGATAATTTCTTCAGTTTAGGCGGACATTCACTAAAAGCAACGATCCTTGTTTCCCGTATTCAAGGTGAACTTGGCGTTGACATAACCGTGAGAGACATTTTCGAGTATCCGACTGCTGCTCTTTTGGCGGAGCGAATCCAGGAATTGAACGGCGCTGTGTACGAAGTGGAGTCCATTTCATCGGCACCTGCTGATGACGCCTATCCGGTGAGTCCGGCGCAAAGAAGAATATACGTGTTACATACGCTGGAGGAGTCCGAATCAACGGCATATAACATGCCGTTTGCCTACCAAGTTAAAGGTGATTTTGACGCTGTGCGCTTACAAGATTTGATCAATCGGTTGATTGACCGCCATGAAGTATTTCGAACGTCGTTTCGGTTTGCTGACGGGGACCTGGTTCAGATCATTCATCCCGAAGCAGTCTGTATGCTTGAAGAGGTAGAAATGACCGATGCGGGCAAGGAGCAAATCGATGAACAAATCAAGTCGTTTATACGCCCGTTTTCTATGGAAGAAGCACCGCTATGGCGAGTTCAATGGCTTCGTACCGGACAAGCTGAGGGGGTGCTGCTGATTGATATGCACCACATCATTTCCGATGGTTTGTCGGGAGCCATTCTTCTAAATGAACTGGAGCGGATGTATAACGACAACGACCTGCTTCCGCTTGACATCCAATATAAGGATTATGCCTTCTGGTTGAATGAACGGCTCGGCGGAGAAAAAATGAAACGCCATGAATCATATTGGCTGGAGCAATTCCGTGGAGAACTGCCTCTATTAAACCTGCCGCTGGATTACCGAAGACCAGCCGTGCAGCGTTTTAACGGCAGAACGCTGCATCTAGCGCTGTCTCCGGAGCTTGCCGGGTCCCTGCAGAAGCTGGCTCAGGATACGGGCGTAACTCTGTTTTCCGTGATGTTAGGTGCTTACTGTACCCTGTTATCAAAGTATAGCGGTCAGGAGGAAATTATTGTCGGAACGCCGGCGGCCGGGCGTAATCACCCGGATGTACAGAACATGCTCGGGATGTTTATCAACACAGTGGCGCTTCGGAGTTTTCCGAAAAATCAGAAGACATTTCGCGAGTTAGTCAGAGAAGTAATGGATCACACGTTATCAGCAATCCAACATCAAGACTTCCCTTTCGAGCGTCTAGTCGAGCTCCTTGATCTAAATCGAGACACAAGCCGAAACCCGCTTTTTGACACCATGTTCAATTTGACGGATCGCGAGAAGCCGGAAGTTTCTTTAGGCGATCTGCGACTCACTCCATATGAATTGAAGAACGACATCTCCAAGTTCGACTTGATGCTGGACGTTTACGCAGATCATACGGAGATTTCTCTTGATTTACAGTACAACACCGATTTGTTTTCAGAATTGACTGCACAACAAATGGGTCGTCACTACCTGCAGCTCCTCCACAACCTTGTAACGGCGCCGGATATACAGCTGGCTAACGTCGAGCTGCTCGGTTTGGAAGAGCGCAGGGAAATAATGAGCTGGGGCCAAGGACAAAAGGCAGACTACGATTTCAATCGGAGTGTTTCCCAACGCTTTGAGCGTTTCGCAAATGAACAGCCGGATTCACCAGCAGTGAAATTCGCTGGAAGGGTATGGAGTTATGCTGAACTCAATGCTCAAGCCAACCGGATTGGCCGCTGCCTTGAAAAGCGCTTGGGTGGTCTGCCGGAGGAAGCAATTACTGCTGTAATGCTGGAGCGTTCCCCCGATTTCATCCAAAGTGTGCTTGGAATCTGGAAGGCGGGAGGCGCCTATGTTCCGATCGATCCCGAGTATGGAGTAAAGCGCATAACAGGTATTTTGAAGGATTCCGGTGCAGGAGTTCTTATTACCCGCTCGGAGTATATCCGGGATGGGATGGAAGAGCAGTATGAAGGAGTAATCCTTTGTCTTGATCA
Source organism: Paenibacillus sp. AN1007 (assembly GCF_040702995.1). NCBI lineage: Bacteria > Bacillati > Bacillota > Bacilli > Caryophanales > Paenibacillaceae > Paenibacillus > Paenibacillus sp. AN1007. The sequence goes on from NZ_CP159992.1 coordinate 1,418,377, forward strand.
GGCGCTGGAGGAAATAGAGACAGAAAGTCCGGTGAATATCGGGAAACTGCAGCGTCCGGATAGTCTGGCATATGTATTGTTTACCTCCGGCTCGACCGGGAAACCCAAAGGCGTAATGATTGAGCATCGGGGGTTATTGAATCACATTCTTGCTGAAGCGGATGCTCTGACGCTGGATCACGGCTTGGTCTTTGCCCAAAACGCCAATATCTGTTTCGATATTTCGGTATGGCAGTGCTTCGGCGCTCTTGCATTGGGCGGGACGACTGCGATATATCCACAAGATGTAGTGCTTGAAACAGAACGGTTCTTGGAGGCAGTTACCTCTGATCAAGTGACACTTTTGGAAGTGGTGCCATCTTATTTGACAGTCATGCTGGATGTGCTGGAACAGAAAGGGATGAAACTGGACTTTCTAAGTCATTTGATGCTTACGGGTGAAACGATAAAACCGGATTTGGCCCGGAGATGGCTGAACCTGTATCCCGGCATTCCAATTGTCAATGCTTATGGCCCTGCGGAAGCTGCTGATGATATCAGCCAGCTTGTGATCTGCGACCTGCCTAAAGATACGGATTTCGTTCCGATCGGTAAACCGCTGGCAAATTTAAATTTGTATGTATTGGATAATCAGATGAACCTTTGTCCGCCTGGGATTTACGGAGAAATTTGCGTATCCGGTGCAGGTGTAGGGCGCGGGTATATCCATGATTCGCAAAGAACGGACCAGTCCTTCGGTAAAGATCCATTTGCTCCATCTATCCCGGAATTGACTGAAGGTCTTAGGATGTATAAGACAGGTGACTTGGGACGCTGGCGGCATGACGGAAATCTGGAGTTTCTCGGACGTAAGGATTTTCAAGTCAAAATAAGAGGTTACCGCATTGAGCTGGAGGAAATCGAAGTTTGCATTATCCAATCTTCGCATATCAAACAGGCAGTTGTATTGGCTAGAGAAGACGATGACGGAAGCAAATATTTGTGTGCGTACCTGGTTCTTGAGCCGGTTGTGCAGGGCAGCAAAGAGATGTGTCTCTTGGAGTTAAAAGATGAATTGGCAGCAGCACTGCCCAGCTATATGATCCCGGCGTACTTTATCATACTTGCAGAAATGCCGCTCTTGATCAGCGGCAAAATCGACCGAAATGTACTGCCTGCTCCCGACCGCAGCGCTGCACCGGATGAGAATTATGCGGAGCCCCGTAATGAAGTGGAACAAATGCTGGTGACGATCTGGGAAGAGGTTCTCAGCGTCCGCAAGATCGGGATTGATCATAATTTCTTTGAGATGGGCGGGGACTCGATTCGAGCCATTCAAATTTCCTCAAAGCTGAGCAATCAAGGCTATAAGTTGAAAATGAAGGATCTGTTCCAAAATCCGGAGATTCGGAAGCTGTCCAAATATGTTCAGGCGGATTACCGCGAGATTGATCAGGGGCCAGTCGAGGGTTTGGTGAAGCTTACCCCCATTCAGAAGTGGTTCTTTGAATGTGGATTCTCACCAGCAAATCATTGGAACCAGGCTGTCGTTCTTCATAAGCGGGAAGGATTCAATGAGGACCTGTTAAGAGAGGTCTTCACCGGGTTGATCCGCCATCATGATGCGTTAAGAATGGTTTTTAAATACGATGAAGGATTATGGACGCAGTATAACAGGGGAGACAATCGGGAGGAGCACTCATGGTTCGAACTGGTCATCAAGACAGTGGCCGACGGGCATGATGGCCGGCTGGAGATGTCCCGAATGATTGATGAACTGCATGGCAGTCTGGATTTGGCAAAAGGACCTTTGGTCAAGGCGGGATTGTTCAAGACACGCCAGGGGGATCATTTGGCAATCATCATTCACCATTTAATCATTGACGGGATTTCCTGGCGGATTTTATTCGAAGATTTGACACTTGCGTATCATCAAGCAGAGCGTGGTAATCCTATTGCGCTTCCATCCAAGACGGATTCCTTCCAAACGTGGGCCGATCGATTAACGGAGTATGCAAACAGTGAGATGCTGCAAAAAGAAAAGTCCTACTGGCAGCAGCTCGAATCGCAGCACGTTAAAGCCCTGCCTAAATCCGGTCTTTTTGAAGGAACGCCAAGAGTCTCGGATAATATGGAGTATTCGTTCAAGCTGGCTGCAGCCGAAACCGGACAGCTTCTCGGTAAAGTGCATAAGGCCTACAACACCGAAATCAATGATATTCTTCTTGCTGCATTGGGACGGGCCGTAAGGGAATGGACCAGCGAGGACAATGTTTTGATCTGCCTTGAAGGCCATGGCAGGGAAGACATCATCAAAAATGTGACTATCGGCAGAACAGTCGGATGGTTTACCTCCATTTATCCAGTTGTATTAAATATCCCGGGTTCGGCTGATATATCCTACCATATCAAATCGGTCAAAGAGAACTTACGGCGCATTCCAAACAAGGGTATTGGCTACGGCATCCTGAAATATCTTGGCGCGAAACGGCAGGAGGAAGAGCAGCAGTTCCGGCTGGAGCCTGAAATCAAGTTTAACTACTTGGGGCAGTTCGATAACGATGTGAACACAGAGCTGTTTGGTGCTTCTGACGTGCCGTACGGCCAAACCGTCAGCCCCGAAGCCGAAAGAGAAGTCGCTTTAAATATTACGGGTCTTGTGGAAGATGGCTGTCTGACGATGTCCATTGAATATAATCTTGCAGAATATACGGGAGCTGAGATCAGCCTGCTGGGAAGCCGTTTTAAGGCTCATTTGATGGATATAATCAAGCATTGTATGGAAAAAGAGACTCAAGAGCTGACGCCTTCCGATGTGGGGGGAGACGATCTGTCCATTGAAGAGCTGGAAGCCATTATGGATTTTTATAACCAATAAAAATGAATTTAGGGAGAGATGGTCTTGACCGATAAGCTGACTATTGCGGGGGTATACAACTTAACACCGATGCAAGAAGGAATGCTGTTTCATTCCTATTTGAACCCGGCTTCCGGCGCATACTTCGAACAGTTCTCCTGCACCGTCTCGGGAAGGCTCGATGCCTTGATATTGGAAAAAAGTTTTAATGTTCTGATCGACAAATATGATGTACTCAGGCTTAATTTCATCCATGAGAACACGAAAAGTCCAAAGCAGGTTGTATTCAAAAAGCGCTTCATGCCTGTGTTCTATAAGGACTTATCGTCGTTTGACGTAAAAGAGCAGGAGCGGCATATCCGCAGTTACATCCAAGATGACCGGAAGAAGGGGTTCGACTTGGCCAAAGACGTACTGCTTCGTGCGGCCGTGCTTCAGACCGGTGAATTCAGTTATAAGCTGATTTGGAGCTATCATCATATTATTCTGGACGGTTGGTGTTTAAAAACAATCGTTGAGGAATTGTTTGACGTCTACAAATCACTCAGCCAAGGGACGTTCTCATCGGTGGAAGAGGCACCGCCTTTCTCACGGTACATCCAGTGGCTTGACAGGCAGAATCGCGAAGAAGCCCGAAGTTACTGGGCAGGATACTTGGAAGGTTACGAATCCGATATTGAACTGCCGTCCTTTGGTATGGACACCCAGGTGGGCCGAAATGGCCAAGACCGCAGGGAGGCACAGCAAGAAGAGCGGGCTGTTCAAGTGGATCGCACCTACAAAATAAGCCAGGAAACAACACATAGGCTGGAGCAGCTGGCCAAAAGTCATCAAGTGACTTTAAACACGGTGCTTCAGTCGGCCTGGGGCTTGCTAATGGGGCGTTATAACGGAACCGAGGATGTGATTTTCGGTTCCGTCACCTCCGGCCGACCGGCTGAAGTGGAGGAGATCGAGAACATGGTCGGACTGTTCATCAATACGGTTCCGATCCGCATCACCTTCCAAGGCGGGATGCCGTTCTCTGCATTAATCCAGGAGGTCCAACAGGCTTCCTTAGAAACACAAAGTTATGACTTTTATCCGCTGGCTGAGATTCAATCCCTGACTTCCAAGAAGCAGCAGCTGATCTCTCATATCTATGCTTTTCAAAATTACCCGGTGAGTGCAGATCCTCTGGATGAAGAGGAAGCGGCGTTTGTAATTACCGAGCTTGAAGATTTTGAACAGACGCATTATGACTTTAACCTGATTCTTATGCCGAACGACGGGCTCCAAGTCAAATTCAAGTATAACTCGGCCCGGTATGCCCAGGTCGCAATGGACCGTTTGTTCGGACATTTCGAGCAGGTACTCGATCAGATCAGCGGCAATGCGGACATCCTGATTCAGCAAATTTCAGTCATGACAGACGACGAGAAGCAGCAAATCCTGCATCAATTTAACACCGTCGGTGAATATCCAAGGGATCACACGATCGTGCAGCTGTTCGAGCGTCAGGCTGAAAAGAACCCGGGAAATATCGCTATCGTGAATAAGGAACACAAACTAACTTATGCGGAATTGAATGCGCGGGCTGATCATCTGGCATCCCGGCTGAGAAGAAAAGGCATCGTTCCAGACAGCGTCGTGGGCTTGATCGGCGACCGTTCCCTGGAGACGGTTGTGGGGATGCTGGGTATTTTGAAGGCGGGTGGCGCCTATCTGCCTATTGATCCGGAGTACCCGGAAGAACGCATTGCCTTTATGTTAAGGGATAGTGAAACGAGATGGATCGTTACGCCAGAGTGTTATGCGGATAAGTATATGGACGGAGTCGAATCTATTATTCTGGATCGGGAAGGGTATGATTGTTCTCCTGCTCTGATGGATAACCATGCAGCTGACAGGGAGAAGATTATTACGCCCGCAAATCTGGCCTATGTCATGTACACCTCCGGTTCGACGGGGCGTCCTAAAGGGGTGATGATCGAACATCATAATGTGGTACAGCTCGTGCAAAACAACAGCTATGTCCCTTTTGAACCCGGCGATCGCATTCTGCAAACCGGAGCACCTGTTTTTGACGCCTGCACCTTTGAGATTTGGGGGGCTCTTCTGAATGGTCTGGAGCTGTATATCATCGATAAAAACTCCATTCTGGATGCACAGCTGTTAGGAGAAGCGATTCGTGAATACCGCATTACAACGATGTGGCTTACGTCTCCCTTGTTCAATCAGCTGTCTCAATTAGACCCGACTTTATTCCGTCCTCTTCGCTTTCTAATCGTCGGCGGGGATACGCTTTCTCCCAAGCATATTAAGCTGGTATCGGAACAATGCCATCATACAACCATCATTAACGGGTACGGGCCGACTGAAAATACGACGTTTTCCTGCTGCTATACGATCCGTTCGTTCGAGGAAAAAAGAATTCCAATCGGTGGACCGATTGCCCATTCTACGGCTTACATCGTCGATGCATACGGGCATCTGTGCCCTGTCGGTGTTCCGGGAGAACTGTGGGTCGGTGGCGATGGGGTCGGGAGAGGATACATAAACAATCTATCCCTGACTTCGGAGAAGTTTATTGCGAGTCCTTTTATCGAGGGAGAACGAATTTATCGTACGGGGGATCTGGTCACCTGGCTCCCGGACGGAAGCATCGATTTCATAGGCCGGTTGGATAATCAGGTTAAAATACGCGGTTTCCGTATTGAAACCGGGGAAATAGAAAGCCGGATTCAAATGCATGACAGCGTGAAGGAAGCTGTAGTCACAGTAATAGATAAGGGTGACGGTCTGAAATCGTTGTGTGCTTATGTGGTCGGTGCGGAGCATCTCGATGCGTCGGGTATGAAACGGTATCTTTTGAATGATCTGCCGGATTATATGGTACCTGTTCATTGGATATTTATGGACCAGCTGCCGCTTACTCCGAATGGCAAAGTCCATCTTCAGGCATTGCCTGAGCCCGAAGAGACAAATGCTCTTGGGGACGAAACGTTTACTGCGCCTCGGAATGAAACGGAACAAAAGCTGGCGGACATTTGGAGCGCTGTTCTCGCCATTCCTTCCATCGGGGTGAATGATCATTTCTTTGAGCTTGGCGGTCATTCACTGACGGCATTAAAGTTAGTCACAGAAATGAAAAAGCAATTTCAGATCCAGCTCCCTTTGAGCGAGATATTCCAGAAGCCGATACTGGCAGAGATGGCGGCGAGGATCAACAGGAACGAAGAGGCGGAATTTGTTGGAATCGAGCCTGCTCCCCAAGCCGAGTTCTATCCGGTGTCCTCCGCGCAAAAGCGCCTGTATGTTTTGAATAGTATGGCAGGAATTACAACAGCGTATAATATGCCGTTTATCCTGCAAATCGAGGGTAAGCTTGATGCTGAACGTTTGGAACAATCTTTCCAATTGTTGATTTCCCGGCATGAGTCTTTACGTACTTCTTTTGTGTCTCTGCATGGGGAACCCGTTCAGAAGGTGCATGAGAACGTATCCTTTGCCATAGCGGAATTGGAGTCTCATCCTGAAGAGGATATAGAAAAAATCGTTGACCGGTTCGTCGTACCGTTTGATCTCGCGAGTGCTCCCTTACTGCGGGCAGGACGATCCACCATAGGGGAAGAAAGCTGCCTTCTGATCATTGATATCCACCATATCGCTGCCGACGGCGCTTCGATTGGAATCATCGTTCAGGAATTCTGCGAGCTGTACAACAGTCTGGGTAAAAAAACAGATGCAAAACTTCATGCAGGGCAGCCGGCTCAGCGTGTTCAATATAAAGATTTTGCCGTTTGGCAGCGCAACCAGTCCGGTTCCAAGGAGAAGCAGCAGCAGGAGAATTACTGGCTTGATCAGTTTGCCGAAGAGCCGCCCGTGCTTAACTGGTTGACCGATTATCCACGACCACAGATTCAGAGTTTTGAAGGAGCCTTTTTCTCCGTAAATCTCGATAAAGAGCTGGCGCTGAGGCTGAAGCAGCTGGCCAACGAAACGGGAGCCACCTTGTATATGGTTATGATGGCTGCCTACAGCATACTGCTGTCCAAATATGCCTCCCAAGAGGATATTGTAATCGGATCTCCGACGATGGGCAGATCTCATGCGGACGTGCTCCAAACGGTGGGTATGTTCGTCAATACGCTTGCTTTGCGTGTGAAACCGGGAGGAACAAAAACATTCGATCAATTCCTGAGTGAAGTAAAACAAACGACGCTTCAGGCTTTCGAGCACCAGGACTATCCATATGAGGAGCTTATCGAGAAGCTCGGACTCAGACGTGATCTAAGCCGCAACCCGCTGTTTGACACGGTATTCACGCTTCAAAACCTCGGTATTGAAGAGTTGGCTTTAGATGGGCTTACCGTACGTTCCCGTTCATGGGATGGACGGATGTCGAAGTTTGATTTGACATTGACGGTAACGGAAAATGAACGAGGAATGTCCATTGAAGCAGAGTATGCTTCCAAATTGTTCAAAGCCGGGACGATCGAGCGACTGATGACGCACTACATTGAGGTTTTGAGATCAGCATCTGCCAGCAGGCATATCAAGCTGGAAGATATTGAACTGCTTCCGCTGAAGGAACGGACCCTCATCCTGGAACAATTCAATGGTCCCCAAAAGGACTTTGCAAACAGCCGAACTGCTTATGAGTGTTTTGCAGAACAGGCCAAGCGAACGCCGGATCGTACTGCTGTTGTTTTTAAAGATCGGCAGGTGACTTACCGCGAACTGGAGGAACAAACGAGCAGACTTGCTTACGTTCTGGTGGAAAAGGGCGTAAAACCCGGGGACATCACGGCAATCATGGTCGACCATTCGGTCGAAATGATTGCGGCAGTGCTTGCAGTATTACAAACAGGTGCGGCGTATCTCCCCATCGACCACGAGTACCCTGCGGATCGTATTACTTACATTCTGGAGGACAGCAAGGCTGGACTGCTGCTGACAAAAAACGAACTGGTACAATCGAAAGAATTGAGCGTTCCCTGGATCGATATAGAAGAAGCCCTAGTGTCGAACCGTAAGATTCATATGCAGGAGTCGTTCCCCACACCTAAAGGTTCGCCCACCGACTTGGCCTATGTGATCTATACGTCAGGCTCTACGGGGAAACCCAAAGGGGTGATGATCGAACACCGCTCCCTGCTCAATATGACAGGATGGTATCAATCGTACTACGGGCTGACGCCAGAGGACAAAAATACCAAATATGCCGGATTCGGCTTTGACGCCTCCGTATGGGAGATATTCCCGTCGCTTTTGTCTGGCGGTGAGCTTCATATTATTCCGGAAGAGATTCGATATGATGTGCGGCGATTGGCGGATTACTATAACGAACAGGGCATCACTGTCAGCTTTCTGCCAACGGCCGTCTGTGAGCAGTTCACCCAGTTCAGGAACGATTCACTGCGTGTGCTGCTTACCGGAGGAGATAAGCTCAAGTCTTATCATCCCGGATCTTATGAGCTTGTAAATAATTACGGGCCGACAGAAAACACCATTGTGACGGCAGCTTTCAAAGTGGACGGCGAATACGATAACATCCCGATCGGCTCCCCGATTGACAACGTAAGGGTGTATATCCTTGATAAAAAAGACAAGCTTCTGCCGATCGGCATTCCTGGTGAACTATGCATTGCCGGAGACAGTTTGGCACGGGGATATATGAATAGAGACGATTTGACAGCGGAGAAGTTTACCGCTGATCCGTTTCACACCGGGGAAAGAATGTACAGAACCGGTGATCTGGCTAGATGGCTGCCTGACGGAAACCTGGAGTATTTGGGACGGATGGACGAGCAGGTCAAAATTCGCGGTTACCGCATCGAGCTTGGAGAAGTGGAGAATGTTCTGCTCAAACAGGAGGGCATTGCAGAGGCTATCGCAGCTGTGGTTCAAAATCCGAAGCAGGAAACAGAATTGTGCGCTTATATTACGACAACCCAAGAGCTTTCCATCCGCGAGCTTCGTGGACGTCTGGGGCGGGAACTGCCGGAATATATGGTCCCTGTTCACTATGTGGAACTGAACAAAATTCCGCTAACCTCCAACGGAAAGGTGGATCGCCGTGCACTTCCGCAGCCGGACTTTGCATCTGCGGCGGATAATTATGTGCCACCGCGCGGCGCATCGGAACGAAAGCTGGCCGAAATATGGTCGGGAATTCTTGGAACGGCCTCCATCGGAGCCTACAGCCATTTCTTTGAACTGGGCGGGCATTCACTCAAAGCGGCAGCGCTGGCGGCCCACATCAAGGAAGCTTTCCAGATTGACTTTCCGTTAAGCAGTGTTTTTCAACATCCTGTGCTGGAACAGATGGCTGCGGCAGTTGACGCTTTGGAGCAAACAAGTTATTCCCCAATCACAAAGGTGGCGGAGAAGGAACATTATCCGGTGTCGTCGGCACAGAAGCGCTTGTTGATTCTCAACGAGCTTGTAGGGGCGGGAACAGCTTATAATATGCCTTTTGTTTTACAGCTAACGGGGCAGCTGGACCGTGCACGGCTGCAGCAGGCATTCAATACCCTCATTCGCAGGCATGAAGCATTCAGAACCTCGTTTCGATTTGTAGAAGGGGAGCTGATGCAGATGGTGCATCACGACGTATCTTTCTCTGTTCAGGAGCTTGAGGCACCGGAAAATCCAGACCATATGGCGGAAATGATAGAGCGGTTCGTTGAACCCTTCTCCTTACAAAAGGCACCGCTTATGCGTGTAGGTCTGGCTAACATGGGAGAGGACAGGCATATTTTGATCATCGATATCCATCATATCGTTTCGGATGGAGGATCGATCCGCCTTCTTGTTGAGGAACTGAACTTGCTGTATAGCGGTCAGGAGCTGGATGATAGCCCATCACGTATTGAATATAAGGATTACGCGGCATGGCAAACGGAGATGTTTCAATCGGAAAGCTACGCGAAACAGGAACAGTATTGGCTGGAGCGTTTGGCAGGAGAGCTGCCCACTTTGAACCTTCCGGCAGATTATCCACGGCCGCAAATTCAGAGTTTCGAAGGAGACGCTTTGTCTATTGCAATCGATGGTAAATTAAGCTCACGAATTGTTGGGGCTGCTGCCCAGACCGGAACTACGTTATACATGTTCCTGTTGGCCGCATATAACATTCTTTTGTCCAAATACGCAAACCAAGAAGATATTATTGTCGGCACACCGACCTCCGGTCGACTGCAAAAGGAATTGGATGGTGTCATGGGTATGTTTGTCAATACCTTAGCAGTTCGAAATCAGCCGGAAGGAAGTAAACGATTCATTGACTTTTTGGGGGAAGTTAAAGAGCATTCGCTGCAGGCATTCGAGCACCAGATGGTTCAATATGAAGATCTGCTCGAAAGGTTGAATGTACGGCGGGATGCCAGTCGAAACCCGCTGTTTGATACGATGTTTGCTGTGGATAACGTCGGCGTTGGGGAATTACGGCTTGGTGAACTTCTAATAGAGCCGTATGACTTCGATAACGGTACTTCCAAATTCGATCTGATGGTTACGGCAGCAGAAGAGGAGGCACACATTCGCCTTGATGTAGAATATGCTCGTAAGCTCTTCCTTAAAGATACGGTGGAGCGGATGATGGCGCATTACGTTCAGATTCTGGAGAACGTGACCAGAGATGTGGAGATCCGGCTCTCCGAGATCGATATGCTGACGGAAGAAGAACGGCATCAGATCATCACGGATTTTAACAATACGAAAACCGATTACCCCCGGCAAACCATTCACGAACTGTTCGAGGAACAGGCAGCTGAGCATACAGAAAGCATCGCGTTGGCATGTGAGGGTATCGAACTGACCTATGGCCAACTGAATGCCAAAGCAAATCAGCTTGCGGCGCTGCTGCGGGAGAAGGGCGTAGGGCCTGATTCAGTCGCTGCCATTATGGGTGACCGTACGCTGGAAATGATTATCGGGATGCTTGCCATTCTCAAAGCGGGAGGCGCTTATCTTCCCATTGATCCTGACTATCCGCGCGACCGGGTGGAATATTTCTTCCAAAACAGCGGAGCCAAATGGCTGCTTGCTCGAAGCTGTTATGCTGATCGAGCAGCCTGCGGCGCAGAAGTCATCTCGATGGATCATCGTCAGCTCTCTGACGAAAGTGCCCCGAACCTGCTGCATAAGACGGGTACCGACAATCTCGCCTATGTCATGTATACATCGGGATCAACCGGACTTCCTAAAGGTGTTATGGTAGAACATCTGGGTGTCTCCAGATTGGTGAAGAATACTAACTATGTTCGCTTCAGTCCGGAAGACCGGGTCCTGCAAACGGCAGCACCCGTATTCGATGTCAGTGTATTTGATATATGGGGGGCGCTGCTGAACGGAGCAAGGCTGCACCTGGTTGACAAACTTACGCTGCTGGACCCAGTCCTCTTTGAATCTGCACTTCAGCAGCATGACATTACGACTTTATGGTTAACGTCGCCGTTATTTACACAGTTTGCTCAACACAAGCCAAGCATGTTCCTCAGTGTAAACTATTTAATTGTCGGTGGAGATGTTCTCTCCCCGAAACATATTCAGCAGGTAAGAGAGCAATCCGGTCCGTTAACCGTTGTAAACGGGTATGGACCTACAGAGAATACAACCTTCTCCTGCTGCTTTGTTATTGATAAGGCGTACGTAAATAGCGTTCCGATTGGGCCGCCTATCAGCAGCTCTACCGCCTATATTGTCGATAGGTACGGGAATTTGAACCCTGTCGGTGTTCCCGGCGAGCTTTGGGTAGGGGGAGACGGCGTGGCTAGGGGATATATAAACAATGAAGAATTGTCGGCGCAGAAATTTTTCTCCAACCCGTTTGTTCCCGGGGATCGGGTCTACCGGACCGGGGATGCTGCCAAATGGCTTCCAGACGGCTCTATCGAGTTTATCGGCAGAATGGACAACCAGGTGAAAATTCGGGGATTCCGGATCGAAACAGGTGAGGTTGAGAATGTACTGCTCAGTCATCCTTCCGTGAAAGAAGCTGTCATTCTGGTCAAACAGGTAGGAGGATCACAGGATAAAATCCTCTGCGGATATGTTGTGGCAGAGGTTGAATTGACCATACAATCGTTAAAGGAATTTATGGCACAGCACCTTCCTGACTACATGATTCCGACCGTAATTTTATTTATGGCTCAGCTTCCGCTCAACGTGAATGGTAAAGTGGACCGAAAAGCGCTTCCCGAGCCGGATTATGATGTAACCGAGACGGAATATACTCCGCCAAGGAATGAGATGGAAGCTGCAGTTGTGCAGATCTGGTCGGAAGTGCTTGGACTGGAGCGGGTTAGCGTCCACAACAATTTCTTTGAAATCGGAGGACATTCCTTAAAGGCCATGCAGGTTGTTTCAAAGCTGGGTAATCTCGGCTTTGAACTGAGTATAAATCAGGTGTTCGCCCATCAGACTCCTGCCGAGCTGGCGGCATCTATGGTACGTTCCGTAATGGTAGAAACGGAGCACCGTTTGACGGATATTCCTGCGGCGGAGCAGTGGCTCGGGGAACGCCTGGATCGCACCTGCAGCTGGGAAAATTATTCCGTTGATGGTGAAGAATTCATGGTTCTCTACATTTCAGGGATGGATGAGGGACTGAAGCGGAGAGCAGAGAATTTGATTGCTGCACACCTGGACGAGCGGATTCAACCGCACTTCATTGAAGATGCTTCGAGGGCGCTGGCATCGGCATCAGAACGGATCCTAAGCAGGCAGGAACTGAACGACCGTTTGGGTTTGCGGCAAATGAATGGTACAGACTGGATAGAGTCTATCATGGATTCAATCTCACAGAAGCAGAAAGAGTACGCCCAAGGCATTACAAATCAGGCAGTAGTCAAGGAGTATGACATATCGCCTTCGCAGACGTATCATTTCAAACATAAAGATGTGTCTGGTACGATGGTTAAATTCAGAAAAGGGATTCAGCCGGAGTTGTTGGGCCGAGCCCTGCAGCGAGTTGTATCCGCCGAGGAAGTCATGCGCAGTGTACTCCTCGAAGATACTGAAACGGAAACCGTACGTTGGCGATTGCATGAAAGTCCGGAGCAGCTTGATCTACCTATGCTGGATATTTCCAGTTTTGAATCGGAGTCGCAAAAAGATATGCTGCGGGCACTTATGAAAAAATTCTTCATCAGGCCATATACGAACAGCGATCCATTAATGTACAGGGTGCTGCTGGTCAAGCAAAATGTAAAGGAATACGTGCTGCTGCTCCCATTCTCACATACGATTTTCGATTACATGAGTAATGAAATTCTGCGTAATCGAGTAATCCATGAATATGAATCCCTATGCCAAGGGAACGTTCAGGAAACGAGAATAAGCCGGACCTTTACGGATTTCGCCGATCAGATTCGCAGAGGACCGGAAGGAATGTCGGCGGCAAGATTTAATGAGCTTTACAATATTTCGTCGTTTGCAGACGCTGCTGGAGAAATTGCTGTCAGTATGTATCAGCGCAGCGAACTGGACCCGGCAAAGATTATGGTGCTGCACCACAGTGTTCCGTTTGAAATGGATTTATCGGAAACGCCGGATGAAGAGCTGAAATGGAAGACTGCTTTGGGGATCTGCGCTGCATTTTTCGGAACGTACTTCGGTAAAACGCGAATTCCGTTATGGATGACACATTTTGGCAGACAGTATCAGGATCAGTCCTACTTCGATATAGTCGGTGAATGCATAGATTATATTCCCCTGTTGTTGGACTGCGAAGAAGGAATGGAGAGGCAAACCGAACAAATCAAAGAGATGCTGAAATCCGCCTCTGAGCATAACATCCATTTTGCGAATCTGTTGTACAACGAGTCGATTGATCCGTCCTTTGCGGATGCGGCGCAGCGGTTGGCCGCAGCCCATCAGGAGATGCCAATCAATTTCAACTATTTGGGTGAACTCGGCACGGAAACGGATTTGGACTATCTGGAAGAAGATGGCGTGAATTGTGATGAACCAAACCGGATCTTGTGCATGGCATGGCATCAAGAGAATCAGATTCACCTGACGCTGGTTATTCCTGCGGAAGAGAATCCCGATACTCTTCGCAGCATGCTTAATGAAGCTGCACGGAAGCATATGAAGGGTGTAAAAATATGAGAGACTCAACCAACATCATCGTTTTTAGTCTAAGCAGATTAATCACCGAACTGGGAACATCCATTTTTCGTTTTGCACTCAGTCTGTATGTTCTGGATCTTACCGGTTCATCAAGTATGTTCGCTTTAGTGTTGAGCTTTACCTATATTCCGGGTATATTCGTCAATATTATCGCTGGTGTGTTTGTAGACCGCAGTCGCAGTAAAAAAAGGATTATGATCGTCTGTGATTTCCTATGCGGTATTTCAGTTCTCACGCTTATGTTCTTGTTTCAGTCGTTTCACGACAGTATCTGGCTGTTCGTTGTTTACTCGATGATCTTGAGCGCGCTTCAAGCGCTCTTTACTCTGACGGTAAACTCATCCGTTCCCAACATTGTCTCCCCGGAAAGAGTTCCGACGGTCAATTCCAGTACGCAGAGCATCGCCGCCCTAATCGGTATACTGGGACCGGTGATCGGTGCAGCGGCGTACAGCAAATTTGGGCTGGAGCATATCTTTTTGATTGAGGGAGCCGCGTTTATTCTCTCCGGGTTTTTGAATTTGTTATTGAAATTCACCCCGCGCAAAGAGGAGATCGGGGAATCAAAGCCTTATTTTGAAAGTGTAAAAGAGGTTTACAAATACATTCGCGGCCGGGCTGCGATTAAGTATCTGCTGCTGATTTTTGTTTTTATTAACTTTGTGATTGCTCCAGCAGTTTCTCTTATCCTGCCCTTTATCGTGTATCAAGCGCTTGATATGACGCCGCAGCAGTTATCATTTATTGAAGCAGCGCTGGCGGCAGGCGTAATTATAGGGGCCGTTATTGTGTCAATACCGGTCATCAACCGGTTTATTACCAACAAAATCTTCATTCTAATCCAGATTCAGGCGCTGATGATTGTCCTGTGGATGTTCCCACAGTGGCCTATCTTTGAAGCAAGCACCAAGGTTGTACTTATGGTAGGTTTCATGATTGTCTTGATGTTTACCGGGATACTCAACACAATGGGCAATATTCCAATGCTTTCTTATGTTCAGCTCTATATACCCGAGCGGATAAGGGCCAGCGTTTTGGGGGTGGTGAACACTGTAATAACGATCGCTGTACCTATAGGAATGGGAGTATACGGTGCACTTCTGGAAGTCGTAGACTGGTACTATATCACACTGGTTTCCGGTGTGGGTTTACTTGCGGTCGGCATCCTGGCTTATCGTAACCGTGATCTCAGAGAGTTCTTTACTCAAGGCATGGAGCCTGAACCTGAACCTCTAAAAGTGGCCGAAGTACACGAAGCCTGACACATTCTATAGAAACAGCAGCATCGGAACCGTCAAGCCTGAACTGGGGATGCAGTCAAAAGCGAAAGACAAGTTTACTTTTTTGTTTTCAAAGCATGTCTCTCGGTCCCGGGTATTTTATAAAAGAGATCATATCGGACTTGGTTAAACAAGACGGATATGATCTTTTTTATATGTCTTTTGTTTTTTGGCTGCCTGCCGGGCACCTCACTTACTCTTCCACATCGCTTAGTTCATAAACACAAATCCTGCATAATACATATCAGAAAGTGGGTTCGCCTGGTCATTTTATGAAGAGAGGCCACAATGGTGTATACTATCGATAGGCATATTTTACCTTCACCTTGCTGACGGATAATTCGAGTGAGATATTACATGAAATGAAGAGAACAGAAAAAAGCCGGAGAAGCGGAACGTTCGCTTTTATCCCAGGATTTCTCCTCCACAAGCAAAAATCAAAAATTGGGGGATAACATGGATCGGAAGCTTGTTCTGTCATCGGAGTGCTGGTGTAATTTTCACATTTGAGCGAGAATCCAGTCACAACCAATACAACAATCTATGGACGGAGGACTCAAGTTTATGTTGAAACAGCTTAAGCCATACAAGGTGTTACAGGAGCGCAGAATCGAGGAATTGAAATCGGATGCGTACCTGCTGGAACACCAAAAATCCGGTGCCCACATCGTACTGCTGTCCAATAGCGATGATAACAAGGTGTTCAGCATTGGTTTCCGCACACCTCCCGAAGATGATACAGGTGTAGCCCATATTCTGGAACATTCCGTGCTCTGCGGGTCCAAAAAGTTCCCGGCCAAAGATTCCTTTGTGGAGCTATTGAAGGGATCTCTGAATACGTTCCTGAATGCGATGACTTATCCTGACAAAACAATCTATCCCATTGCCAGCCGCAATGATCATGATTTCCATAATTTGATGGATGTGTATCTGGATGCGGTATTAAATACGAACATTTATGAGAATGAAAAAATATTTCTGCAGGAGGGCTGGAATTACAATCTGACTTCTGCAGAAGACGAATTGACGTACAATGGCGTTGTGTACAACGAAATGAAAGGGGCTTTTTCCTCGCCAGAACGCATGGTGAGACGCGAAGTGCTGAACTCCCTTTTCCCGGATACGACGTACTCTTGTGAATCTGGCGGGTTCCCGGAAGCGATTCTGGATTTGACCTATGAAGGACTGCTCGATTTCCACAAACGCTACTATCATCCATCCAACAGCTATATCTACCTCTACGGCGATATGGATATGGAAGAAAAGCTGCAGTGGCTGGATGAGCATTATCTGAGCGGCTATGATCGTATCGAGATTGACTCCGAAATTAAGCTGCAGCCGGCTTTCCCGGAACGTGTAGATGCAGTGAAGTCTTATGCTGCAGGAAGCACAGAATCCGAAGTGGATAACAGCTTTTTGACGTACAACGCGGTTATCGGCACAAGTCTGGACAAGGAACTGAACATCTCGTTTCAGATTTTGTTATATGCTCTGCTTAACGCGCCGGGTGCTGTGCTGAAGCAGGCACTACTGGACAAAGGCATCGCGAAGGATGTTTACGGCTCCTATGACGACAGTCTGTATCAACCCGTGTTCACGGTGGGATTGAAGAAGAGCAATCTGTCCAGCAAAGAGGAGTTCCTCGGAACAATTAAGGAAGTGCTGGAGCGTGTTGTGCAGGAAGGATTTGATCCGAAAGCACTGCTTGCTGGCATTAATTCGTATGAGTTCAATCATCGGGAAGCGGATTTCGGCCGTATGCCGAAAGGGCTGATCTACGGATTCTCCTCCTTGCAAAGCTGGTTGTATGATAAAGAGGCACCGTTCACCCACTTGGAGGCTAATGATGTATTTGCGGCGCTCCGTACCAAAATGAAGGACGGTTATTTTGAGCAGCTGGTGGAGAAATATCTCTTACAAAATACGCATACATCATTTGTGGCGCTGACTCCCGACAAAGGGTTGAATGCCCGCAAAGAAGAGGCGCTGAAGGCTCGTCTCAAATCGGTGCAGGCCGGACTTAGTCCAGAAGAGGTACAAGAGATGATTAAACGTACCGAAGCACTGGCCGAGTACCAAAACACCCCTTCGACCAAGGAGCAGCAGCAGGTGATCCCGACGTTATCGATTGAGGATATTGATACAAAAGCATCCAAGCTTCACCAAACGCTGAACAGCGTAGATGGCACAACGATTCTGCATCATAATTTGTATACGAATGGCATTGGTTATCTGAGACTGCTGTTTGATATCAAGGAAGTGCCCCGCCGTCTGCTGCCTTATACAGGATTGTTGAAAAATGTATTGGGATACGTTGATACCCAAAACTACTCGTTTAACGAGTTGTCGAATGAGATTCATATTCACTCGGGGGGGATTAACAGCGGACTTGGCACCTACGTCAATGCACATCAGCATCATGATTTTAAGGCGACGTATGAATTTAATGCCAAAGTGCTGTATGACAAACTTGGATTTGCTTTTGATATGATCAAGGAGATTGTATTTACGTCCCGTTTTGACAATACCAAGCGGCTTTTCGAGATTATTTCTCAGGTCAAAGGCGGTCTGCAGCGCAATTTGATCAACAGCGGTCATTCTGCAGGGATTGCCAGATCGTCCGCGAAACATTCCGCCGCTGCAGATTTCCGGGAGCTGGTTAGCGGGATTGCGTACTATCAGTGGCTTGAGGATTTACAGGCGAACTTTGATTCGAAAAAAGAACAGCTGTCCTCCAGCCTGCAGGAACTGATGGGTTACATTTTCAGACCCGAGAATCTGCTTGTGAGCTATACTGCGGATGATCAAGGTTACGAAGGTCTGGAAGAGCGGGTGTCCGACCTGAAAGCCAAGCTGTTCACACAAGAAGTGGCGAAGGAAGCTTTCGCGTTTACGCCTGCAGCCCATAACGAAGGGTTCCGTTCTCCATCCGAGGTTCAATATGTAGTGCAGACCGGGAACTTTATTGAAAAAGGGTACGCCTTTACGGGCTCCCTGCGTGTATTACAGGGGATTTTGTCCCTGGATTACCTGTGGAACAATATTCGCGCCAAAGGCGGGGCTTACGGCTGTATGTCTGGGTTTAGACGAAACGGGGATAGTTATCTGGCTTCCTATCGGGATCCGAATCTGGATAAAACCTATAAGGTGTACGAGGGGATTCCACAATATTTGAATGATTTCCGTGCTGATGAACGGGAGATGACACGTTATATCATCGGTGCAATTCAGGATCTGGATACACCACGAACCCCATATAGTGAAGGAGCGTTCTCCCTGGAATGTTATCTGTCCCAAGTGACAGAGGCCGATCTGCAAAAGGAACGTGATGAGGTGCTTGGTACGAAGGAGAGCGATATCATCGGTTTTGCCGGGCTTGTGTCTGCGATTCTGGAACAGCAGCATCGGTGTGTTATTGGAAATGAGCATAAGATCGAAGAGCAAAAGCAGCAGTTTGACGAAACACTTGATCTGATTAAACACTAAGTCATGCTGCTGCTGTGGAATGATTCATTGAGAAGGTTCCAGAAGCAAACGATACAATGCTGTAAAAAAGGAAAAGACACCTGCATGGGCTGGTATACAGCCTCGGCAGGTGTCTTTTTTGTACGCGCGATACTTAAAATGAAGTCTGATATTTTAATAGGCGGAAGCTGTTTAAAGTACAGCGGACAGCAAAACATGGCATGGCAAAGTAGAACATATGCTGTCCCGGTTGGGGTTACTGCTCAGGTTACCGCAAGCATGTTATAAATCTTTAATGTGCGCAGATCCTCTTTGGAGATTTTGAGCTCATTAAAAAGCTCCGGCGTTTCCGGCAGGGGTGTGCGGGAGAAGAGCATTTTCAGCGCAATCGGCATGAAGGGCCGGAACGAGACACCTGCCATCAACCCCCATTTTTTCTCCGATTCCTGAAAAGATGCCAAAATATTAATATACAGATTCTCCAGCGGCGTGGCCTGATTTTTCAGAATCAGCGTTGTCAGCGTATCGTAATGCTCCGTATGGCCCCAGTACATATTTTCACATTCCTGATAATTTTCAAAATCCTTCACATTCATATACATCACGGTACGATAACGGTTAGCATCCGACTGAGCCATCATGTCAATAACGCAGCGAATGAGACTGTTGTTCCGGCCGTCATAAAAGTATGAATAGAAGCGGGTGGAGTTTTTGAAAAAGCTCGACTGAACGGTATTCATCAGCGGAGACGCATGTCTCGGTTCCTTATAAAGCAGCTGCTCGACCTGGATATTCAGCGCATCCGCAATCTGGTGCAGTGTCACAAGATCCAGGGTGATATCACCGCTCTCATATTTGGAAAGGGTACCTTTGCTTTTGAAAATCTGGTCCGCCAGCTGCTGCACGGTGAGTCCACGCCATTTGCGGAAGTTTCTTATTTTTTTGCCCACTTCCTGATTGATGTTGTTCATTGGGGTGCTCCTTATCGGGTGGAAGTATCCTAAGTGTTTCCTGAGAATAGATGAATAAGCTGAAAGTCATTCTTAAATGCCAAGGCTTATCAGAAATATATCACTTTTTCAACAAAAAGCCTATTCTGAGGAAACATGAACGTTTATTTGTTTCTTCTGAGTAGATTATCTTGTGTTTGATGCAGTTCCGGTGGTATGGAACAATAGGTTCAGAAGCTATGCACTGATGATGCTAAAACGAGAAGACAGAGGAGCTAATCCCCATGACCAAGATAAGCAGGATCAATGCACCGTATGATTTTGATGAACTGATTGACCGTACGGGAACCAATGCGATGAATACGGATGGTTTCCGCCAATATATTTTTAACGCACCGAGTGAGATGAAATTTCCGTTCAAGGATGACGAGTTTATCCGCATGTGGATTGCCGATATGGATTTTGCCACCCCGCCCGAAATTTTAGATGCTGTAAAAGAACGTCTGGATCGTCGGATTATGGGGTACTCCCAAGTTTTTGATCCGGCTTATTACGAAGCGGTGGCCAGCTGGATGGAACGATATTATGACTGGTCTTTTCCCAAGGAGCATCTAGAAACGTCTAATGGCATTATTCCTGCGCTGTATGAACTCGTGGAATATATTTGCGAGAAGAACGATAAGATGCTGATCCTGACCCCTTCCTATGGATTTTTCAAATCAGCAGCAGATCATAATCAACTTGAACTGGTCTGCTCGGACATGTTAAATGAACAGGGACAATACACGATTGATTTTGACGATTTTGAAGCAAAGGCGAAAGATGAGAAGGTTCGTGTATGCATTTTCTGCAACCCGCATAACCCGTCTGGACGCATCTGGAGTACCGAGGAACTGAAACGGGTAGGCGAAATTTGTCTGAGCAATGATGTCTGGATCATCTCCGATGAGATTCATTGTGATCTGCTGCGCACAGGCAAAAGGCATACCCCTCTAGCCAAACTGTTCCCGGATACCGACCGGATTATTACCTGTATGTCTCCCAGCAAGACGTTTAATATGGCGGGTCTGATGTTCTCCAATGTCATTATTCCGAACAAAGCACTGAGGGACATCTGGCAGGCGCGTCATTACGGCTTCAAAAACCCGCTCAGCATCGCAGCCACCCAAGCGGCTTATGAACATGGTGATGAATGGCTGAAACAGCTGAAGAGTTACCTGGATGACAACTTTATGGTTGTTGACCAATATGTGAAGCAGCATCTGCCTCTTGCGGTGTTTCATATCCCTGACGCTACGTATTTGGCCTGGATTGATATTACGGCTTATGCCCCGAAGGATGTCAGCCTGCCCTTGTTCTTTGCGCAGCAGGCAGGCGTACTGCTGGAGGATGGGAGAATGTTTGTAGCGAACGGTGAAGGATACATTCGTTTGAATCTGGCTTGTCCGCGTTCTGTGCTGGAAGAGGGATTGCGCAGAATCGTCCGCGTGCTGGTGGGGCAGAAGCAGGCAGATGAGATGCCTGTGTTCGTCTAATACCCCCTCCCAATTGATTCTGAATGGCTGGAGAGTATCCTGAGAAAGCTGAGAGGAACATATTCGGAGAGACCTGTGAGAATTCTATATAGAACGATCAGAGAGAAATAACATATACTGGTGATCAGAATGTATCCAAGGGGCGAAGCAGCGTGAAAGCTGTTTCGTCCTTTTTTTGCGTTCTTTTCCGGCATAGCACACTTCTGGTCTGTCGACCGTGGTTATGTTAAAATGATGGATAGTCTATGAGTTGCTGGACATGTGACTCTTGCAGGGAAGAGCCCATCCAAACGGGCTGTACGGATATATTCATCAGGGGAAAGGAGCCATACATGATGTTTGGAAATGATTGGGATGAGGTGTTGAAGGAGGAGACGGAAGCCGAGTATTTTGACAAAATTCGTTACGCACTCGCTGCCGAGTACAAAACACAGACGGTCTATCCGCCCAAGGAAGATTTGTTCTCGGCTCTGAAGCTGACTCCGTATCATCGGGTGAAAGCGGTCATTATTGGTCAAGATCCTTATCACGGG
Source organism: Paenibacillus sp. AN1007 (assembly GCF_040702995.1). Taxonomy (NCBI): domain Bacteria; kingdom Bacillati; phylum Bacillota; class Bacilli; order Caryophanales; family Paenibacillaceae; genus Paenibacillus; species Paenibacillus sp. AN1007. The sequence continues at coordinate 1,440,097 of NZ_CP159992.1, forward strand.
GCAGGACAGGCCCACGGATTAAGCTTCTCGGTCAGACCCGGAGTGCGCGTTCCGCCTTCACTGAAAAATATATACAAGGAACTTCAGGCTGATTTGGGTGTACCTGCTCCCAAACATGGTTCACTTATTCATTGGGCGGAGCAGGGTGTGCTGCTGCTCAATGCGGTTCTCACCGTTCGGGAGGGTCAGCCTAATTCTCATCACGGGTTAGGTTGGCAGACGTTCACGGATGCCGTCATTCGTGAGCTGAATGAACGTACAGAGCCTATGGTGTACATGCTGTGGGGAAGTCATGCTCAGAAGAAGGGGGCTTTTATCAACCGAGACAAACACCTGGTTCTGGAATCGACACATCCGAGCCCTCTGGCTGCCCATCGCGGCTTTCTTGGCAGCCGGCCGTTCTCCAAAGCCAACGAATTTCTCGTCTCCCAAGGTATTAAACCGATCGATTGGACAATACCTGAAAACTAGATAGAGTGGAGGCGAGCACATTGCGACATTGGATTGGACGAAAAGTGGCAGTATACCGGGCAGCAGGAATCCGCGAGCCTCTGAAGGGAACGCTGGTAGAGTGGGACGAAGAAGCGGAATGTGTTCGAATCGGACCGAAACGGATCAAGGTATCGTTTGACAATATAGCAATGATCAAACCTCTTCCTGAAGAAAGTTTGCCTCTGAAGAAGGCGCGTTCTGAAGTACACAAGATCGGATATGTTATGAAAAAGGCAATCCAGTTTGAAAATGCGATCTATTTCAAGTCGCAGATTATGATCTGGCGGCGCGCCAAAATCGTGGCGTTATCTACGACGATTGTAAGACATGATGAAGATCAGGTCGAACTTGAAGATGGACGCCTGCTTCGCAAAGACAAGCATATGTTTGTTGTGCGTTCACGGCGCGGTATACGATAATGCAGCGAAAATTTAATATGTATTTCATACAGCGATCATACAGTATTAATGTTTCGACTTTATAGTAGGTACTAACAACCCCTTCTAATTGATTGTGTATGGATTTGGGAGCCCGGCCGGCTGCAAACGGCCGGGTATTTTTTTGCCTTTTTAGCGGTAGAGACATGAATAAGTATAGACCAGCTGTGAAATATATGATTTTTGAGTTCCTAAAACAATGTGCATACGTTCTGTTAACGTGCTGTAACATACCAATGACATTTGTGATGTATACTAGGGAGATAGATAAGTTGAACTCAAGAAGGAGTGGAACGACTTGAAACGGATATGTGTATTTGCAGGATCTAACCCGGGAAATCATCCCGATTATATTGAGCACGCTGCCCGGCTGGGTCAACAGATTGCAGGCAGCGGTTATGAACTCGTCTATGGCGGCTCTTGCATGGGGTTGATGGGTGCAGTAGCGGATGCGGCTCTTGCAGCAGGCGGAGAAGTCATCGGTGTTATGCCTACGGGCTTATTTCGGGGTGAGGTCGTTCACGGAGGGCTTACCAAACTGATTGAAGTGGGCACGATGCATGAACGAAAAGCCGAAATGGCCCGGTTATCCGATGGATTCGTCGCACTTCCGGGAGGCATGGGCACATTTGAAGAATTGTTCGAGGTGCTGTGCTGGGCCCAGATCGGCATTCATCGCAAGCCTGTAGGACTCTTGAATGTTAACGGGTATTACGAACCGCTCATGAAAATGGTTGAGCATAGTGTACATGAAGGCTTCTCTAACACATCACACCTCAGTTTGTGGAGCCTGGAGTCCGAGCCTGCCGAGCTGCTTGCTCAAATGGCGGCTTATATTCCTAAGGATTTGACTCAGAAATGATCCGAGTTAAGCGAAAAGTAAAGGCGTATACAACGGTCAACCGTGACGGGGACCGTTTCAAGCGAGATCCTGCGTGAGAAAACTTCTTCATCTGCCCAAGCAAATTATACATGCGGACATAGTCTATAGTGTACTTTGAAGAAGAGGGGAGTGTCACTCATGAGCGAACTCAAAGGAACAGGTTACGGCTACTGCGGAGGTTTCGGCGGCGGAGCGTGGACATCAACAGGCGCAATCCTGGTATTGTTTATCCTGCTCGTTATCATCTCCCGCACTTTCGTACTGTAATTTAAGACCATTCCATGACGGATGCTTGAGCCCCCGGGCAGCGTCCAGAGAAAAATGGCCTTTCCAAAGAGACGCCGGCGGCTGTCGGCGTTTCCGGGGAACGGTTTTTTCTGCTTGTACAAAAAAAGACCTCCATCTCATTGGAGTGAGATAGAGCCGTATAGCGGGAACTATACAATAATTTCTGCAGTATCGCTCGGTAAAATAAGTGTCTGCCAGGCAATGTATAGTCCAATGGCTGCAGCAATCAGTGCAAGAATAGCCGCAACAAGGGCCAGCTGATCAAGTCTTTTCTGATGAGGATCAACGACGGTGGACTGATTACTCGTTCTGTCAGGTATAGAGAGTCCTCGAACAGAAGCTCGCGGAATGGCTTGTCGGGGTCCGGGAGGTTTTGGCGGGCTGAATTTCGGTCCTGGTTCTGATCTGTTTTGTTTCCTTATACGTGATTTCAATGGGCAACCTCCTTACAGCGGAGTGCGATGGTCTACGACTGATATTATATTATGTAAATTCTCAGATTGAGTTCGCAAAATGAGTGAATCCCCAGCCGTTTAAATGCCGCACCAAGCACTCAAATAAAAGCCGCTGCATAATTAAATGTTCTCTTAATACATGTATAACAAACGGCGTATATAGTGAGGTTTATAGAATCCACTTTGAACGCAGGAGGGGCTGTATTGAACAAGGTTGAAATTATCGCTCACCGAGGTGCATCGGCTGTATGCCCAGAGAACACGATGCATGCTTTTGAGCGGGCTCTGGAGCTTGGTGCAACAGGAATAGAGACGGATGTACAGATGTCTGCGGATGGCCGATTAGTGCTGATCCATGATGAGACGTTACAGCGTACGGCGGGAACGACGGGCTGGGTCAAAGACTGCACTTATGATATGCTGCGTACTCTGGATGCAGGCTCGTGGTTTCATCCCGATTTTGCGGGAGAGTCCATTCCATCACTTGAGATGTTATTCAACCTGGTGCAGGGCAGGAGAGTGCTGCTTAATCTCGAATTGAAGAATGGAATCGTGCCGTATAAAGGCATGGAAGAGAAGGTCATTCAGGTGATTCGGGAGTGGGACATGGAGCAGCAGGTCGTACTTTCCAGCTTTAACCATGCATCGCTCGTCAAATGTAAACGTATTGCCCCGGATATTCGTACAGCGCTTTTATATATGGAGAAGCTGTACCGTCCTCATGATTATGCAGCCAAACTGGAGGCTTCAGGTCTTCATCCTTACAAAATGGCCGCTTCAGAGGAGGAAGTAGCCGCTGCACTTGCGCAGGGCATAGTCACATACCCTTTTACTGTAAATGATCCGGACGAGATGAAGAGGATGATCGAAATGGGAGTGCAGGGCATCATCACCGATCTGCCGGATGTACTCGTTTCATTGATGACTGTGCGGACTCGCTAAGCCAAGCATCGGAATTAGATTAGTATTATACACTTATAAAGTGGGGGCCAATCATGAGCATGAAAGCTCTGTATGGCCTTTTTTCATGCATAATAATGTGAAAATATTCATATCTGCAAGAAAGTTGTCCTTTTTGTCCATTGCCAGACGGGGGGGATTCCCTTACAATGTTCTATGGGAATGAGAATCAATATCAATAAGAAGCGGTAATTTTGGAGAGGTGATTGTTATGTACATAAGGTTGACAGGATTCACTCATAACGCGGGTGGACAAGTATGAGCTCGAACAGTTCATCCACGCATTCGAATACGGAGTCACCCACAGCCAAGATCCACACACGCCCGTGGACAGCCACTCTCATTCTGACAGGTGGTATTCTGCTGCTGGCTCTGGGTATGGCGCTGTCCATTTCATTTGGTGCTGCGGACATTCAGCTCGGCGTGGTCTGGCAGGCTGTATTTAACTTTAACCCTGACTTGACGCCCCATCAGATTATATGGGAGATCCGGCTGCCGCGTATCCTTGGTGGAGCCATGGTAGGTGCCTGCTTCGCTGTGGCGGGGGCTATTATGCAGGGCATGACCCGGAATCCGCTGGCTGATTCGGGACTGCTTGGATTGAATGCAGGTGCCGGATTTGCGCTGGCTATCTGTTTCGCCTTTTTCCCGGGTTTGTCGTATATGTACATCATCATGTATTCATTCCTTGGAGCGGGACTTGGCGTGCTGCTTGTGTACGGTTTCGGTGCGGCGTCCAGATCAGGTCTGACACCGCTGCGGCTTGTATTAGCCGGGGCCGCAGTATCGGCAATGCTGTCTGCACTCAGTGAGGGGATCGCGCTGTACTTCAGAATTGGACAAGATCTTGCGTTCTGGACTGCCGGCGGGGTAGCCGGAACGAAGTGGTCTCAACTTGAAGTGATGTTTCCCTGGGTTCTTGCGGCACTCATCGTTGGTTTAATCATCTCGCGCTCGATTACGTTGCTCAGCCTCGGTGAGGACATCGCAGTAGGGCTGGGACAGCGTACAGGTCTGATTAAGCTGATTGGTCTGATCGTAGTACTTATTCTGGCGGGCACCGCTGTATCCGTAGTGGGGGCAGTCGGCTTTGTCGGTCTGATCATTCCCCATCTTACAAGAAAGCTGGTCGGGGTTGATTATCGCTGGATTATCCCGTGTTCTGCTGTCATGGGCAGTCTGCTGCTTGTATTCTCGGATTTGGCTGCACGTATGATTAATCCGCCTTACGAGACGCCAATTGGCGCACTGGTTGCCCTGATCGGAGTGCCATTCTTCCTGTATCTGGCGCGGAAAGAAAGGAGGACGCTATAACATGGGTTCCTCAACAATGGTTAGTACAGAGCGTAAAAAGAAAACAAAAGGCATCGTTGTTCTTAGTGTGCTCGCGCTTTTGATTATCATCGTTTTTATTGTCAGTATGAATACCGGATTTACGAAGCTTTCGCCGCTGGAGGTGCTGCGCACGCTCTTTGGGGGCGGCACAGCGAAGCAGCATTTAATCCTGTTTGAATTCCGTCTGCCCCGCATTGTCATTTCCGTCCTGATCGGAGCGGGATTGGCATTGTCCGGCTGTATTCTGCAGGGGGTATCACGCAATGCGCTTGCCGACCCGGGGATACTTGGTATTAATGCAGGAGCAGGACTTATGGTGATGCTGTTTGTTTCCTTTTTCCCAACGACGACCGCAGCTCCGATTTTTCTGCTTCCGGTTCTTGCTCTGATTGGAGCGGGTTTTGCGGCATTTCTGATCTATGTACTTTCTTACAAAAAGGGTGAAGGCATCCTGCCTACCCGAATGCTGCTCACAGGCATCGGGATTGCGGCCGGGATCAGTTCAGCTATGATCGTATTAACGCTTCGGCTTAGTCCGGAGAAATATCAGTTTGTAGCCACTTGGCTTGCAGGCAGCATCTGGGGCTCCAACTGGAAGTTTGTAAGTGCTCTGCTGCCGTTTATGGTGGTGCTTGTACCACTCGTGCTGATGAAGGCACGTGTACTTAACGTGTTAAACCTCGGTGATCAGACCGCAAGCGGGCTCGGTGCTCCCGTAGAGCGTGAGCGTTTGATTCTGCTTGCCGCCGCCGTAGGTCTTGCGGGATCATGTGTCTCTGTCAGCGGTGGTATTGGTTTTGTTGGATTGATCGGACCTCACCTGGCACGCCGTCTGGTTGGTCCCAAACATCAACTTTTGCTGCCTGCGTCTGCACTGGTCGGGTCTTTACTCGTTCTAATTGCCGATACGCTGGGCCGTGTCATCCTGCAGCCTTCGGAGATTCCGGCCGGGATTCTGGTTGCTGTTCTCGGTGCACCATACTTCCTGTATCTCTTAAGCAGGACGAAATAAAAGGTAATCACCATATTGACGGAGGATTGCCGTAAGGGGGAACTTGGTTCATGCTTCGTCGTTTTTTTGCCTATTACAGGCCTTATAAAAAACTGTTCATTCTGGATTTCACCTGTGCAATTCTGGTCGCGCTGCTTGAACTTGCGTTTCCGCTGGCCGTGAACCGGGTAGTGGATGATCTGCTGCCAGGCGGACGCTGGGACTGGATTTTGTGGGCGTGTCTGGCACTGCTGGGCATTTACCTGCTGAATTCATTCCTGAATTATGTTGTCACCTATTGGGGACATAAGCTCGGGATTAATATCGAGACGGATATGCGTAAAAATCTGTTCAATCATGTGCAGAAGTTATCTTTCCGATATTTTGACAATACAAAGACCGGACATCTGGTATCCCGGATGACAAATGATTTGATGGATATTGGGGAGATTGCCCATCATGGACCGGAGGATGTATTTATTGCGGTGATGACGCTTGTGGGTGCCTTCAGCATCATGATGAGCATCAATGGTAAGCTGGCCATTCTGACGTTTATCATTGTGCCGCTCATTATCTATCTCTCCTTGTATTTCGGTAACAAAATGTCCAAAGCATTCAGCCGAATGTTTGGCGATATTGCAGATTTCAATGCTCGTGTGGAAAATAATATCACAGGTATTCGCGTGGTACAGGCTTTTGCCAATGAAGAGTATGAAAAAGCACAATTCGCCGTAAACAATGGTCGATTCCGTCAAACCAAGCTGGTTGCGTACAAAATTATGGCGTGGAACTCTTCGATCAGTTATGTGCTGATGAAGCTGGTATCTCTATTTGTACTTGTATGCGGCACATGGTTTGTTATTAATGGCAGTATGTCTTACGGTCAATTTATCGCGTTTATTATGCTGTCGAATGTGTTCCTGACACCCATTCAGAAGATTAACTCGGTTATTGAAACCTATCCCAAAGGGATTGCAGGTTTCAAACGCTACACAGATCTGCTCGATATGGAGCCGGATGTCAAGGACCGTGCTGATGCTGTATCGGTATCCCATCTGCGCGGGGACATTCGGTATGAGCAGGTGACTTTCGGTTATTCGGACCAGGAGCCTGTGCTTAAAGGTGTCGATCTGAGTGTGCAGGCCGGTGAAACGGTAGCTCTGGTTGGCCCGTCAGGAGCAGGGAAAACGACGCTCTGCAGTCTGCTGCCGCGATTCTATGATGTGCTGGAAGGGCGCATTACCATTGATGGCCAAGACATTCAGCACATGACGCTGGACTCCTTACGCAGCCAGATCGGAATCGTGCAGCAGGACGTATTCCTCTTTGATGGTACGATTCGCGAAAATATTGCGTACGGCCGGCTGGATGCTTCGGAAGAAGAAATATGGATGGCCGCCCGCCGTGCCCAGATGGAATCTTTGATTCTGTCCATGCCAGAAGGATTGGATACCCTTATTGGTGAGCGTGGAGTGAAGCTCTCGGGTGGACAGAAGCAGCGGTTATCCATTGCACGAATGTTCCTGAAAAACCCGCCGATTCTGATTCTGGATGAAGCGACCTCGGCACTTGATACCGAGACGGAAGCTGCGATCCAGCAGTCCCTCGCAGAGCTGTCCGAAGGCCGGACGACGCTTGTTATTGCCCACAGACTGGCTACGATCAAAAATGCAGACCGCATTGTCGTTGTTGCTGAACAGGGTATTACCGAGCAGGGGCGTCATGAGGAACTGCTTGCTTCAGGTGGTGTTTACAGCCGTCTGCATTACGCGCAGTTTGGTGCGTAGGAGAGAGAGCGGCTTGCCAGGCCAAAATCAAGCTGAACTGCTGCGGAGTTTGATGGGTTGGCGTGATAAGGAACGTATTTAATCAGGATCGTTCTTATCGAACATGAGGTATGTGTGTCAGTGCTTAATTATTTACGTATGTATGGCTGTGTATGTATGCATGTATGTAACAAGAGATATGTATGCAGCGAAATTAAGATGTAACACGTTTGGGAGTGCGAAGCACACTGGAGTAAGAACAGCTGTATTACCATCGCCTATGACTTGGAAGGAGTCGGGGCGGTGGTCTTTTTTTATTTTGGAGGGAGGAGAATGCAGGTTGACGAGGGTGAAATTGCATCAACATTGAAAATGGGTAATAATGGGCAGGGTGTGCTCTGAATTGTATGATAGGTTCATGATGAGCGGCGCTGTGCATATCTTCTGGAGAATGTTTGAAGTTAGGAGGTAGACCATATGTCGGATCTCGTTAAAATTGTACTCACGTGTTTCATTTTTATTTTGATTTTGTGGTTGTTATTTGTGGGGATACGTAAACGCACAGGATATAACCAAAGCCTGGACACCCGAACGTTGATTGGCTGGTTTATGGGACTTTTCATCATCGGCGCTGTGCCGCTTGCTTTTGCGTTGTATACCCATATCACCGATGAACGTCTGGATGCCAATATTGGATTAGGGTTGGCGATGCTGTTTGCCTGGGCGTACTGTGCGATGCTGCTGTGTGGAGTTTTAGGAGTTTGGGGAAGGTATCTGTGGCTCAGGAATAAAGAGAAATGATATGGACAGACAAGGCACGGATAGGTAAGAATGGGCGAAATGATTGTGCCTGTACCAGGGAAGAAGAGGGGCCTAAAGGAGTTTGAGCAGATGATTAATAATAAGTATTCTTTAATTGATGATGAGACCGGCTTAACCATCGGAAGATGCCTGGATCAGAAGGGGCTGACTGGAAGCTGTATTGAGAAAATAGATGGCGAAGATTTTCATAAAATCACGTTCGTAGATTTTGGATATGATGAAGAGTTTGCAGCGTACTGCAAGCATCGTAAAACATATATTAACAACGTATATCTGACTATTCTTAACGATGAAGAAAATCCAATTGGATCTTATTATTTTGTTCTTAAAGAGTCTTATGCTTATGATCCATTTTCGGATTTCGATGAAGTGCTGCAGCAGCTTGAATTCGTTGGAAATTTGGTTGAAGTGGCGGCAGAAGAGAGTCTTTTGGTTTGGGATATGCGCAGAACACCTCTTGCTAAAAAGAATGAGTGGATAGGATTGTCCTGCGAACAACGCCTGGCATGGTTAGAAGCTGCCCGATTATTTTCCAGTACCAAACCAATTACAGAAGATCAACAGCAAGGCCATTATTATATCGATGCAGCCCATGTAACCGATCCTGCTTCTTTTTTCTGTGCACTAGGTGAGGCTGTAAACGGGCCGGGCGGGTACTTTGGTTACAGTTTGGATAGTCTGGAGGACTGTCTTTGCGGTGGATTTGGAGCAAGAGAGCCGTTCGTCATTCATTTATTTAATGTAGATGATAAAATGAAAGCACAGGACAGCTTCTTTTATCAAATAAAAGAAATACTTACTGAGAGGAACGTAACGATTAGCTGTAGTTCATTTGATAAAACGGGTTCATATTAGCGGACTTGGCTTGCTGAATGAGCATTACTTCATAATTGATGGATAGTTTCGAGGTGCAGGCGGAGTAGAGAATTTAGAGAAAATACTTATACATTTTCAAAAATGGGCAGATTCCTTAGGGGAAATAACACATGAATATCATAACGATGTTACCCAAAGATAAACATGACTTTGAAGCTGTAGAGAAGCTTTCCAAATGCAGTAAGGATGAGCTGAGAGATGTCTTACCTGAGCTTATGAAGTGGTTACAGGATGGGAACTGGCCGATTTCTCAGCCGGTGGAAGACATACTGTTGAGGTTTGGAGACGAATTGATTCCGCATGTTCGAGATGTATTCCAAACGAGAGATCCGCAGTGGGAGTATTTCATGCTGACAGGCCTTATCTCCCGATTACCTTTAGAATGTTTATATATGCTAAAGCCTGACTTAGAAAGAATAATTGACCAGCCTACGTATAGCGAGGTGCTTGAGGAGATGGATGAAGCCATCATACTTTTGCTCAACAAGATAAAGTAGTGTGTATGCTCTAACATGCTTATTGGAGCCATGAGTCGACCAATCTCATAACAAAGCCCTCAGATCTTCGCTGCATTGAAGCAGCTGGGAGTGAGGGCTTTACTTCTACTTAAGACAAACTGCATTTTAACAGGAGGAAACCTTTCAAACAAATACTAAACATTAATTCCTTAATCCGCAATATTACCTGCCATTTTCAGACGGCGCGCAATCTCCTTGAAATCCTCGTGTGAGATGCCTGGTGCGAATTCTTCCTCCACCGCCGGAGCTTCTGGAATCGGGAAGCCTTGAGGGATGCCCTGAATCACTTCCAGAGGTTGTCCATCTTCGGGGTGTGTGCCCTTCCAGATCTGGTCAATGGCATTGAAGTCGTTGTCGCTGTAAGTGTACAGTTTGGTGTGAACGCCTTTTTCTTCATATTTATGAGCCTCGTTGAAGGCTTTGTTGTCCAGTGACGGAATCGGAATCAACTTGGTCACATTGACACCTGTCGCAATCTCGATTGCTTTGGCATACGCCACGACGTGCACGCCGCCGCGTACGAGCAGGAAACCGACAACTTCGCGCGCTGCGGGATGGTCCGTCATTTCGTACACTTTCATCTTGTGCGTACGGGCGCCGCATTCGAGGAAGAAATTATGCAGCAGATCCTCCACCAGATTGCCGCTGTTGAAGACATTGGCACCTGTCCATGGATTACCCATAGAGTCAAAAGGCATCGCGCCTTGGGCACCTGCCAGGAAATGATACGACAGCCTTGCATCCTTCACGGAACCCAGCGGCGTCTGATCGGGTTCTTTATATTGGGTTGATCCTCTGAGACAGTGGTTTATACCATGTGACACCAGTTCAACATGTCCTAATTCTTCAGCCGTAATACTCATGACGAGGTCGTAGAAAGGCTTGAGCTTTTCTTTGGAACGAAAATTAAAGGATTGATAGAGGTAGTTGTTCAGGGTGGACATTTCTCCAAATTTACCACCAAGCAGTTCCTGTATGGCTGCCGCTGCATTGGGATCAGGCTTTTCGACGTTGGGGATCTCAATCAGAATTTCATCCAGACGTTTGAACATACAAATATAACCTCCTCGAATATGGGGTGCAAATGAGTTCAGGTAGTGTGCCTACAGCTTGGTCAGTCAAAGCCCATTACACGATATATGGTTTTCCTAAACAGATAAACTAAGAAATGGGTCTAAAGGGTTATGTGCTAATTCGTCAAGAATGCTTGCTGAATGTGGTGAATAATTCACCGTTTGGTATTCCCATTTTCACAATGATTATGTACAATCAGACAAGTTGTGCAAAGTGTCGTACTGATCTTGGTCATGGATTCGAAGCAGAAAGGGAGAAATACATATGAGATTTAGATGGTTACTTACAGCATGTTTATTGATTTTTTTAATGATATTGTTAACTTACACAAACAGTGCACATGTGCTGGCAAGCGGTGTAGGGAATGATGTCCAGGTGGATGAACAGACAAGGGGAATACTTATGGAAAAGTATGGTTTGGAGCCTACTGAAGAATCACAGGCACAGCAGCATTTTCTTTCCGGGGATTGGGGAATGAGCTTTAGTCATACTTCCGAGGTTGGAGCACTGGATAAGCTGATGCTTGCTGTCCCCTTTTCGCTGTGGCCCGCTGTCTGGATTTTTCGAATGTGGGTGTAAAATGCAGACCAAAGGGGCACGATATCAGCAACACATTGGTCCCAAGGGGTGAGATGCATGAGAGCGCTTATGGTTACGATACTAACGCTGATGCTTGGGTTGTCAGGCATTACAGCTGCAGCAGCAGCCTCCACATCCAGCAGCATACCGGATTATGCGAAGTGGGGGATCATAGCGGTGAAAGAAACCCAAACCAAGTACAATGTCGACATTCTAGACTACAAACATATTGGCCGCTCCTCGCTAAGCGCCAATCAGTCGAGAGAGCAGTTCAAGCTGTGGGTTCGTGCCAAAGATGGCAAGCAGTTTGCCGTATATGTTAATGTTGATTTTAATCCGAATACGCAGCAGTTAAAAAAAGTGCAATTTGCTGAATCAGATCGTCACTGATCAGATCAGGCTGTACCCCAAACTAAACTCTCCAAATTAAAGCAGAACCAGACTCCTGTTCCTTTAGGACCAAGTCTGGTTTTTTATTTTGAAAAATTCCTTTTTTTTGTTATTGAATAAAGAACTTACGTTCGCATATAATAATGAATACAAACAAACGTTCTTACTGGAGGGATGATCATGCTTGGAAAATATGTTGGCCAGATGGTGGAGCTTGTATATATGGATCGTGCAGGACAGATTACGCAGCGGCAGATTCGAGTTAATAGTGTGCGCGGCGGAACGATTCGGGCATCCGATGGCAAAGAAGGGGCACCACGGACGTTTCTGGAGCAAAATATTCTGGCATGGCGTCCTGTCACCGAAGGGAATCGGAAGGGAGTAATCAAGTATGCTGAACGACTTTGAACGCAAAATTTTACGCATCATCGTGAACTATGCAGGGCAGCGGCGGCGAATCCCGCGAATGGATGAGTTGGAGAACAAAACGGGCCGCAGTCGCGTCCAGATTCGGGAATCCCTGCTCGAACTTGAACGGAAAGGTCACATAGCTTGGGATAACCCGTCTGCGATGGAAAGCATACAGATTCTGCAGGCTTGGGAGCAGGAAGCGCAAATGGTTCGAAAACCGCAGCCTGCAGGGAGTGCGGTGAAATATTTTACCGATTATTAATCAGTCATCCGAGAGCCAAGGTTAAGCACAGCACAGTCAGACATAAAACAGAGCAAAAAACGCCAACCCGGTTGGATTGGCGCTGTATGTTCAGTCATTCTTTTAGAAAGTCGGAAGCTGGTCCAGATTGTTGGTGGGGTCCCCGTCGGCATCGCCGCGAATATACATTTCTCCATCCTTACCTTTGAATACATTCACACCCGCAATCGCTCCGGCTTTCACTTCGTTCAGGGCCTGCTGATAATCCAGTACACGTCCGTTGGATGTCTGGAAGGCGGTCAAATCACCGTCACCATTTTTCTGCACTGCTGTGAACGTTTCACGTGTTGTTTGATCCATCATGTCACACTCTCCTTCTATGACCAAATGGGAATGGGTTACCCTGTTAGCCTGTCCGAAATAGAGAGAAGTATTCATCCCATGCAGTGTTTTCCGAAGATTAATTGAACCGCTATTGAACTGGACTCCGAGAATGATTAGAGTGTTTTTCGCATACGAACGTGCAGAATACCCGCATCATAAAAAGGTTCTTCCGAAATCACTTCATAGCCGAGTTTATCATAAAATTTCTGAGCCTGACACTGGGCATCCAGTAGTGAATAGGTTAGCCCCAGCTCGCGAGCAAGCTCCTCCATTGCTAATAGAAGCACACGTCCATAACCAAATGACCGGTAGGATTCGAGTACAGCGATCCGCTGCATTTTGGCCGTGTCTTTGCTGTAATAGATCAGACGCCCTGTGGCAGCAGCCTGGCCATCCGTATGAAGCAGCACATGATGTACATCGGGGCTGATCACGTCATATTGATCAATCTCAAGTTCAGCAGGTACCTGCTGCTCCATTACAAATACCTGACGACGAATTTCAAGTGCCTGCTTCAATTCTTCTTCTGTCGTAACATAACTGATTTCAGCTGCCAAATTCAATTCCTTCTTTCTGCTCCATGCGCGGCAAGTTCAGACTGCATTATACAAAAAAATGCTTTTCCTGTATAGTTAAGTTTGGTACATACTGGGACTTTGGAGGAGGAGAGAGTGATGGGAATGGCAGGTATTATGACGATTACACTTCTGATGTCGGCGGGCATGATCGCTTTGTTGTATGTTGTGACCAAAAAAGCTTATTCTCGCAAATGGGATGAAGATGAATGATGCTGCGGACAGCGCCTTATTCTCCTGCTGCATCCAGCTTTCACGGTAAGATCTCGGTATTCCCCTGTGGGGAATAAACATCATGGACAACTGATTTGGAATATACATCCATCCACACGGGCAGCGATTCGCTCTGTTCATTCGGCTGCTGCAGCTGCTGGAACTGCACCGTATGTTCATCCCGCTGTAATGTGCAGCCTGTCATCGTAAGGAGAACAAGAGCGCATGTGACCAGCCAATTCATTGTGCGGAAGAGAGAATGTTTACTCTGACACTGCTCGCGCTGGTATAGATGATATCGAACGGCGTATTTCACAGGAATTCACCTCGTTTCCCAAAATGGTAATGTTTCCATTATTCTGCTCCAATCCAGCCAATTTATAACCAAATTAATGATTGACAATGAACGCGTTTACTTGGTATGATACTGTTACTTCATTGAAGTTTGATGTATAGATGGGGTGACATATTGAATCATTAATCTTAACTGTATTATAATGTAATTAATGAAGGGCGATAGCTCAGCGGGAGAGCATTATCTTGACAGGGTAAGGGTCGTGGGTTCGATCCCCACTCGTCCTATATATAACAATATTACTTAGCTTAGACAGCCCTTCACGGCTGTTTTTTGTTATGTCCGATTAATTGAAGAAGATGACAACTAAACATGGTTTGAACCGGAGGGCTGCCTGCAAAAATATGTGGGTAGTCTTTATTATATCTTATTGATTTAATGCTATAATCTAGATATTAACTAATTGTGAAAGTAGTAGTAGGGAGTTCAGATTTATATAACAGAAAAAAGATATGGTGGTGAAATAATTGGTACAAATTAAACGAGTTGCAGCTCTATATCGAGTATCTACAAAAGGACAATTGGACGGAAATGACATACCCATGCAGCGGCGATCTTGTAGAGCAATGATTGAAAAGCAGCAGGGGTGGAAGTTGGTAAAAGAATATACTGAAAGAGGTGTCTCAGGGTTCAAAGTATCTGCTTTGAACCGAGATGTAATTCAAAGGACTAAAGAGGACGCAGAAAATGGATTGTTCGATGTATTGCTAGTATTTATGTTTGATAGATTAGGCAGAAAAGATGATGAGACTCCCTTCTTAGTTGAGTGGTTTGTAAACAAAGGAATCGAGATGTGGTCTGTAATAGAAGGACAGCAAAAAATTGAAGTACATACAGACAGGATGATCAACTTTCTTAGATTCTGGCAGTCGAGCGGAGAAAGCAGAAAAACTTCGGATCGGGTGAACGAAAAACATAAGCAAATGGTGGAAGAGGGTATATTTCGAGGTGGTGGTATACCATATGGGTATAGAGGTGTTGATTCCGGTAATTTTAATAAAAAGGGTAAGGTGCTGCTTAAATTAGTAAAACACGAAGAAGAGTCTTTGGTGGTACAGAGAATGTTCCGACTGGTACTAGAAGAAGGATACGGACAATTAAGGATAGCTAAATTGTTGAACGAAGAGAACATACCCACAAGAAAGGCTAAACAGTGGGGGGGCGGCTACTGTGAATGTCATACTTAAAAATCCTATATATAAAGGAATTATGAGATACAGGAAAGGATTGGGAGACGATACATTTTCTAAGCCCATTCCTGAATTAATTATAATATCCGAAAAGGATTGGAATTCAGCTCAAGATATTAGAGAAAAAAAGAATCCTAAAAATAAGAAAATGAACGATAATTCTGTTCCCATAAGCACAAAAGGCAGTTTACTTCTAACTGGGATAGCGAGATGCGGGTGTTGTAATTCAAGGCTAACTTCAACAACATTTGTTAATAAATATAAGGCTGCAAATGGAGAAATACTTAGATACAATCAAAATAAAAGTTATCGATGTACCGGAAAATTACAAGGGAAAACCGATTGTATTGGTCAAGCTACTTTCTCGTCTAAGAAAGTTGAGCAGCAAGTAATGAAGCAAGTAAATAGTTACTTGAATCAACTCGAAACTATAGATTTCAGTTCAAAAATAGATCTAATCAAAGAGAAAATATCAAATGAGGAAGAGACAAAAATTAAGAACCTGCAGTCTATACTTGAAGAAAATTATAATGAGCTATCGGTTCTAAACGCCGAAGTCACTAAATCAATTATGGGCAAAAGTGCCTTCAAACCAAAGATTCTTAATGATCTCATTGAGAAGACAGAATTGGAGATTATGCAAAATACCAATGAAATGAATGAAACTGAAGGAATACTTTCTTCTAAAAAGATTGAACTGTCTGAAATGGAAACATTAAAAGAGTATATTCCGGTTTGGCATGATGTTTTTGATGAAGCCTCAATGGAAAAAAAGAAAATGATGTTAAGTACATTGATTGATGTTGTTTACGTTAGTAAAGAGAAAATCTCAGTAGAGATCAAAGCTAGGCTTAAAGAGTTCTTAGGACTTTTATCTAGTGAAAGTAAATATGCTGAGAGTTAACAGAGTAGTGTGGTTCGTGCCCACTGCAGATCAATACGAGAAGTCCTGCGCAGCAGGGCTTCTTTTCTTTTTTTAACAAAATTTAAACTTCACCTACACTTCAACGTAAGGTTAAGCCTCTATTGTTATATGTGAAGAACATACAGCAGAAGGAGAGAGACAACATGCACCTTTCAAAAATCAAATCCACGAACTTTATTCAAAAAGCGATGCTGAGCACACTGGTGATGACACTTGCGGCATCCCCACTAATCTATGCTGCGCATGCGGAGGCGTCACAAGGGTCCATGGCGGCCGCTGGTGCGGAGCAGGTACAAGCAAATTACGGCACGCAGCAGGCTGTATCTCAATATCAATCACCGATCCAGTATCTGATTCAGGCGCGTCTGGATGAGAAAGAGATGAATATACAGGCAAGCCAGACCGTGACTTATCGGAATACAAGCAAAGATACGCTTAAGGAGTTAGTGATGCATACCTATGCGGATGCCAATCGATCTAAAGCGACCCAGACACAAATGTATATCGGTCAGAATGAGCATATAGCCAAAGAAAATCCGGATAAAAAAGCATCAGACTTTCTGGGCGGGATAGATATTTTGGAAGTGAAGCAGCAGGAAAATCAAAAACCAGCGGATAAGCTTCTTTTTAGCAACCGAAATCAGGCATTAAGCGTGCAGTTAAAAACGCCTCTGCAGCCGGGTGAATCGATCACCCTGCAGGTGGACTTTCTGCTCGATATTCCGTATGGGATGCAGCGGCTCTCTTACTATAAGGATCAGATTAATGCGGCACACTGGTTTCCGGTCATGTCTGTATATGACGAAAACAGCCATCAGTGGAACAAGACAACGTACAGCACTTCCTTTGAGAGTGATTACTATACCTCGTCTGATTTCGATGTTGAGCTGAATGTGCCCGATTCATATAAGGTCGTCATGCCGGGAGAGATCACTTCCAAAGACAGTGCCGAACGCGGACGGAAAGTGGTCACAGCGCGCGCCGCGAACACCAGAGAATTTGCTTTTTTTGCTGGTCCGAATTTAAAGTCAGCACGTGAGACGCGAGATGGGTTAACTGTAGAATATTTTTATTCCGGCGATGACCCTGTCAAGAAAGCTGCAGTGGACAAGTACGTCGATTATGCATTTAAAGTCATCGCGTTTTATAGTGAGAAATATGGTAAATATCCTTATCCCGATTTTCGGATTATCGAAACGTATGTGGATGGTTTTGGCGTTGAATATTCAAGATTAATACAGATGCCGCAGCGTCCTGCAGAAGTACTGCCTGAAGATGATACGACGTTTGTGCATGAAATTGCACATCAGTGGTTCCATGCTTTAATTGGGAACAATTCAGAAACGGAATCCTTTCTGGATGAAGGTTTTGCCGATTTCTCCACGGTGTATTTTTTAGAAAAGCAGGGCAATAAGCTGGGAGGTTTCAGATCGATTCAGCTCGATCCGTCACCTATTGATATACCCATTGCTTCAACAAATGAGCAGGCAGGAGAAATGGCTGATTATATTTTCTACCAAAAGGGACGTCAGGCGATCTACCAATTATACCGCTCCGTTGGTGAACAGCAGTTTGATGCGTTTATGAAAGAGTACTTTAACCGTTTTATCTACCAAAACGCTTCGATTAATGGATTGCTTGATACCATAGGGGATGTGCTGGGTAAAGAACAGCGTCGGGAAATGGAAAAAGCGTTGATTCAACCTGGATTTGAACTCAAGCAGGAATATCAAATGTCCAAAGATGAGATGGCAGCCTATATGCACGACGCATATCAGCCGCAATACGAGTCTCTTATGAATAATATTCCAAACATGCCTTATGAAGTGATGGTTCGTCTAATGGACAAGTCTTTCCGAGGGGAACCGTTAACCATTGTACTTGGTGATCAGGTGAGCAAAGCAGCTGCAAAACAGCAGGAACAAGCAACCAGCCAATTAACTCAGATTTTTGATGTATTTGGCATAAAATATGATATCGTTCGTGACCGCAAGCAGTTGAAGCAGAAGCTAAAACGTGAGATTGGCGACAGCAACCTGATTCTTATTGGTAATGCGAAGTCTAATGGCATTGTGCAGGCTCTGAAACAAAGCATGAATGACCGGGCAGGTAAAATTGGTTTGGACTGGAAAAACGCCATGAACGCATCTGGCCATTCGGGAGCCTATGTCATTAAACATCCATATAATCAGAATCGGCTCCTGATTCATTATTATTGGAATGACGACCACCTCGGGGATAAGGCTGCAGCATCTTTTATGGAAAAAAATCAGGAATCCCTTACAATTTCCCAAAATCTTTACCAATATTACGAGCTGGATCGTAACGGTAAGTTGAAAACTAGCAAAAAAGTCGAATGATGCATTTTACAATAAATTAGAAGCATAAAAAAAGATATGTTTATGGAGAGCCGCTATAAGAGGCGGCTCTTTTTGCCTGTTCAGTTCCATTTAAGGTTTCTCCCTTAAACTTCTCCGTAGCAGAATTAAAAAAGAGATGTAAGGTGGGAAAACGGATGATGAACAACAAATGGAGAAACGTCATGGCAGGAACGGTGATTGTCTCGATACTGTTATCAGCTTGCAGCAGCGAAGCGGAGACAACGACGATAACACAACAAACGGCTGTAAATACAGAAAAACAAACGAGTGAAAGTAATGCCCAAACTACGTCTTATGCACAGAACTTTGATAAAACGGAAGTGATGTCTTTTTCCATTGATGTGGATGAGGATGCCTGGCAAAAAATGCTGGACACAGCGGCAGAGGAGAATTATATCAAAGCCAATGTAACGATTAACGGAACAACGATTCAAAATGTAGGCATTCGAGCCAAAGGAAACTCGAGTTTGAGACAAGTGGCAGGAGACGATACAACGGATCGGTATAGTTTCAAAATCAAGTTTGACGAATACGTCAAAGGTCAGACCTGGAATGGACTCGACAAAATGGTTGTAAATAATATGATCTCGGATGCCAGTTACATGAAAGAATATCTTAGCTACGACATCATGAGTTATATTGGCGTTGACGCACCGCTGTTTGCTTTTGCCAATATCAACGTAAACGGAAAGACATGGGGCTTATACCTTGCTGTTGAAGATATAGATAGCGGGTATCTGGACCGTGCGAAGAATGGTGAAGGCGAAATCTATAAACCCAATAACGATGGCAATATGGGAGCGGGCGGAATGGGGAATCCAATGGGTAACCCGCCAGCAGAAGGTGACGCTGCAGGGATGGGAGATTTTCTGCCCCTTGAAGGCATGGAACCACCAAGTGATGCAGGTGCAGCAATTGGCAAGGACACTACCGATTCACAGCCCGCAAGAGGTCGTGGAGAAGGTAATCGCGGACCGGGTGGAGGCGGCAGAATGAAGGGTGACACGAACGGCGTATCCTTAGTTTATACGGATGATAAAGTTTCCAGTTATTCTGGCATTTTTGATAATGCAAAGACCAAAACAACGGAAGAAGATGAACAACGTGTCATTGAGGCACTTAAAAACTTGAATGCAGGCTCTAATCTTGAGAAAGTTGTGGATGTGGATGCTGTGCTGAAATATTTTGCAGCGCATATCGTGGTTGTGAATATGGATAGCTATACTTCCAATATGGGTCATAACTATTATTTGTATGAGAATAATGGACAGCTCAGTATGCTGCCATGGGACTATAATATGGCTTTTGGTGGATTCATGGCAGGTTCAGCATCCGATGTAGTTAATCTTGCTATAGATACACCACTGTCCGGTGTGACGATGGAAGAACGTCCTATATTAAGTAAACTGCTGGAGGTACCTGAGTACAAAGCGAAGTACCATAAATATTTGCAGGAAATTATAGACGGTTATTTCGCAGACGGGCAATTTGAGCAAAAGGTACAGACGCTGAACCATCTGATTACCGATTATGTTAAAAATGATCCTACGGCATTTGTTACGTACGATAAGTATAAAGCGGCTGTGGCCGAATTGACCAAATTAGGCACGCTGCGTGCGGAAAGTATACAGGGACAACTTGACGGAACGATTCCTGCTGCTGCGGAGGAACAAAAATCGAGTCCGAATACCCTTATCGATGCTTCTTCTGTCGACCTAACAAAGCTGGGAGATGATCTTAATAAAGGAAAAGGGATGAATGGCGGTGGCCCATGGCAGGGCTTCGAGCCCAATTCAGGCAACCAAGAAACTAAAAAAGCGGAGCAATCGGATACAACCCAATAGGTTCTGCGATCTCTGCTATGTAATGTGAAAGCTTGTTCATTAGATGATACCAAGAGACGCGTTTCAAAGGCGTCTCTTTTTTATATTATAAAAAAACTATTTACAACCCAAATTAAATTGTGTACAATCAATTTGTGAACAAGTTAAATGAAATGATGTTTAGCCAATATAACAAATATGAAATCGAAAGAGGAGAGATTGAATATGAAAACTTTATATGAAACAACAGTCATTAATACAGGTGGACGTCAAGGGATCGTACAATCGCCGGATAATGTATTTATGATGGATGTTGCTGCACCGCCTGAGCTTGGTGGACAAGTAACTACGGCTACGAACCCGGAGCAGCTGTTTGCGGCAGGATACAGCGCATGTTTTAACTCTGCATTGGAGTTCCAATTGAAGAAACATAACGTAACCATTGAACGCAGTACGGTATCTGCAACTGTAGCACTGGTAGCAGACCCGGCAGATGGTGGTGTGAAGCTGGATGTTGAGCTTGAAGTGAAAATTTTGGGTCTGGATGAGGAAACTGCAGAGAAATTTGTGAAGCTTGCTCATGATTACTGCCCTTACTCCAAAGCGATCAAAGGAAATGTTAACGTTAAAGTAGAACGTGCGTAAGTAAATCAGGACTCGAGCTTACTATTCTCAATAATGGAATATGATTAGACTAAACCTCCGAGTAATCGGAGGTTTTTCCTTTATGAATGAAGTTGGGAAAAATATAATTCGGCTCCGAAATATATTGAATGTACGGTGAAAATTTAATAAATGTAAAAATGTTGAAACTTTAGCAAATGGGTCTGCGTATATGGATATAAGAAAGTTCACAATTAACGAAGCTAACCCATTATCGCAGTCGCTGAAAGAGAGGTGCAGCATGGATTTTAGAGAATTTGACAGGCCGACGGATGGATCGGAATCATATACACATCAGCAGCGTCATGAAGAACGTTCACAGCAGCTGATCTCTGGCGTAGGGAAAAGCATTTGGTGGGAGATTAGCAACTGGCTAATTCTCGGAGGTATGCTGCTGTTAATCTTTTTATTATTTAAATACGTTTTTTAGAATTGAACATGCAAATATGATTAGTTCAGCGTATCCAAAATAGGCACACAATTGGGCGTTCCCCCATATGATGCAGTATTCAGTAAGCATTAAGGGAAATGGGGAATCCGGGATGGCAAAGGCAAAGGGAAAGAAGGCTCCCGCGTTAAAAAGTGATAAGTTGCGTGTATCCATGAAGCTGGTTACATCCGATGTATGTGAACGCTGTAAGACTCCCTGCTCACGAGGCACGGAATATGCCTCACGAATGAGAGAAGGCGGGGCAGTCGGCAAAGGGGTTCCCTGTATTCTAACCCGTCATGTATCCTCTTGAGACTTCGTCTAATAGCGTATATATAATAAGTGGCATACTAGGGTATCCTGACAGCGGGATAGCCTTTTTTTACGTTTCCCAAAGCGTGGTAAATATTTTGGATAAAAAATGAAAAATGATGAAAAACAGCGCAACTTTGTAGCCGCGTTCGCAGTATAAATGTACAAACAAGCAAACAGCAGGGGAGGGAATATTGACGGAATGAAATGGAAAAGAGTACTGCTGTGTGTCATGGTATTCTCCTTGCTGGGCGGGTCTTTGTTATTTGCGGACGCTGTGAACGAGAAGATTCGCGTGCTCATTAACGGCAAGGAAGCATCTGACGGAGGTTATTTGATTAATGGAACGACATATGTACCTGTTCGGGAGGCAGGAGGGCTTGCTCGGTGGGATAACAGCAGCAAGCGGGTAACGGTAATTAAGCCTAATGTACATATTTTTCTCTTTAAAGGAGACACTGTGTTTGGGAATGTTAATGTGGGCAAATTGAAATTCAATGTGTTCTCACAAGTAGACAGCCTGACTGCAGATGTGGCCGCCGTGAAAGTCACGATCACGGACCCGAGCGGTCAGGTGAAAGATATTCAGGCTCAGGATCTGACGACACAGAAGGATAACTTCTGGTTCCGCACGTATGATTTCACATATGATTTTAGTCGTGCAGGCAAGTACCAGATCGGTTTTCATATTAAAGAAAATGCAAACAGCAGCTATGTTCTGGTGGCCGAAAAAATCATTACAGCCCTGAACAATTAATGGCGCAGTAACGCTGTGCGTTAAATTGACCTGGCTCTGCGAACATGTTACGATATGCAGGGTTACACATTTTCTATTGATGAAGCGAGGTATTACAATGAGCGATCACAAACACGAGCATGGAGATAACTGCGGATGCGGTCACGACCATGATCACGATCATGAGCATGAAGAGATCCTTCTCACGCTGACCGACGAGAACGGTCAAGACGTGGAAATGGTTTTGGTAGAGACGTTTGACGTGCAGGATCATGTTTATGCACTCCTGCTGGAACGCAACAATCCTGAAGCTGACGGCATCATCCTGCGTATGGAAGAAGAAGACGAGGAAATGGTGCTCTACAATATTGAAGACGAATCAGAGTGGAACCGTGTTGAAGCGGCTTACAACGAACTGGTTGCTTCTCAAGAATAGTCGATCTTTTGCAGTATAACATGAAGGCTCCTTGATTTCAGGGGGTCTTTTGTATTTTATTCATCCCGTATAACAGGATTACAATGCAATCAAACAAAAGGACCAGGAGCTTCATCCAGCCCGGTCCTTTTGCGAATCATTTGTTTTTCGTTTTTCTAGAAAATGGCGTCAGCTTCCACAATAACTTTAACGTTAGTTACGCTGCGGTCCTCCGGCCCTTTAACCGGCAATCCAACCTCAACATGGTCAATAATATAGTCGATGTTTTCCTGTGTAATAACTTCGCCCGGAAGCAGGATCGGAATACCTGGCGGGTACACATAGATGAATTCCGATATAATACGTCCAGCGGATTCCTTAAACGGAATGACCTCGGTATCTCCATAAAAGGCATCACGTGGTGTCAGCATAAGCTGAGGAATATCTGGAACCTTAACAACCAGTTCATGTGCCGGATTGACCTGATAATACGTACGGGAAAGATCCTGCAGTGCATTCAGCAAGATATTCACGCTGTCATCAGTATCACCTGGCGTGATGAGGCACAGAATATTGTACATGTCGCTAAGTTCAACTTCGATCTTATAATGCTCACGCAGCCAGTTTTCGGTCTCATAACCTGTGATTCCGAGATGACGCACATGAACTGTAACTTTGGTCGGGTCGTAATTAAAGGTTGCTTCTGTACCCAACAGTTCTTTACCGAAGCAGTACAATCCATCGATGTCATTAATCGTACGGCGTGCAAACTCCGCAAGCTCAATGGCCTTTTGTGCAATTTCGTGACCATGGAGGGCGAGATTGCGTCTCGACGTATCCAGCGATGCAAGCAGTACGTATGAGGTAGATGTTGATGTAAGCAGACTCAAAATGGTCTGTACACGTTGTGGATTGACAAAGCCGTTTTTGGTGTTCAGATTCAGAACGGAGCTCTGAGTCATTGAACCGCCAAGTTTATGCACACTCGTAGCCGCCATATCGGCTCCAGCAGCCATAGCTGACAGCGGCAGATCCTCATGGAAATGGATAAGCACACCGTGTGCCTCGTCCACCAGTACAGGCACCTGGTAGCTGTGAGCCAAGTCTACGATGGCTTTAAGGTCTGTACATACACCATAATAGGTTGGATTAATGACAAGCAGAGCTTTTGCATCCGGGTGGCGTTCAAGCGCACGGCGAATGGACTGAATGGTTACACCATGATCTATGCCGAGATTGGCATCTTGTGCAGGAGAGACGAATACGGGCTTGGCTCCTGAGAAAATGATAGCAGACAAAACGGACTTATGCACGTTGCGCGGCACAATGATTTTGTCCCCAGGACTGCATACCGATAGAATCATCGTCATGATCGCACTGCTTGTACCCTGTACACTGAAGTAGGTATAATCGGCTCCAAAGGCATCCGCGGCCAGCATCTGTGCTTCCTGAATGACACCTGTGGGTTGATGCAGGTCATCGAGTGGTGCGATATTGATCAAATCTATGGAGAAGGCGTTATCGCCAATAAATTCACGGAATTCGGTATCCGCTCCCAATCCTTTTTTATGTCCCGGAATATGAAACTGTACCGGATTGAGTGCCGCATGATTTTTCAAAGCGGTAAACAGCGGCGTACGGTGGTGATTCATCAGTGCTGTCACAACCCTTCCTAAGTAAAATGGTAAACAAAGATGAGTATAGCAAAATAAGAACCGAATGCAAGCAGTAGAAACGACATTTTTTTGAATTGGTGAGATTTGGTCGTCATCCCCCCGGTTACACTAAGTGTAGAGGACGAGCAAATGAACCTTGAAAGGGGAAAAAGAATGCAAACCGACATCAAACCAGCCAAAATCCTGAGATCGCCTTTTTTTATTGCGATGTGGCTGACACTTTTTCTGGTGGAGATTATCAAAGGGGCGCTGCTGGTCGCTGTTCTCCCCGTATATATGGATAATATTCTGGGGCTGTCCGCAGGCGTCATCGGTGTGGCTTTTGCCCTGCAGTATCTGGGAGATAATCTGTTCAGAGCACCTTCAGGCTGGGCGGCAGAACGCATCGGCTTTCGCGCTACGATGGTAACGGCTCTGATCTGTACGTTAATTGCCGTTATTATGATTCTTTTTCTCAAAAGTGCCCTCGGGCTGTCCATGGCATGTCTGATTCTTGGCATTGGTACATCACCGCTGTGGCCCTGTGCGATGACGGGAGTCACAGCAATGTCAGGCCCGCAAAATAAAAATGGTACAGCGATGGGTGCCCTGGAGATGGCGGCTTTGGGAGGAACAGGGCTTGGTCCTGTCGGTATGAATTGGCTGCTGGAACGTACCGGTCATGATTACCGTACGATCTTTCTTATCCTGATGGGCTGTGCTGTTTTGGTCATTCTTGTCGCCATGATACTGCCAGGACGTGTCGTTGTTCAGGGAGGCCAGACAGGAGAAGCGGGAGATGCTGCAGAAGGTCGAACGTCCGCGAAACAGAAGTATCCAGCCAAGCCGAATCTGCTCACCCCCTTTATACGCCTGCAGCAGAGCGTGAAGCGAACCTTACACCGGGTGCGAAGCACGCTTAATGTGAATCCGCTTGTGTATCCGGCGCTCTTCATGCAGTCATTCGTGATCGGCCTGCTTAGTCCTGTTATTACGCTGTACACTCGAACAGATCTAGGTATCTCACCGAACCTGTACAGCCTGCTGCTCATTGCAGGGGGAGGTATTACTGTCATTGCACTGCTTCCTGTAGGTAAAATGGTGGACCGATTTGGTACGAAACCGTTTTTGAACATCGGATTTTTGATGGCGGCTGCGAGTCTGTTTGCCTTCTCGGCATTAACATCCGTTCCGGTTGTTTTTGGCATCGTCATGCTTGTCGGTATCAGTTATGCCATGATACTTCCAGCCTGGAACGCGTTTGTTGCGACACTGATTCCTGAAGGGGAACGCGGGGCAATCTGGGGCTTTTTTCTAACGCTGCAGGGATCAGGTATGGTTGTTGGCCCCATCGTATCAGGACTTTTATGGGACCATATCAGTCATCCTGCGCCGTTTGCTGCCAGCGCTGTTGTGATGGCAGGACTTTTCGTGGTGCACTTTGTCTTGGCACGAAAGCCGTTCCGTACCGCCCCCACAGGGTAAGCGTGCTTCACATCGAATAAGGGAGGGTCTTAAACCGGATCATCTGATCATGGACTTAAGGACCTCCCTTTTTGGTTTGCATGGATGTCTGTGAACTGTCATTTAGTGCAAATCATATTTTATTTATATTGCCATACAGTAATGATCATAATTTCGACACGTTTGTCATTTGAGAAAATGACATTTTATACAGCAGCAGCGTTTGAAAGGTGGAACGAACAGCAGAAAAAGAAATTCCCACAATCCGATGAATATCCAGGGGCCTGCCCCTGTGCACCTGCGGAAAGCTGCAATTTGGATTCGCATTCCGTGAAAAATAGTCAAATAACCAAGTACCCTTACATAAAATGAAGTATAAAATAGGGTAAGCCGATGTAACAAAAGCGCTTGAAACATGAGGCCGGAGCAAATCCGGTACAGATGGAGGGAGTGCCGTGAACAAAAGTTATGAAGTTGAATATTGCAATCTGGAGCTGCGGTTCAACCGTCGGCATATCCAAAATCTAATTAAAGACCTAATTCGTGAGGGGTATTCACTATATTGGAGCGAGGACGAATCCTTCTTTATCCTGTCAGTCCGCACCGGACGCAAGCTGGTAAAGCTCCGTTTTCAACAGACGCGCAGCGGGAATTACAAAATGACAGGAGATTACCTGATCAAGGACGCCAAGCTCGCGGAGTGGCTGGAGAAGCTGATTGGCGATACACGCGGGCATGCTGTGGTAAAAAGATTCAAGGATCAGCAGATGACGGTGGAGAATATTTTATTTGGTGAAGTCATTCGTCTGGTGGAAGTGTCGGGATTCAAGCAGCGGGTCATATTTCAAAAGGAACCAGCGCCAACGGCGGAAGAGATGGAGGAAATGTTCCTCTCGCGCGAAGGAGAAGAGCGGCTTATGCTGCTGCGCATGGAAGTGGACGATGAACTGGAACGCCTGCATCATGCCATACAATTGAATAATGTAGAGAAAGCCGATACCTGCCGTGAAGCACTGCGGCGATTGTCCGGTCATCTGTTGATGCTGGAAGGGTGAGGCAGAAGGTGTTTGACCCTTATCATTCAAAAGGGCTGTTCCCAAAAGTCTTAAACGGTAGGGGCAGCCCTTTGATATGTAGAGAAAGGGTGGTTTGAACATTGCAATCGTCAGAGCGTTTAGCCTTCCGTTCGTCTAAGGACGCCGAGGATCGATAATGGAATCGTCGGAACCCTCCACATAAGCATCGAATTCTTCAATCCCTTGTTCCAGAATGAGATCGGCTTCATGTGCAGTGATTGGAATGACCCACAACAGGGGAACCGTCTCATGGCCCGTGTATATCTGTTCAAGAGCTTCGTTTTCTCCCCTCAATTCATCGATTAAGAGGGCATCTGCATTCCATTCTACAGGTGCTAATGCACTTGATTTCATCACACGGGGGGTGACGGAATTCGGTACATTTTCGATATGATGTGTGATCAAATCTGCAAGGTAGCTGTTGACCCGATCTGCCGTTACACCGCCTAGATCCGATTGCAGCGCAAGCATCCACTCTGCAGCGACTGATTCCCCTGAAGGCCGGATGGCTTGAGACAAGCCTACAGTAACAAAGCGAGAGATACCGGACTGCATCGCTTCAGGAAAAAAGTAAATTTCCACATGAATGTTTCGATCTGCTTTGGAAAGTACCATTCTGCTCTCAGGCATGCCCCATTCATTCATATAGGTTCCGAGAAGAAATGTTCTTCGGATATCCAGTGATAACCGTTTTTCGTTTGAAAGCTGTTCATAGGTCATTTGCAAGCCCCTCCTGATCATGATTTGCTCCTCTTCCTAATAATAACGTATTTTATGAAAATACGATGAACACATTTGCAGAACGAGGCGTTTTCTCGCTGCAGGAAGGGTATGCGGGGTTCACTTTCATACATAAAACCGTTAAAATGAGTGTATTGTTGAGATTTTTTTTCAATAAAATTAATTGGAGCAAAGGATGGAGGACCAGATGACAAAACAACAAATCGGCGTAATCGGCCTGGCAGTCATGGGTAAAAATTTGGCCTTTAATATTGAAAGCAGAGGATTTTCAGTATCGGTATTTAACCGTTCGCCTGAGAAAACACATGACCTGCTGAAAGAAGCCGAAGGCAGAAACCTGACAGGTACATTCTCCATTGAAGAATTCGTAGCCTCCCTGGAATCCCCGCGCAAGATTCTGATCATGGTGCAGGCAGGTAAAGCCACAGATGCAACGATCGAGCAGCTTCTGCCTCACCTGGATGAAGGCGACATCATCATCGACGGCGGAAATGCATACTTCCCTGATACGGTTCGCCGCAGCAAAGAGCTGGAGGACAAAGGCATTCGCTTTATCGGTACAGGCGTATCCGGCGGCGAAGAAGGCGCACTGAAAGGCCCTTCCATTATGCCTGGCGGACAAGAAAGTGCTTATAAACTGGTAGAACCGATTCTCACGGCGATTTCGGCCAAAGTCAGTGACGACCCATGCTGTACATATATCGGACCAGACGGTGCCGGACACTACGTGAAAATGGTACATAACGGCATTGAATACGGTGACATGCAGTTAATCGGAGAAGCGTATCATTTGCTGAAATCGGTACTGAACGTATCGGTAGAGGAGCTGCATGAAATCTTCACAGAGTGGAACCAGGGAGAACTTGACAGCTATCTGATCGAAATTACAGCGGATATCTTCTCCAAATACGATCCGGAAACAGGCAAACCGATGGTGGATGTCATTCTGGATGCAGCTGGACAAAAAGGAACAGGCAAATGGACAAGCCAAAGCGCGCTGGATCTCGGCGTACCTTTGTCCATGATTACGGAATCCGTATTCTCCCGTTTCTTGTCTGCGATGAAAGACGAGCGGATCGCTGCAAGCAAAATCCTGAACGGACCTAAAGCAGAAACATTCTCCGGTGACAAAAAAGCATTTATCGAGAGCGTGCGCAAAGCGCTGTTCGCAAGTAAAATCGTATCTTATGCGCAGGGTTTCGCACAGATGCGTGCTGCATCTGACGAATACGGCTGGGATCTGAAATACGGTAACATCGCCATGATCTTCCGCGGTGGCTGTATCATCCGTTCGCAGTTCCTGCAAAACATCAAGGAAGCTTACGACAAAGACGCAGCTCTGAAAAACCTGCTGCTTGATCCATACTTCCAAAACATTGTGGAATCCTATCAGGATGCATGGCGTGAAGTGGTGGCCGCTGCGGTAAAACAAGGCATTCCGGTGCCTGGCTTCTCCAGCGCATTGTCCTACTACGACAGCTACCGCACAGAGCGTTTGCCAGCAAACCTGCTGCAGGCGCAGCGTGACTACTTCGGTGCACACACGTTCAAACGTGTGGACAAAGAAGGAAGCTTCCACCACAACTGGATGGAGTAAACTTCTACGAATGAACAGAGGGACTTGGCAGTGCCGGGAGGATGCGGCACTTCAAGTCCCTCTTTCATTTTGAGATAACAACCGCCCAATGAGCCCGCATATGCAGGATAGATGCTTCGATGGAAAGCTCGCTGCAGACATGGCCTTCCCCCGTTCGCAGGGCTGTGTTATGATAGGACAAAAGTGCTCATGAAATGCTTGAATTAAAGGAGTGTACACCCTTGAGCAAGTCTAAAAATATTATTCTCATCGGCATGATGGGGACTGGGAAGTCAACCGTCGCTGACATGCTGTCACGCGAACTGGGATACACGTTAATTGACGTAGATGCCGCGGTTGAACAGGAGGAAGGTTGTACGATTCCGGAATTATTTTCCAGTAAAGGCGAGACATATTTCCGTGATGCGGAGAGCCGGATGCTGTGTTCGATGCTGGAGAATGATTCACAGGTCATTGCAACTGGAGGCGGCGTTGTGCTTCGCATGGAGAATTGTGAAGCGATGGCAGCGAATGGCTGGGTTGTTGCGCTAACGGCAGATCCCGAGGTTATTGTGGAACGGGTGAGCGGCTGTGATAACCGACCCCTGCTTGCAGGCAATGCGGAGGAACGGATTCGGACAATTATGGAAGAACGCAAAGATGCATATCGGTTTGCACATTACACAGTGGATACAACCGCGCTGTCTGCGGCTGAAGTGACTCATTTAATTTTAGCGCATTACCGCGTCTAAGCTTGTGATTAGCGAAGTTAAATAGATGAAGGCAGGAAGTGAAAACATATCAAAAACGGGCCAGATGGCCCGCTTTGAAATGTAAGGGTGTTAGGGTGATCATGTAAAGTGTAACGCTTTGAAAGGATCGCCGCCTTTTACATTAACCCTGTTTTCAGTTTTCCTGCTGCCACTGCAGCATACCGCCGACCATATTCGTACAGCCGTCGTATCCAAGCTGCTGCAGATATTCACAAGCTCGTTCACTGCGGTAACCGCTGCGGCAAATCAGAATGATTTCGCCTGATTTGTCAATCTCGGATAAACGATCTGGAATCTGTCCCAGCGGAATGTGTTTGGCACCATCGATCATGCCCTGCGCGACTTCTTCGTCTTCGCGGACGTCTATCATCTGCAGCTTCTCCCCTGCCTGTAAACGGCGGCGAAGCTCGGATGTTTGAATTTCAGCTATTTGTGTCATATTCAGGTCCTCTTTTCTATATGGACTTAACGCCTATAATGATACCCAAGCGATACAGGGGATGTCAATTTGGCCTTAACAACCTCACTAATACGATCAACGAAGGAGAGTATCATTCATGGACGTTATTGTTAACCCTACCCCTAATCTGAGCGGAGAAATTGGAGCTTTGTCTTCCAAAAACTATACGACTCGTTACCTGCTTGCTGCTGCGCTGGCGGAGGGAACCAGTACCATTCATTTTCCGGCTCACAGTGAGGACAGTGATGCGATGCGCAGATGCATTCGTGATCTGGGCGCTGTGCTGGAGGAGGATGACAGCAAAATTGTAATCCAAGGTTTTGGCAGCCGTCCTCGGGATGTGCGCGAATTAAACGTTGGCAATGCTGGCGCCGTACTTCGATTCCTGATGGGCGTTACTGCGCTTTGCCCGGATGTTACGTTCGTGAATACGTACCCCGATTCTCTCGGTAAACGACCGCATGACGATCTGATTGATGCACTTGGCCAAATGGGCGTACAGGTAGAGCATCAGCAGGGGCGCCTGCCGATCACGATTAAGGGCGGCCAAGCCAAAGGCGGGCATATCCGTGTGTCGGGCTCGGTAAGCTCTCAATATTTGAGCGCACTGCTGTTTGTGACCCCTATGCTTGCTGAAGACAGCACAATCGAGGTGCTCAACGATCTGAAATCAAAAGTAGTCATCGGACAGACTCTTGAGGTGCTTGAACAAGCGGGTATTGTCATTCACGCAAGTGACGACTACATGTCATTCCGTGTACCTGGCGGACAAGCTTACAAACCCACAACGTACACCGTTCAAGGGGATTACCCAGGTTCGGCTGCTGTACTTGCTGCCGCAGCGGTCACACAGTCTGATGTGAAAATTCTCCGATTGATGGAGCAGAGCAAACAGGGGGAGCGTGCCATCGTTGACGTACTTCGTATGATGGAAGTGCCGCTCACTCATGAGAATGATGTTGTTCACGTCCGGGGAAACGGCAGATTAAAGGCAGTTGAATTCGACGGAGATGCGGCTACTGACGCTGTATTGGCCATGGTAGCAGCGGCTGTATTTGCGGAAGGCACGTCACGGTTTTATAATGTAGAGAACCTGCGCTACAAGGAATGTGACCGGATAACGGATTATTTGAATGAACTGCGGAAGGCAGGAGCGAACGTCGAGGAACGTCAGGCCGAGATTATCGTACACGGGCGTCCGGAAGGTGTTGAGGGCGGCGTTGAGATTAATGCTCACTATGACCATCGTGTCATTATGGCGCTTACTGTCGTGGGTCTGCGTGCCAAACAACCGCTTCGTATCCGGGATGCACACCATGTAGCGAAGTCATATCCGCAATATTTTGATCATTTGCAGGCGCTTGGCGCCTCGGTTCAGTGGGTAAAAGAGTAAATTAACACGTTAAGCAGAAAAGGATGGTGCTTGAACATGGAATTTAACAACCCTACTCGCGAAGAAATTGGACACATTTTGCGCAATGCAGGCAGCATTGCTGTTGTTGGCTTATCAGACAAATCAGATCGTACCTCGTATATGGTTGCTGAGGCGATGCAGAGCAGGGGCTACCGCATTATCCCTGTTAATCCGCAGGCACAGGGGGAGATTCTTGGCGAGAAGGTGTATGCCTCACTCGCAGATATCCCGGAGCCGGTTGACATTGTTAATGTGTTTCGGCGTGAAGAGTTCTGTGCCGAAGTTGCTCGTGAAGCTGCAGCGATCAAGGCGAATGTGCTATGGCTCCAGCTGGGCATTCACAACGATGAGGCTGTTCAGATTGCCGCTGAGAACGGTATGACGGCGGTAACCAATCGCTGTATCAAAGTAGAAGATTCCATCGTTCTACGCGGCGCTGGGCGCGGCTAAAAGGCCGTGCTGTCGTCATGAATTTGTTTATGGCATCGCATATTCAACTTAGGATTAATGAGCATCCCGTGACTTTTCAAAATCACGGGATTTTTCATGTTCAGCGTAGTAAAATGAGGTTGAAAATATAAGGAGGATGGAATACAGATGAGAAGGTGTTTTAAAAAAGCAGTCATGCTGCTGCTTGTTGTTGTATGTGCAGCAGCTTTACGACTAGAGGCCCCCGTTTATGCAGCGAATGAAGCGATTCATGCAACGGATGTGTGGACAAGTCAATCACTTTTCGCTGCACCTGCCAAGAAGCCAGAAGTGAAATGGGGATTGGATTTTAAAAATTATGTACGACACTTGGTTGTGGATTCTAAAGGCACGCTCTATGTGATTTCACATCATTTTGGTCATCCGTTATTGACGGCCGTCACACCACAAGGCAAAGTGAAGTGGGCTAAACGATTAGAACATATTAATAGCATATCAGACATGTATTTGTACAATGACAGTTCTCTGGTTATTCTTGGTAATGATATTCCCGAACGAGGTAGGAGTTCAGAGGATTTTGGAACGACGAGTATATCGAACTACACATTAAACGGAGAACAGATCTGGGAGAAAAGATACAAGGATTACACAGCTAATTATAACGTGGATGTTAGTAAGGATGGAGTTATTATTTTTACGGCTTCTTATGTACAAGTTATACATAACAATAAGCCTATAAGTCAGGGAGAAGATATTAAAGAAGAGAAAAGATTGATCGGCGTTAATATGGACGGCAGTGAGAAGTTTAACAGTCTTCTTGGAACAGAGATCAATTTAAGTCCTTTTTTTGTTGTCTCTGACCCAATCTTTGTTAAGGATCGGATTTTTTTGACCTTGTCCTCCTTAAGCAGTATCAGAGAGAAAGGCAGAGTGAAATCAGGTGAATTGATTCAATACAACCTAGAGGGTAAAAAAATATCAGGTACCCGGTATACAGGGGAGAATCTTCAGAGTCCGATTTATGATAATCATCAGATTTATGTGGTGGGAAACGATGACCTTCATATTTTTGATGCTCAGGGTAAGCTGAAGAAAACCGTTAAGGGAGGTTTCCAAAGTACAAGTAACTCACTTGCCCCTTCAATCAGCAAGCAAGGTGACGTCATATTTGGAACAAATATTTATCATGCCCTGAGCAAGAAAGTAACCAGTTTTAACAAAGAGAATCAAACCTATTTTACCAGTGAACCCATTATTGATCGTAACGGCAATCTAATCTATCATTACAAAAACTATGCTAAAAATATAAACGTTCTGGTTTCCATGAAACTAGCCACATCCAAAATCAATTGGAAAATAAATATTAATCATAATTTAGGCGACCAGTGGCTAATTTCAAGGGATGGAACAATATATGTAACTGGAACTAAACTGCTGGCTATCCGATAAAAATGTAACCTTGTATTCAAAGTGGAAAGGGGATTTTCTTCCCCTTTTTTACTTTACAAAACGCGGTGTAAAGCTTACCATCTAGGATAGAAAGGAGAGGTCGCCATGAATTGGCTCGGATCCTTGCAGCAGCTCGGAAGAGCAGTTATGCTGCCTACAATGGTCCTTCCCGCTGCAGCTATTTTGCTCAGTGTGGGCAGTCTGCCCTGGAACGCTTGGGGATTGGATATCGTTGGTGAAGTGTCTACCGTGGCCGGACACGGTATTTTTTATTTTTTGCCGTATTTGTTCGCAGTCGGCGTGGCGCTCGGACTCTCCAACCAGGCCGGGCAAGCAGGACTTGCAGCACTGGCTGGTATTGTCATCTATGATCAGGTTACCCGGAATTTCGGAGATGGTACGGTGCAGCCTGCTTCACTGATTGGAATTATACTCGGTGCATTAGCCGGTTTAACGCATAATCGGTTTAAAAGCATTAAACTGCCTGAAATCCTTCAGTTTTTCGGGGGCTCAAGGTTTGTTTTGTTAATTGTCGGGCTCTGTTCTGCCCTTTTTTCCTGTTTTATGTTATGGATAGCTCCCATGCTGCAGCTGGGACTGAACGCGATTGCGACATGGGAATACAGCCTAGGCGGTTTCGGGTTGTTTATCTATGGCGTGTTATACCGGGTACTGGTTGCCTTCGGACTTCACCATCTGCTCAATAATGTTTTCTGGTTCCAGTTGGGAACCTACGAAACGCCTGGCGGCAGCATCGTGCAGGGTGATTTGCCGCGATTTTTTGCAGGCGATCCGACTGCCGGATTTTTTATGGCTGGACTGTTCCCCATTATGATGTTTGCTATCCCTGCCATTGCCTTTGCGATTATTCAGGAGGCCAGGGAAGACCTGAAACCAAAGATCAGGAAAACGTTCCTGACCTCTGCGCTTGTCTGCTTCTTAACTGGCGTGTCCGAGCAGATTGAGTTTGCTTTTCTCTTCGCGGCGCCATATCTGTTTATTGTACATGCAGTGATGTCCGGGGTGGCCATGTGGCTCAGTTACTGGCTGGATATAAGGCACGGCTTTTCCTACTCGGCTGGCGTCATAGATTACATACTCAATTTTCATCTGTCTGAGAATGCTTGGAAGCTGATTCCGATTGGCATACTATATGGGCTGGTCTATTATTTCCTGTTCCGCTGGGCGATTCGCACGTTCAAGATACCAACACCGGGACGGGAAGAAGGATCGATGCTGGAAGATTGGGTTGGCAATATCCCGTACCAGGCTCCATTGGTGTTGGAAGCATTGGGCGGGAAAAGCAACATTGTGCAGGTTGAGGCATGTATTACACGCCTGCGCCTGACGGTTCACGATGATCGGCTGATTGATACAGGCGCAATGAAAAACCTGGGATCAGCCGGGTTGATCAAACTTGGCGGCGGAAACGTACAGGTGGTATTCGGTACTTATTCCGAGCTCATTCGGGAAGAAATTGCGAAACTGCTTGAACGTGATCTGCAGCAAGTGCTGTTTGCCGCACCCGTGCAGGGTAAGATGTTGCCGATTGAAGAGGTGCCGGATCAGATTTTTGCGGCCAAACTGGTTGGAGACGGCGTTGCTTTTGTACCGGAGCGGGGAGAACTGGTGTCGCCTGTCTTTGGAACGATTATGCATCTGTATCCAACCATGCACGCCCTGGGTATTTCCACACGGGAGGGGCTGGAGGTCCTGCTGCATATCGGGATCGACACTTCACAGCTGAAGGGACATTTTGAAGCATTTGTGCAGGAAGGGGACACGGTAGAACCTGGACAACTGCTCATCAAATTTGATCTGGCTGTACTGCGTGAACAGGCGGCATCACTCACGACTCCAATGGTTATTACGAACCCGGATCGTGTGAAATCATGGAGTTTTGCTCCATTCAAGCAAGTGAAGAAAGGTCAGGCATCCGTCATGTCCGTGGTGCTCTATGACAGGAACGTTGGAGGGGTAGAATGAAGATACAAGGCATCAATGGAGCTGCAGGCATCGCCATCGGCAAAGCATTTGTCCTGCCCAGCTGGGAATGGGACCTGCCCGATCAGAAGATGGATTCGGTGGATCTCGCCCAGGAATTCGAACGGCTGTACGAGGGGATACGGACATCGAAGGATGAGATTGAATATATCAAAAACGAGTTCAAGGAAGTTGTGGGTCCAGAGGAATCCAGCATCTTTGATGCTCATCTGGCCATCCTCGAAGATCCGGTTTTCATGAACGAAATTCGCGGTATTATCGAACGTCAGTACAAAGCGGCAGAGGTTGCGGTAAAAGAAGCGATAGACCATTTTGTCACCATGTTTGACCTGCTGGAGGACGAATATATGAAGGAACGGGCGATCGACATCAAGGATGTCGGCAACCGCCTGCTTAAACATCTGCTGGGTGCCCCGGAGATTACGCTGCCTTCAGATACGCAGCCTTATATTCTCGTTGCCAAAGAACTTTCGCCATCGCAGCTGGCCCATCTCAATCCAAGCTATGTTCTGGGGATTGTAACCCTGATTGGCGGTAAGACGTCTCACTCGGCTATTATGGCGCGTGCACTCGGCATTCCTCTCGTTTCTGGACTTGAAGCGAGTCTTGGCATGCCGGTAGAGACGGGAGACATGCTGGTAGTGGATGGCGATAACGGTCTGGTATTTACGGAGCCGGACCGCAAAACCATTGAACGATACACTATGCTGCGCAGTAAGGAGCTGAAGAAAAAAGAACAGCTGCAGGTCCTTGCCACCGTGGATGCAGTGACCAAAGATGGGGCAGTGCTGCAGCTCGCTTCCAACATCAGTTCCGTGAAGGAACTGGATTTGGCGTTGAAGCACGGAGCCAAAGGAGTAGGCTTGTTCCGAACCGAATTCCTCTATATGGACCGTGCTGCATTCCCCGGAGAACAGGAGCAGTATGAGGTATACCGGCTGGTGGCAGAGAAAACAGCAGGGCAGTCCGTTGTCATTCGTACTCTTGATATTGGGGGCGACAAACAGCTTGATTATTTCGAATTGCCTGAGGAAGACAATCCGTTTCTGGGGTATCGTGCCATTCGAATCAGTCTAGACCGCAAAGATCTGTTCAAAACACAGCTGACTGCCATCCTGCGCGCAAGCGCGGCAGGTAATGTGAAAATTATGTATCCGATGATTTCATCGGTCGAAGAGCTTCAGCAGGCTAATGAGGTCCTTCGGGAAGCGATGGCTGATCTCGATGAGCGCGGCTTGGCCTATGATCGCAATATTCAGGTGGGCATCATGATTGAGGTTCCTGCAGCTGTGATGATTGCAGACCTGCTTGCGGAAGAAGCTGACTTTTTCAGTATCGGGACGAATGATCTGGTCCAATATGTACTGGCTGTAGACCGTATGAATGAACAGATTGCCCATATGTATCATCCGTATCATCCGGCGGTGCTGCGGATGCTGCGGACGACTGTAGACGCTGCACATACGGCAGGCATTGACGTCAGTGTCTGTGGCGAGATGGCGGGGGACGAGCGTTCCATACCATTATGGCTTGAACTGGGAATTCGTCACCTAAGCATGTCGCCTCAATCACTGCTGCGTGTGAAGCATCGGGTCTTGAATACAACTGCTGCGGAAGCTAAAGAGGAGGCCCGTAAATGCTTTGCTTTGAGAACGAGCAGCGATATCGAGGAGCGTTTGCAAATATTCAACGATGCAAGCGGCAGTCCTGACGATCACAGCGGCTCCAATGCATCTTGAATGATCTGAAGTTTTAACAGACGTATAATCCCTTTAAATTAATATATTCACTTTTGTACCACTTTTTACAAAAGATATCAAAAACCGCCATGCATTGGATTGCATGGCGGTTCTTTTTATTGATCTCGAGTTTTCGATTTTTGTATTCATGGCGTGCAGTTTTTATTTGAAGCTCTCGCAGCAAGTGCATCACAGAATGCTTTGCCGTAAGGGGGAAGATCCGGTGGCCGACGAGCGGAGATGATATGTCCGTCAACAACGACAGGTTCATCTTTCCATACTGCGCCTGCATTTTCCATGTCATCCCGAATACCAGGCGTAGAAGTTACGGTAACCCCATCCAGGATTTTGGCAGAGATGAGCACCCACCCTGCATGGCAGATTTGTCCGATCGGTTTGCGGTCGGCATGCATTTCTTTGACCAGTTCGAGTACCTTGGGATAACGCCGTAATTTGTCAGGAGCCCAGCCGCCAGGGACCAGGATTCCATCATAGTCGGAGCTGTTCAGCTCTTCAAAACTGTATTCGGCTGCAGCGGGAACACCATATTTGCCGATGTAGGTTTTACCTTTTTGTTCACCGGCAAGATGCACTTCTGCACCCTCTTCACGAACACGGTGTACCGGATACCACAGCTCCAGATCCTCGAATTCTTCATCGACCAATGCAATGATTTTTTGCCCAGTTAATCTCATATTTCAGCTCTCCTCCAGCAGTGATTTGTCATCTTGTGTCTTATATTGTACCAGATTCGCTGTGCTGCTTCATACAAGCGCATTTACCACCTGAATGGAACGTTTTCAAACCAATCGAAACCAGCATTCGACAGCCTTGATCTGGGGACAGTGGTAATTTGTGCAACCTTTAGTTTACAGCAGGATTTAAGCCGAAATAGGTCGAATGGTACATACATAGAGATGAGATCGAATGAGGTGATGGTTGTGCGCAAGTCGTGCAGATGTGGACATGTAATGGAATTGGAATTAAGAACGGTGGTTTACGCCAAAAAAGTAGAAATACGAAACGTACCCGTCTTTGCGTGTGCGGACTGTATATCCTACGAAGTGCTTCAGCCGGTCAAAACGGATTTGACGGAATGTATCAGCAAACTTGGAGATCAGCCGGTGAAGCAGGACGTATCTTTTGGAGAGCAGAATGAGCTGGCCGATTTGTTTCATGAGCAGCTGCTTGCCTGGCCGGATGCATCGGATCAGGAGATGGAGTATCGAATGAAAGAGGCCGTGGAAGAGCGGATTAATCTGCTGCTGGA
Source organism: Paenibacillus sp. AN1007 (assembly GCF_040702995.1). NCBI lineage: Bacteria > Bacillati > Bacillota > Bacilli > Caryophanales > Paenibacillaceae > Paenibacillus > Paenibacillus sp. AN1007. Next base: position 1,479,067 of record NZ_CP159992.1, read on the forward strand.
CATTATGGGCTGTGCACACAAAACAGGTGACAAGGCGTGGGCTGAAGATACGGAGCGCAGACTTGGCCAGTTATCCGGTTTTGTATGGCATGCGCATTTCTCAAATGCCGTCTAGTTTTGACGTGCGAAATGCTTGTTTTCATGAAAATTGGATTTTTCGCTCACTTTTTGTTAAGATATCGAAGAGTGAAAACGCTCAACACGGCGTTATGGCTGATTAAAGGGGGATGTATAACGAATGGCTGACATGACTAAAATGACAAGTATTGAACAGCTAAACTCCGCAGTGCAGGCGACGGAGGATCAACCCTTACTTCTATTCAAGCACAGCACCCGCTGTCCAATCAGTGCGCATGCTTATCAGGAGATGAATGATTATCTGCATAACTCTCCTAATGAAAGCGTGAAATACGGTATTATCTATGTGGTGGAAGATCGCCCGGTATCTAACGAAGCCGCCGAGAGGCTGGGTGTTAAGCATGAATCTCCCCAAGTCATATTAATCAAAAATGGCACACCGGTATGGCATACTTCTCATTCGGAGATTACCAGCAGGAGGCTTGCTGACACTTTAAGTGAGGCTTAGAGCCTATTTTAATTGATTAATGCTATAATTTGTCGTAATATAAATCTTAATGAAAATGGAATGAAAATTTACTGGTAATGGAGCGAAGTACTGTGACGGTAACCATTTATGATGTGGCACGTGAAGCCGGAGTGTCTATGGCAACGGTATCACGGGTAGTCAATAACAACCCTAATGTCAAACCGCAGACGCGGAAAAAAGTATACGAAGCAATTGAACGGCTCGGATATCGTCCTAATGCGGTAGCCCGGGGTCTGGCGAGCAAAAAAACAACGACGGTCGGAGTCGTTATACCGGACATTTCGAACTCGACCTTTGCGGAGATTGCCCGCGGAATCGAAGATATCGCGAATATGTATCATTACAATATTATTTTGTGTAATGCCGACAAGAAGAAGGAAAAAGAAATTCGCGTAATCAACACACTGCTCGAGAAACAAGTCGACGGATTGCTCTTCATGGGCGGAACCGTAACGGATGAACATATTCAGGCGTTCCAGTCTGCAGCAGTGCCAATCGTATTGTGTGCTACGAGTGATGAGAAAGGCACGTTCCCTTCCGTTGATATTGATCATGAGGCGGCCGCATTTGATGCAGTCAATACGCTGATCCGTCACGGTCACAAGGAAATTGCAATGATTAGTGGTACGCTGCAGGACCCGGCTAACGGTTTTGCCCGTTTCCAAGGTTACAAGAAGGCTCTGGAAGCAGCGGGGATCGAGTACCAGGAGGATCTGGTACGCATCGGTAACTACCGTTATGAGTCTGGTGTAGAAGCTATGAAATATTTCCTTGGATTGAAGAAAAAGCCGACGGCTATCTTTGCTGCAACGGATGAAATGGCAATTGGTGCGATTCACAGCATTCAGGATGACGGCCTGAAAGTACCGGATGATTTCTCTATCATTAGTGTGGATAACATCCGTATGGCTTCCATGGTACGTCCGCAGTTAACGACGGTTGCTCAGCCAATGTACGATCTTGGCGCGGTTGCGATGCGTTTGCTGACCAAATTGATGAAGAAAGAAAATGTGGAGAATCCGAGAGTGATTCTGCCTCATGAAACGATTCTTCGTCTGTCTGTAAGTCACGCCGGTTAAGCTGCGGCATTAAGCAGTAGAAAGGGAGAAGGAATTCTCTCTACATAACGTTTAGTTGTGCAGAAGCTCCGGAAACGGAGCTTTTGTGCTGAAAACTGCTTTTGGGCAGGATATGACTTGTTCTCATATCAAGAGGATCGGAAACAGGGAGGATACAGCAATGCGTGAAACGATAGGTATTATAGGCGCTATGGATGAAGAAGTAGAGCTTTTGCTCCAGGGCATGAAGCAGCAGGAGACGGTGAAACAGACCGGCATTACCTATGCTGCTGGTGAATGGCTTGGCAAGCAGATCGTTGTATGCAAGTCAGGCGTAGGGAAAGTAAATGCGGCGGTAACTACCCAGATTCTGATTGATCGCTTTCAAGTGGATCATGTCATCTTCACAGGTGTTGCCGGAGCCGTTCATCCAGAGCTGAACATTGGGGATATGGTGATTTCTTCGGTATGCGTGCAGCATGACATGGACGTCACGCCGCTGGGATTCGCACGTGGAGTGATTCCGTATCAGGAGACCTCGGCATTTCCGGCTGAGCCTTCGCTAATTAAGCTGGCCGAAGAGGCGTGTAAAGCCCAGGGAGCGCATTACTGGATAGGCAAGGTGCTGTCAGGGGATCAGTTTATTGCCAGCAAAGAGACCGTAAATATGCTCTTTACAGAGATGGATGGAGCTTGTGCCGAGATGGAGGGGGCAGCCGTTGCTCAGGTATGTTATATGAACCGTGTACCTTTCGTTGTGCTGCGCAGCATGTCTGACAAAGCTGATGGTTCCGCACATGTAAACTTTGCCGAGTTTACAGTACAGTCCTCTCAGCGTTCCCACCGCATTGTTGCGCATATGCTCGAACATATGTGATCTTCGACACCTAGACAAAGCTGTAAGGCCATATAAGCCTCATAGGCCAAAACACAAACAAACCGCCTTACAGATCGCTTTCCATTACGCTGGAGAACGGTCTGCAGGACGGTTTTTGTATGTATTCGTTCCACATCATTCTTTTAATACATAAATCGATGGCGGAAGCGCACGCGGTCAAACTGTTCTTCCGAGGTCATAGGAACCTTACTTCCAATGCGAACCATTAGGCAGTTTGCAGGGTGAGAGCAGATCTCGGGATCATCTGTAGCATACCAGGTCATATCAATGTTTTGCATCAGCCGCTCCATCATTTTTCGGTAATCCCATACCGTCAGTCCGCTTCCCTTCAGGTCCCAGTGCCAGTAATATTCTGTCGTGAAAATAATATAGTTTTCCATATATTTGTCTTCCATGGCCGTAAGCAGCATTTCACGTCCAACCCCGAGGGAGCGATAGTCATCTGCGACTTCAATGGCTCCAAGCTCAATAAGGTCCGTCATATTGCCTTCAGACCAGCGTTCGCATTCATCAGCATAATGAAAAGTAACATATCCGATGATTATTTCATTTTCATGTGCAATGATAATTCGCCCCTCTGGTAATCCGGCAATCTCGGCAAGGGCTTCCTGCTGATCGGCCGGGCGCCGAAAGGCATCCAGATCTGAATGGAAAGCCATGCTCGTAATCTGTTCTGCAGGCACAGGACCCTCAACGGTAATTCGGCGGCCGGACTTGAGAATGGAACGTATATGATGCTCCTTGATATGCTCCATGGTTCATACCCCTCTCTCCCCCTACTTATAACAAAAAACCAAAAAAATGAAAAGCCATAGACGATGTTTGATTAAATTTGATATAATTGCGTTGACAAAAATTGTTCACAATTCAATACCATTTTACGTGCATCGGTTGGTAAAGGCAGTACATGATGAGAATTTCTCTCTCTACTAATGTAAGCGCTAACTGGAAGTTCAGTCAACACAAAGGCAATACGAATGAACCCTGAAGGGAATCGAATGTCGAGTTGAAGGAGGCTGGCAAGCATGAGTCAAGCACATAATGAGATGCTGCAAACGGTGGTGTCTGAATCGAATCTGGGCGATTACACGGAAGCCAGAAGCCGGTTCGATTGGGAAACGGTAGAAAGGCACTTTACGTGGCACGCCAGCGGAAAAGTGAATATGGCACATGAGGCGATTGATCGCCATGTTCTGGAAGGAAGAGGCGGGAAGACGGCACTGCTGTACAGCGATGCTTCCCGAGAGGAAGCTTATACCTTCGCTGATCTGAGCGAGCAGTCCAGTCGTTTCGGGAATGTACTGCGTAAGTACGGCATAGCCAAAGGAGATCGTGTCTTCATTTTTATGCCGCGGAGTCCGGAGCTCTATTTCAGTCTGCTCGGTATTTTGAAGGTGGGCGCTGTAGCGGGGCCTTTATTCGAGGCTTTCATGGAAACGGCAGTGAAGGATCGGCTGGAGGACAGCGGTGCTGCTGCACTTGTGACCACGCCGGAGCTGCTCGGACGGATCAAACGTGCCGAACTGCCTGAGCTGAAACATATCTTTGTCGTTGGTGGCGGCCCACAGACAGAAGCAGGACTGATTGATTTTGATGCGGAGATGGCTGCGGCTTCGGATGATATAGAGGTAGAATGGCTGACGCGTGAAGACGGATTGCTGATTCATTACACTTCAGGTTCTACTGGGAAACCAAAGGGAGTATATCACGTTCAGAACGCGATGATTCAGCATTATTATACAGGTAAGGTTGTACTAGACCTGCGCGAAAACGATGTGTACTGGTGCACCGCCGATCCAGGCTGGGTAACAGGTACCTCCTATGGTATTTTCGCTCCTTGGTTGAACGGCGTAACGAATGTGATCCGTGGGGGGCGTTTCAGTCCACAGGATTGGTACAGTACCATTGAGAAAAACAAGGTAAGTGTATGGTACAGTGCTCCCACGGCATTCCGTATGCTGATGGGGGCAGGAGACGAGACGATTGCCCAGCATGATTTGAGCAGTTTGCGCCATGTCATGTCGGTAGGGGAACCGCTGAATCCGGAGGTCGTACGTTGGGGTTGGAAGGCGTACGGGCAGCGAATTCATGATACGTGGTGGATGACCGAGACGGGAGCACAATTGATCTGCAACTACCCAGGCATGCCGATTAAGCCGGGTTCGATGGGGCGCCCCCTGCCGGGGATCGAAGCGGCAATTATCGATGATCGTGGACAGGAGCTGCCGCCATACAGCATGGGCAATCTGGCCATTCGTACACCTTGGCCATCAATGATGGCCAAGATCTGGAACAATCCAGCCAAATATGAAGAATATTTCAGACTTACAGGCTGGTATGTATCCGGGGATTCGGCGTACATGGATGAGGACGGATACTTCTGGTTCCAGGGACGCATTGATGATGTCATTAACTCCTCTGGCGAGCGGATTGGTCCGTTTGAAGTGGAGAGCAAACTGGTAGAGCATCCAGCGGTTGCTGAGGCTGGTGTCATCGGCAAACCGGATGTAACACGTGGCGAGATCATTAAGGCGTTTGTCGCACTCCGTGAGGGGTATGAGGCCACACCTGAATTGAAGGAAGAGATCTATCGATTTGTAAAAGAAGGCTTGTCGGCTCACGCGGCACCGCGTGAGATTGAATTTAAGGAGAAGCTGCCAAAGACACGTTCAGGCAAGATCATGCGCCGTGTATTGAAGGCATGGGAGCTTGATCTGCCGACGGGTGACTTGTCTACAATTGAGGACTAATCAAGCAAGATAGTACTGATTGGGGAATTCCAAGATTCATTTTAAAGACCAGCCACCGGATATACACACACCAAAACACAAGAAAAGCCGCATGCCAGTGTAATCACTGAACATGCGGCTTTTGATCATGTTATGATATGCGTTTGCCATGGAATTATGGCTGATAGTTTATGGCTGCTGAAGCCTCGGATTCCCCAACACTATTGCTGGCAGATACTTTAAACCATCCGCTGGTGGAAGAGGGAACACCGTAATCCATACTTGTGCCTGACGTGGTTCCAATCTTGGTAAACGGTCCTGAACTTGTCTCGCTGAAGAAGACAGCATAACTCTGTACCTTATCTGCTTCCGGATTCGATGCCCACTGAATCCGAAGCCCTTGGGAGAGAGCAGAGACATTGACTTGACCTGGTGTTCCAGGAGCTGCCGTTGGTGCATTGTCAATCGCTGCTTCTCCTGGAGTAACGACTGTACCAGGAACTTCAATCGGCTCTTCCTCTTCCGTTTTAGGTGGGTTAACACCTGCGCTGCTTACGATTGCACTTGGTGCAGATTCTTTGCCGGCAACGTCCACGGCAGTGACATAAAAGGCAAAGTTACCGCTTGTTGTTGCATAGGCTGAGAATGATCTGGACTCACCCGTAAGCACAACCTGGCCCTGATTCTGGAATCCGGCACCGCCTACGGAACGATAGAGACGATACCCGACGACATCATTTTCAGGTGTACCATTAAATGTGATCACCGCGCGCTCTCCTGAAATAGAGATACGAACATTGCTAGGGGCATCAGGCGCTTTGCCATTATCCCTACGAGGATCAATTTCAGTCGGCAGGTCAGCACCGGCGTCTTCCGGCAGGTAATAAGCAAGTGATTCGTGACGACTCATCCGTTTGAATGCATTTTGCAATTCTTTAATGAGATCAGAGATCGGCTTTTTACGCTTAACGACCGTTTTTTCTTTCAGCATATCCCCAGGTGTTTCATCCCGCGGAATGTAGTTTACACCATTGTACGTAATATATTTTGTTTTAGCGACGGCATCATCACGTTCCTTCGGAATAAATTTGCTGTTGAAAATATCGGTGACAAATTTATCGGTCAGAGATGTTGGCAGCTTGCCGCTGTATGCAGATACTGTCCGGGTTTCGATCCCGGAAGGTTTTTTGAATGAGTTTGTGACAAACAAATCTTTTTGTGTTTCCACCACTTCATTCATAATTTTGGCCCAAAGCTGCTGGGCGCGTTTACGCTGTGATTTGTTATCCAGTGTATTAATAGGCTGCTTATAACCAACCCACACACCGAGTGTAACGTCCGGCGTATATCCTTCAAACCAGACATCGGCGTAGTTTTGGGTCGAACCTGTTTTACCAACAATCGGAACACTGGATCGGTATTTGTAGTTGTCTCGAACTTTATCGGCTGTACCTTCAGTTATTACGGTACGCAGCATGTCGGTCATAAGATAGGCCGTCTGCTCCGAGAAAGCCTGCACAGGCTCCGTGTCGTGTTTATATACAATATTGCCTTTGGAGTCAACTATTTTGCTGATCATGTAGGAGTCATTATATACGCCTTTATTGGCGATTGCACCGTAGGCGCTTGTCAGTTCTTCGACGGTTACACCATATTGGAGTCCGCCGAGTACACCGGTCTGTGCCTGATAATCCTGCTTCTGGATCGTTGTAATTCCGAGCTTTTTAGCAAAAGTCCAAGCTTTTTCAATGCCAACTTCTTCATTGAAAAGTTTCAATGCCGGTATATTCAGGGAATAATTCAATGCCCGGCGAGCCGTTACCAAGCCCTGGTAGCGGTTGTTCGCATTTTTGGCGATATGATATCCACTGGGTCCGTTTTTCAGGATAATTGGTGCATCGTCTATGATGGAGGCTGGTTGAATAAGGCCTTCATCCAAAGCTGGCAGATAGGCGGCAATCGGCTTCATCGTTGAGCCTGGTTGACGGACCATCTGGGTTGCGTAGTTCATCTGTTCATCCTGGAAGCTGCGCCCTTCAATCATCCCGAGAATAGCTCCGGTTTTGTGGTTGATCAGCATTGCTGCTGTCTGCTCTTTTCCTTTGACAGGATCATCGGCAGAGAAGTTGCTGTTATCTTCGGCAATTGTACGCATCGTTTTGTAAATGTTTTTGTTAATCGTTGTATAGATGCGATATCCGCCTGTACGCAGCTGTGACTGAGCTTCCTCCAGCAGTGCACTGTTTTCCTTCTGTAACGCTGCTGCGTCTGTACTTTTGCCTTTTTCTTTTGTTTTGTCCTCGCTCAGCTGCTGCATAATAATCTGTGCAGCTTGGCGCTCCGTTTCCATCATAAGGTATGGATAAGTGTTATAAGCTTTAACGGTTTTTGGAGCAAGGGAGCTTTTGATATCAAAGGCCAAAGCTTTATTGTACTCAGACTGCGTAATCTTGCCAAGTTCAAGCATACGGCGAAGCACGAGATGCTGACGGTTGATGGCGCGATCAAAATTGTCCTCTACAAAGTCGCCTTTACCGTTAAAGGCGGAATAGGAAGAGGGCAGCTGCGGTAAACCAGCCAGATAGGCCGCTTGGGCAGTATTGATTTTTTCAAGATCATTGATATTAAACAGTCCCTTAGCGGCTGCTTTGATTCCATATACGTTATAACCGCTGGAACCATTACCGAAAGGTACCTTGTTCAGATACGCTGTCATGATCTCGTCTTTCGTCAGAAAACGTTCCAGGCGAAGGGACAACAGAATTTCCTTCACTTTACGGTCTTCCGTACGATCCAGATTTAGAAATACACGTCTTGCGAGCTGCTGTGTGAGCGTACTGCCGCCCGTTTGTACCGATTCTTTCAGTACTTTCTGTTTCACGGCGCGCAGTGTCCCGCTCATGTCTACACCTTTATGTTCGTAAAAATGATTGTCTTCAATCGAAACAACGGCATCAATAACCTTTTTTGGAATCTGGTCAAAGGTGACCGGACGCCGATCTTCTTCCGTACGAAGCTGCCCAATCGGACTGCCGTCGGAAAAGTAAGCAAAGCCTGTGATGGAGTTTTCGCTGACTTTTTGTTCAATCAGGGCCCTTGAACGGACAGGTTCGTCTTTTACGATAGAACTGACGTAACCCATCAAAGCGCCGCCGACGAACAATATGCCCATAAATCCAAGCACAACCATCCACTTAACGAAACTGCCCAATTTGCGGACAAAGCTGCGTTTGCGTACAGGCTGTTCTTCAGGCTTTTTCTTAGTAACATCACCCATTCAGTGTCTTCCTCCTTTTAACAGCACTTATTATAGCATAAAAAGACCCGTTTGCATGCCTGAGAAATACAAGTAATGGTCGAAATTTGCCAATCTGGCATGGATTATGCTATATAGCATGTGATATCGGAGGACATTTCATGAGTTCGTCATCAGGTTCTGAACTGCTGGATCAGCTCCAGCAGTTCCTGTGTGAGATGTGCCAGAGAGGCGGAGGCGGCAGTGATCTCCTCCATGGAAGCAAGCTGCTTCTCGGAAGCGGACGCTACCTCGCCTGCATGTAATGCCGTTTCATGTCCAATCGTCTTAAGCTGCTCCAGCGATGAATCGACCTGCTGCGAATCGTCTGATATCTGCTTGGCTATGGCGGAGACCTGCTCGATCTGTCCATTTACATCAGCAATCTGTGAGGAGATGGATATGAAAAGTTCACCACTTTCATTCATCACATCAGCGATGTGAGTGACTTCACTGCTTCCTCTTTCCATATGTTCAACGATCGCGTGGACCTCCTGCTGCACCGATTGGATCAGTGCGGCGATGTCGGAAGCGGATTGTCTGGACTGCTCGGCCAAATTGCGAATTTCGGCTGCTACGACGCCGAATCCGAGGCCGTGTTCACCCGCTCGTGAAGCTTCTATAGAAGCGTTGAGAGCGAGAAGGTTGGTTTGGCGGCTTACTTCGGTAATTATGCCTGTAATACGGCCAATCTCTTCCGAGCGCTGCTGGAAGTGCTCCAGTGCGGTCATGGATGACTGCACTGATGAACTGGCACGCTCCACCATAGCCATGGCTGTCTGTATTTTGTCTGTTCCCGATGAGGTTCGTTCCGTTACGGATCTGGATGCATGGCTCACCTCGGCAGCGGCTTCAGCTATTCTTCCGATCCCTTCGGATATCTCATTCATTGAACGGGAGGAATGCTGCAGCTCCTGAACCTGTTTCTCGGCTTTGTTAGCAACTTCCAGCCCCGTTAGGGCCATCTGTTCTGCCGCTTTACTTGTATCTTCTGCACCGGCGGTTAACTGCTGCGAAGTCGAACCGACCGACAAAGCATGCTCGGATATAACTGAAATCGTATGCCGCAGCGTATTCATCATGTCATTCATATGGACGGCCATGACACCAAATTCGTCTTTGGATTTCACAGGTAATTTCTGTGTCAGATCCCCCTCGGCGAGCTGGCCAACAGCGGCATTAACTCTGTTCAGCTGTTTCACGATAGAGAGGATTGTATAAGTAACCACACCTGCCAGCAGGAGCACGGCCAGGATTGCAATAAGTACGGACCATTTAAGGCTCTCATAGAAAGGCTGCAGAATCACGCTTTTGGGCAGGGCAGAGACCAGATGCCAGCTTGAATCGAGCCCCCGCATTGTCGCGGGTTCAGCGATAAATAAATCCGGCTTACTGCTGTCAACAGCAGCATAGAATCCCGACTCTCCCGTGAGGATTCGCTGAATTAGCCCTTGAGTATCGGCAGAGATCTGAGCGTTTTCCTTCGCTAGTTCGGGCTTGGAGCCGTGAGCCGCAATATGCCCGCCGCTAGTAATCAACATGGCGTAACCTTGATCCGGGTTAAGGGATGCGATATTTTCCTGGAAACGTTCGATCGTAAAATCGGCTCCTACGATGCCGAGGAATGTATTATTTTCATCAAGCAAAGGAAGAACGATAGAGATGAGCAGTGTTTCTTTACCAGCAACCTTATATGTGGTGGGTTCGGACCAATACATGGTTTTGGTTGCTTTTGGCTGTTGATAGTATTTGCTTGTCTCGCTGGTTCCCTCATAAGTGGTGAGTGGTTCGAAATGCAGGCTGCTGCCGTCTCGGATGACATAAGGGACAAAGCGACCGGTAGCATCGTCATACTTCTCTTTATTGACATGTTCGGTGTCCCTGCCATCAAAGGCATCTGGTTCCCATCCAGTATAGAAGCCGAAAACCTTTTCATCCTTTTTCAAGTATTCCTCCAATAGACGCACCACATCCTGACGACTCAGTGATCCGCTCTTCGAAGCATCGAGCAGGGTTGTACTTAAGCTGTCCAACGTGTTTTTTACCTGATTCATGTCTGTCATAAATTCGCTCGCAGCTGCATTTGCAGATCGTCCTGCAACGGTTTCGCCATACTGCAGGCTTTTGTCGTAGATGGCTTTGGTGTTAAAGGTAATTAATGCGCCGATGGAGAAGAGCAGTACCAATCCGAGCAGTAATCCCAGCTTTACGCCAAGCCTGGTGTTTCGTAAAAATTGCATATACACACCCCCTATGATGTCGTTCTAGTTATGTTCAATTGCTTCGTACGTTCGTCTTGCCTCCAAAAGGGGACTAACCATATTATCGTTATGTAGGGGCCGAGAATGAAGATTTTAGGAGGAAAAGTGTAAACCAAAAAAAGCTGCCGGGAAAATCCCGGACAGCTTTTTTTGGTTGTGATCCAACGATTAACGGTTGTAGAACTCGACGATTTGTTTTTCGTCGATGTCTTGGGACAATTCAGCGCGCTCAGGCAAGCGGATGAATTTACCTTCTACAGCAGCTTCATTGTATTCAACGTATGCTGGAAGATGCGAACGGTTTTCCAAAGCTTCCTTAACGGAAGACAGACCGCGGCTTCTTTCACGCAAGCCGATTACATCGCCAGTGCTTACTTGGTAAGAAGCGATGTCGACTTTTTTGCCGTTTACAGTTACGTGACCGTGTGCTACCAATTGACGCGCTCCAGCGCGGGAGTTAGCAAAGCCAAGACGGTAAACGAGGTTGTCAAGGCGGCACTCAAGCAAGAACATGAAGTTCTCACCGGCAATACCTTGCATTTTTTGCGCTTTGGAGAACAATGTGCGGAATTGTTTTTCACCCAAACCGTACATGTGGCGCAATTTTTGTTTTTCTTGCAACTGCATACCGTAGTTGCTCATTTTTCTGCGTTGGTTAGCTCCGTGCTGACCTGGAGGGAAAGGACGTTTCAATTCTTTGCCTGTTCCGCTCAGGGAAATGCCGAGGCGACGGCTTAATTTAAATTTAGGACCAGTGTAACGTGCCATGTTTAAAGTAGCTCCTTTTTAGTTAAAGTTCATATAGGGCTCTGTTTGCGCTCCAATTTGTTGATGCGGGCTTGGCCTCGCATAGAACGATCAGGAAAGTTCAGCCGCTGTCCTGAAAGCAACAAAAAGAATGAGGGTGACACAACCGGTAATGCCCAAATTTAAAGACCGTTTAGTAGTCTTCATCAACAATTTATTCTACATCCCCGGAGACTTAAAGTCAAGTAATACATGAAGTCAGAAAAACGTCTAAATTTGTCGATAGGTCATTGGGCCTAAAATAATGGGACAATTTTCTGAAATATGGATGCAAAAAAGCTTCAAACAGAGTAAAATAGATGGTATCTTAACTTTAAACAATCTTGTCTATCAAGGATTTACTAATGTTTTGCAGATTTGCGATAATCGATGCAGATTAATGCATCCTGCCGGGATGCAAAAACGGTGCAAAGGAGCGCCTGACATGTTGGAACATCTAAGAAGTTTACCTGCCAGCCTGAAATCGCGAAGTGCGGGCGATTCCACATCGTTTACTGTGCTTCCATCTCATGATGACCACGCGTTGTGGATGCAAAAAATGGATATCACACCTTTCGATTTCTCATATTTAAGCAGTTTATTGGAACAAGCGTATAAGGATTGGATAAACCAGAATGATACTGCATCGGACAGGCCGTATGCTGTTTACAGCGTATGGAACACCGAAGGTGAGTGTGTGGGGGGAGACCCAGTTCATGGTATGGATTCAGATATCAATGTACGTTCGATGGTTGTGGAATGTACCGAGAAGGGACACACCTTGTCCCAAAGCGGCAGCAGCAGGCAGGGAAGTTATCTGCTGATTGCCGAGCCTCTTTTTTCAAGAATAAATAAAGACATGTTCGCCGTATTTACTGCATTAGTTTTTGAGGATGGCCGATCCGAAACGTCAGAAGCTGTAGTTCGATCTGAGGCACTGCATTATCGCACCTGCTTTTACCGAAGATTTGAATACATATTTATGACGGACCTGCTGCATGCGCATGAACAAACAGCGAGGGAAGAACACCGGAGATCCATTCTTTTTCAGATTGTACAGCGCATGCATGACAAGATGGATGTCGGAGCCATATTGGATGAGGTATTTGTCAGTATGGATTATCTTTATCCATCCACACACATTATGCTGTATATGTCTCAGGATCAGAGGAACTTTAATCCCCGGATTAAACCGCTCCATGTGCATGAACGTGGAGAAGATATCTGTGTGCGGTCTTTCATGGAAGGAAAGCTGATCGTTTCCCGGTCTGAGGAGCTGGACAGACGCATTATCGAAGTCGGTTTGCCGCTGAAGGGCAAACAGGGGATCTATGGCGTTTTTCATATCGAAATGAATGAGGAATTGATGGAGGATTCCGATCTGCAGCTGATTGCGATGATGGCGGATACCGCGGGGACCGCCTTCGAAAATGCGAAGCTCCATGAACAATCGCATAAGCTGATTCAGGAACTTCGTGTAATCAATGATCTGACACAGCGTCTGAATAAAAGCCTGCAGTTGATGGAAATCTATCAATTTTCCGGGCAGGAGCTTAAGAACATATTTCTTGCAGACTTTTTCTGTATCCTGCAGTTAAATGACACAACAAGCCGGTTTGAGGTGATGTCCACCAATATAAAAAACTTAGGGGATAGAACGTATCCAGTCGACTCCGGGATTGCGGGTTATGTCTATCAGACCGAAGAGCCGTTGATTATATCTGACTATACACAGTTTGATAAAGTGACATCCAGTTTCATGGAACTGACCAGCGCGATGTCTTTAATCGCATCTCCAGTCAGAGTGGATGGACATGTGAAGAGTGTCATTTTGCTTGCCCATGTGCGAGAGCATTTCTTCTCCTATGAGAACTACAGGCTGCTGCAGATGTTGTCCATTCACATTGGCCTTGCGCTGACTAATGCCACCCTGCATGCTGAAGTGCGGCGTTTGGCTAACCTGGATATGCTGACAGGACTATACGTAAGGCATTACCTGGATAACATTATTCATGAACGTCAAGCCCATGATTACTGCGGTTCGTTAGTTGTTGTCGACATTGATCAGTTTAAACAGGTGAATGATACGTTTGGTCACCAGACAGGGGATCAGGTACTCAAGCAGGTGAGCGATATTGTCACAAGTTCGGTTCGGGCCGAGGATATCTGTGCAAGATGGGGCGGGGAAGAGCTTGCGATCTACATGCCCCAGATTGGCATTCAGCAGGCTCTTGTATATGCGGAACGGATTCGAATGCGAGTGGAGGCGGAGACTCGGCCGTCCGTAACGGTATCCAGTGGGATCGCCGAGTGGAACTGGATGGATGAAAAAGTCAGTGTGGAGTCCCTGTTCTACCGTGCAGACATGGCGCTGTACAGTGCAAAGAACGGTGGACGTAATCGAATTGTTATTGAGGAACAGGAAGTTACACGTTAAGAGAGAATCATTCCGGCTGCGGAGTGGCTTCTCTCTTTTTGTTTTGAAGAGCAGCTCTGTACGAAAGCAAGGAAGGTTCTGTCAAGTCGTAAAGTATGAAGTATAAGTGCATATTGTCAGGGCAATCTATGGAGAAAATGACTGAAAGGTGGAATGGATATGCTGAACCGCCAGTCCAAGCTTGTTTTATGGCTGACATTGGGCCTTATCTTGACGGCTGTTCCGGGCTGCGGGATGCTCCAGCAGGACCGTACGCCGGAAGAAGTGTTCTCTCTGGCATTATCGGGCATAGCCGGCAAGGAAACTTTAACGTTCGAAGGACAGGCAGGATTACGACGGGAGAACAGCGGAATGTTTGAAAATCAGTTCAAGTTTGAAGGCAGGCTGGAAGATCATGACCGGCTGACGCTGCAGACCCGATTACCAGGTGCGGTGACCGCAGCGGGTTCTGGAGTACATCTCAATGCGGTCAATAATAACGGGCAGCCCAGCGGCTTCAGTGCCTCTTTTGCGCGGAAAAAAGGACAGTGGACGGCTTTGACGGCGCAGCATGAGCCTTTGCGTGGATCCTTATCCCGGTTTAATCCTATTGCACAATTAGAGAAGATCGACAGTATGAAGAAGACGATTCAATCCGAATATGGCTCGGGTCGTCACACCCGCATCCTGCGCATCGAACTTGCGCCAGAGGCCGCCAAAGCTTGGGCCGCCAGCCAGCTGACCGACGAGATGAACGCCATCCGGGCTGAATATATGCATAAGGCAGATCAAGTAAAAGGTGCAGACAGGAAAAAGCTGGAACAGGAACTGGAGAAGGTGTGGCAGCAGGGAGAGGATACGATGCAGCAGTTGATCCAAAAGGCTGACGTACAGACAGTGTATCATCTGACGGTCGATCGCAAAACCAGTCTGCCAACACGTCTTTCCTCCGAAAGCCAGGTGAAATACACGGATAACGGCAGCAGAAGGAATGTGGAAGCTTTGGTAACCGATGTGAACTTTAAATCATATCAATAAACAAAACCTGTGACTGCCTGCTGACGGGATGCCTGGTGCGTGCTACAATAGTAACGTAATTTACCGTTGTTCAATTCCATTGAATGGCAGATGACAGGAGGATTTATCATAATGAAAGACCCTAGAATTCAGAAGCTTGCTGCGAACCTGGTAGGTTATTCTGTTGATGTACAGCCCGGCGAAAACGTATTGGTTGAGATGATTGGATCAGAGCGTGATTTGATTAATGCCATTATTGAAGAAGTGGGCAAAAAAGGCGGTAACGTTTTTGTACAGCTGACGGATCGAACCGTTCAGCGCGCAATGCTGCGAAATGCTACGGAAGACATGATGAAAACGTGGGCAGAGATTGATTTGAACCGTATGAAACAAATGCATTGTTACATCGGTATTCGTGCTGGAGAGAACGTGAACGATCTGTCCGATGTGCCGGAAGAAAAAATGAAGCTTTACAACTCCCTGTACTCCCACCCGGTACATAGCGAACAGCGTGTCAAACACACGAAATGGGTTGTGCTTCGTTATCCTAACGCAAGTATGGCCCAGCTCGCGAATACAAGCACGGAAGCTTTTGAAGACTTTTACTTTGACGTATGCAACCTGGACTATGCCAAAATGGACAAAGCGCAGGATTCGCTTGCTGACCTGATGAAACGTACCGACAAAGTACGCATCACAGGACCGGGAACCGATCTGAGCTTCTCTATTAAAGATGTCGGTGCAGAGAAGTGTTCCGGGCAGAAAAACATTCCGGACGGTGAAGTATACAGCGCGCCTGTTCGCGATTCCGTGAACGGTACGATCAGCTATAACACACCAACGCTGTATAACGGAATTACGTTTGAGAATATTAAATTCACATTCAAAGACGGCAAAATTGTGGAAGCTTCCAGCAATGACACGAAACGTCTGAACGAAATTCTGGACTCAGACGAAGGTGCACGCCATATTGGTGAGTTCGCGATTGGCTTCAATCCGCACATTCTGCACCCGATGAAAGACATTTTGTTTGATGAAAAAATTGCAGGCAGTCTGCATTTTACGCCAGGTCAGGCATATGAAGAAACCGATAACGGAAATCGTTCATCGATTCACTGGGATCTTGTATTGATTCAGCGTCCGGATTACGGCGGTGGCGAGATTTATTTCGATGATGTGCTCATTCGCAAAGACGGCATCTTTGTCATTCCTGAGCTGGAATGTCTGAATCCCGACCAGTTGATGTAGGCGCTGTATTTTGCAGTTGCTAGGAAAACGGATTCACGGTATCATGTAGTGGTAATTAATAGATGATACCAAAAGTGAAAAGACGGAGGGATTCCTATGTCGAGTAATAACGCGGCTGTAGTGGAAATTGCTCAAACAGCAGGCAAGTTTACTTCTTCAATCGTGCTTCATTCAGAGAACAAGTATATCGATGTAAAAAGTATTCTGGGTTTGTTTACAACGCTGATCAGCACGCACAGTTATGAACTGCATGTTCATGGACCGGATGCGGATGAAGCGAAGGCAGCAATGTCGGAAGTATTTGCAAAGCACGGCCTGAATGTGAACATCGCATCTGAATAACAGCATTTAAGAAACACCTCTGCCGCTGGCAGGGGTGTTTTTAAATAGCAGCAGCGCAGCCCTTTGGGCAAAGGCACTTGGAAATAAAAGAAAAGGCTGTAATAGAGCTCACAGTTCGGATGGATATTTTGGTCAGGTTCTTGTATTAGGTCTTCATTTCGTCTAATATTAGAGGTAGAACGTCTTTACGCGATTTTTGGGACATAGGGGGGAAATGATGCATGACTTCATCTGATCTGCAGGACCAGCTGAACCTGAAAGCAATCAGTCTTCTTCAAGAAGATGCAGATAAAATACAGAAGCTTATTGAAGTACAGATGGAGAATCTGGCTACCCGCTACTGCCCTCTCTATGAGGAAGTATTGGATACACAGATGTATGGGTTCTCCAAAGAAGTTGATTTTGCTGTTCGTGCAGGTCTCCTTCCAGAAGGTACAGGTAAGCAGATGGTTAGCGCGCTTGAGCGGAATTTAGCGATTTTATATGAAGCCTTGAACAAAAAGAATGAGCAATAGCCTGCAATCGCGCGGGTCAGAATAGAAGGCATGCAAATTCGTTGCATGCTTTTTTTGTATGTGAAAATGCTGTGCAGCCGCACGGGTGTAAGTCTAAATCCAAGAGAAAACACTCGGAATAAGCAGGGTCTTTGCTGCGCTGTAACCAAGTAAAGACAGCCGCAGGTAATGGAGTCACCGCGGCTGTCCGATATTCGCTGAAACATGTAAACATAAGTAGCTTGCTGTTATACAAGGAAGAAAGAAACACCCAGAATGATATAAACGACAAGCAGGAGCAGACCTTCATACCAGTTGGTGGAGCCGTCCTGTGTGATCGACTTGGCTATAAATACGGATACGCCGATGGCGACAAGTTCAATCGTGGTAAACACGATATCCATCGTACGGCCAGTAAAATAACTGACAAAGATCAGCACGGGAGCTACAAAAAGTGCAATCTGCAAACTGCTGCCAACGGCGATTTCCACCGCGGCTCCGATTTTATTTTTCATGGCAAGCATGATCGCTGCGCTGTGTTCGGCTGCATTTCCGATGATTGCCACCAGGAATGCACCAACAAACAGCTCGCTTAGTCCGAACTCGGAAGTAAATACTTCGAGTGTGCCGACAAGCCATTCACTGACAAAAGCAACCATGACTGTTGCAATAACGAGATAAAGGATGGACTTTTTCTTCGACCACGCAGGAGCGTGCTCATGAGGAAGTTCCTCGTCTTTATCATCCGTTACGTCAGCAAGGTAGCTCTTATGTGTGACCATCGAGAATAGCAGCCACGCGATATAAGCCAGAATAAGCAGTCCGGCCACGATTAGACTAAGCGTATTGGTGTCCCGCTGCGTAATGGAATGAGTGTTGAGGAATACGGCAGGCACGAACAAGGCAATGATGGCTACAATCATGAGGGAGCCGTTCAGCCCCGCCAGTGAGACGTTATAGTTCTGAATTTTATACTTCAGTCCCCCGGCAAAGATGCTGAGTCCCAGCACGAGCAGCAGGTTCCCGATAATCGAACCGGTCAGGCTGGCTTTAACCATGTCGAACAAACCCTCTTTGACGAGGAAAATGGCGATAATTAATTCGGCCGCGTTGCCGAAGGTGGCATTCAGAAATCCACCCAGCCGCTGACCGGCATAGTGGGCTACATTTTCGGTAGCTTTGCCTAGAAATCCAGCCACAAAAATAACCGAAATGGCAGATATGACGAACTGCAGAATCGAATCCCATTTCAAGTAGTGGGCGATGGCACTGAGCGCAAAAAAAGCAATCAGCAAAAAGGATGAAATCCGGTTTCTCACACAAAAACACCTCGGTTATTCACTTATTTTGTTTTGAAAATCATGTTATGTACCTATGCGATTAATTTCATATATCAATATAACCAAAAGGTGGCAGGTTGTAAACGCATCTTTTACAGTTAAATTTGCTTTTTAGGGTGGAAACGATTTAAAATACGAGTAACGAAGTGAAGGAGGATGTGGCATGGCAGAACAACTTCAAATGGAGAGCGGAAACATCCGGATTGCCGATGACGTGGTTGCGAAAATTGCCGGAATGGCTGCAATGGAAACGCCTGGAATCGCTGCAATGTCTGGAGGTTTGTCAGAAGGCTGGGCGAAGCGTCTCAGTGGTAAAAACGTGCAGAAGGGCGTAGGCGTGGAAGTCGGCCAGCTGGAAGCAGCCATTGATCTGCGCATCATCGTCCTGTACGAAACCCCGATTCATGAAGTCTCTCGGATGCTTCAACAGAATGTAAGAGAAGCGGTAGAGACGATGACCGGATTACGTGTAGTTGAAGTGAATGTAAAGGTCGAAGGTGTGTCTTTCAAAGGCGACGATCTGTAAAATCTTCAGCTTCCGCAAATGGGATTGAGGATGGAACAGAGCGGATCTCTCCTCATACAGAAGAAAGCGAAAAAAGACTATGCATCCGCTTGATGCATAGTCTTTTTTGTAATTTGTATCATTCGCTGAGTGCGAAGCGTGTCATCTGAGCCCAATCGCTGTCCATTCAAAACCGTAAATATTCCGAGCGTAGTCCATATTCTAGCGAACACGCCGGATCGAATCACGGGAACGCAGCGCTGGAGATGTGCGCGTCTGTACCGTCACGGATTTGGTCTTTTCTTCCTTGATGGCTTCCAGGTTGTTGGTACGTGAAATGCTGAGCACAATGCCCATCGCAACCATCATAACAAAGAGCGAAGTCCCCCCATAACTGATAAACGGAAGGGTAACACCCGTTACCGGTATTGTTTGGGTGACACCCCCGATATTGATGAAGGCCTGAATCGCAATAAGTCCCATAATACCTATGCCCACCAGCGTTCCGAATGGATCAGGACAGCGCAGTGACACGATAATCCCCCGCCAGATAAAATACAGATAAACGAGCAGGAACAGTGAACTTCCAATGAAACCGAGTTCTTCTCCAATGACGGAGAAAATAAAGTCATTATAGGCGTTTGGCAAATAATGCAGCTTCATGGTGCCTTGTCCAATACCCGAACCTGTAAAGCCGCCATCACCAATGGCTACAAGAGAGCGGTATAAGTTAAGACTTCCCCCATTGATGTCAGACATCGGATTCAGGAAAGCTTGAATTCGGCCGATTTTGTAGTTCTGCTGCGCTGTTACGGTTGTGGCGGGATCCAGCGCAGGAGGATCTGGTGACATGGAAGAAAAGAGGGCATTCGCTCCAAAGGCAAGTGCACCACCCAGTACAACCAGAAGAACAGAACCCAGGATATGCTTCATGCTGGCTCCGCCAGCATAAATGACAAGACCGCAGGTAGATACCAGAATAAAGCAGGTACCAAAGTCAGGCTGCAGCATGATTAATCCTGCAATAAATCCAACGATAATCAATACGGGAAAATATCCTGTTCTGAAGTCGCGGAACCGTTCGCCTTTTTTGGTGATTAAAGCAGCCAAATAAAGAATGATAGCAATTTTGGCAAATTCTGCGGGCTGCAGACTGAATCCAAACACTCGAATCCAACTTCTTGCACCATTTAACATGGCACCCGTTACCAATACAAGTAAGAGCAGTGCTGTGGTGAACAGGAAAAAGGGTGCATAGAGCTTTTTGTACTTGTTAAAACGGATATTCATGGCAAAAAACATGCCAACCAGACCGATCATCGCCCACATAAGTTGTTTTTTCGTGAAGTAAAGGGCATCGTTGTTAAAACTTTTGCTTGCAATTGCGATGCTGGAACTGGAGCTGAATACCATTACCAGTCCAAAGCCCACCAACAGTAAAGTGAGGATTAGCAGTTGAAAATCCGGCGTGCCTCTCTTCGTTCGCGTCTGGGCCTTTTGTTGTTTCATGATATGGCCCGCCTAAGCTTCGAGCAGTTCTTTAAGCTGCTGCAGTTTTTGGGTGGCCAGCTTCACGACTGGCTGTGGAACGGAAGAGTCATAATCAAGTCCATGCGGGAAGGTGGCCTTGCCAAGATAGACCGCTTCGACGGCCAGAACCGTGTCGGGTTTTTCCAGCTTGCCTTCTACCGCGCGCGTATTAATGCGTACAAAGTATTCTGAGTTAGTTTGTTCATCTTCGATTTTGTAGTCATATGTAGCACGGTAGTATTCCCACTGCCACCGGACAAATCCGACTTTCTCGGCGCTCTCATCCAGGTATGCCAAGTCGCTCTTCAAGCCATCCAAGCCTGTATTCTCAAAAATCATAAGCGTTTGATCCTCCTCATAAGCTTCCGAGTATAATTCTCGTGTATTTCTCTAGTTCATGATAGTATGTTTCCCCTTCCCGTGCAAGCTTTCTAAAGGCCTTTCGTATCGGTTTTCATGCAATTCTGCTACAATATACAGCAATAGGTTTGAAGAGGAAGGTTTGGGACGGTTTTGAAGTCCTGTTGACGAACGAAAGGATGGGGTTACATGACAAATAATATATGGTGGGAAGATCTGCAGATCCACATGGTGGAATGGCGGCGTCACCTCCATCGCAATCCTGAGGTTTCCTTTCATGAGGAGAAAACATCCTCTTTTGTGGCTGATATGCTGGAGAGCTTTGGCATTGAGGTCAAACGACATGTAGGCGGTCACGGGGTGATCGGAATTCTCCGCGGGGACAAGCCTGGACCTGTTGTGATGCTGCGGGCCGATATGGATGCACTGCCGATCCAGGACGAGAAAGATGTTGAATACGCCTCGCAGCAGGCCGGGGCGATGCATGCTTGCGGTCACGATGGGCATATCTCGATGCTGTTGGGAACCGCGCTCTATTTCAGCAGGCATAAACATGAAGTGCGGGGTGAAATCCGCTTTTTGTTCCAGCCGGCGGAAGAACTGCTTCCGGGCGGTGCCGTGCAGGTCATTGCTGACGGCGCACTGGAAGGTGTAGATGTCATCTATGGCATACATCTATGGACGCCGATCCCTGCCGGCTTCGTTGCAAGCACAGCAGGCCCGATGATGGCGGCGGCAGACGATTTTTATATCGATATCAAAGGAAAAGGCGGTCACGGCGGTATGCCGCAAGCTACAATTGATAGTGTCGTTGCCGGCTCCGCACTGGTGATGCAGCTTCAGACAATCGTCAGCCGCTCGGTTGATCCACTGCGCCCGGCTGTACTGACCATTGGTACAATGCAGGCGGGATCTGCACAAAATGTGATTGCCGAACAATGCAAATTGAGCGGTACAGTACGCACATTCGATGAAGAGACGCGAAATGCAATGAAGGAACGAGTACTTGCTATGGTGTCGCAGACCGGTGCCGCATATGGGGCAGAGACTCAGGTGAAGTATATTATGGGATATCCACCTGTTGTTAATGATGAGCATGAGACTGCACGGTTTTTCCGTGAGGCTGGAGCCGCGTTCGGGGCGGATCGGGTTCAGAATTCTCCCATGCTGATGCCTGCAGAAGATTTTGCTTATTACCTGCAGAAGATTCCTGGGTGCTTCATGTTTGTCGGTGCAGGCAATCCGGAGAAAAATGCGGTATATCCGCACCATCACCCGATGTTTGATTTTGACGAAGACGTTATGCAGACGGGCGTAAAACTGTTTGCTGCTATGGCTAAGGGTTACGCAGCCGAATGTTAAATATTGTAGTTGGGCATCCTGATCATACCGAGGTATGGACAGGGTGCTCTTTTTGTTTCTTAAATGAAAAAAGATCAGCAGATGGCGAGGAAGGTGGAAAAATGGACAGATTGAATGAACATGGTGCCTGTATTGTACAGCGGGATTTTACTGTGCTTCTCGAAACGGGGCATTCGGGCTTCGAAGCAGCACGGGCACAGCTCTGCATGTACGCAGAACTTGTGAAGACACCCGCATCGTTTCATACCTATCGTATTACACCTTTATCCTTATGGAATGCGGCGGCATTAGGCTGGAATTCGGAACAGGTGACTGCCAGTCTGGAGCAGATGTCGCGCTGGAAGGTGCCCTCAGCGCTCACGCAGGACGTGCATCGGATAATGCAGCAGTATGGCAAATTAAAACTGCATGCAGAGCCGGATCATGAACGCATGTGTCTGATAAGTGAAGATCAGCAGCTGCTTGATGATTTGAGCAGCATACGTTCCATTGCTGCTTTCCGCATGCAGCGAATCAACCCGGGTGAACTTCTGCTATCAGGCGAACAGCGTGGTTTATTAAAACAGGAACTGACACGGCTGGGTTATCCGGTGTTAGATTATGCAGGTTATCGGAAGGGGACTGAACTTTTATTTGGCTGGAAGTCAGGCCGAGTTCTTCCTGAATCAGCCAATAGACTCGAGGCGAAGGAGCAGGCTGCATTTGCACTGCGCCCTTATCAGCAAAAGGCGGTGGATGCGTTCGCTGGCGGTGAAGGGATCGGCGGAAGCGGTCTGCTGGTGCTCCCCTGCGGAGCAGGCAAGACGATTATTGGCATAGCTGTTTTGGAACAGCTGCAGTGCGAGTGTCTTATTTTAACGTCCAATACTACATCTGTGCGGCAGTGGATACAGGAGATTCAGGATAAAACGACGATAACTGCGGAACAGATCGGAGAGTATTCGGGTCAGAAAAAACAGGTGAAACCGGTGACGGTGGCGACGTATCAAATTTTGACTCACCGGAAAGCGAAAGATGCGGCGTTCACCCATATTCATCTGCTGCAGGAGCGAAAGTGGGGGCTTATCATCTATGATGAAGTACATCTGCTGCCAGCACCGGTATTCCGGGCCACTGCGGATATTCAAGCAACACGACGACTGGGTTTGACCGCTACCCTTATTCGTGAGGATGGCTGTGAACAGGATGTGTTCTCACTGATCGGGCCCAAGTTATATGATATGCCTTGGAAAGAACTGGAGCAGCAAGGCTGGATTGCCGAGGTGAAGTGCCAGGAAGTGAGAATCCCCTTTTCGCCTGAATGGAGATCAACTTATGTGCAGGCTGAGGGCAAACATCAGTTTCGTCTGGCAGCCGAGAATCCGGCAAAATTAGACGTTGTGAAGCGGCTGTTGAAACGTCATCAAAATGTGCCGACGCTTGTCATCGGACAATATCTCGATCAGCTGGAGACGATTGCCCGGGAAATTGACGCGCCGCTGATCTCCGGATCGATGCCGCAGCAGGAGCGAATCAAGTGGTTTTCTGCCTTTAGAAAGGGAGAGATTCGGACCATTGTCGTATCCAAAGTCGCCAATTTTGCTGTAGATTTGCCGGATGCTGCAGTAGCGCTCGAACTGTCCGGCAGCTTTGGTTCAAGACAGGAAGAAGCCCAGCGGCTCGGGAGGATTTTACGCCCGAAAGCAGGTGAAAATAAGGCTTATTTCTATGCACTTGTATCTGAAAACAGCAAAGAACAGGACTTTGCGCTGAATCGGCAGTTGTTTTTGGTAGAGCAGGGGTATGAATATGGCATTGTACAGGAATCGGACATGTTTCATTAACACTACTGCAGAAGGGGAGGAACTTGTGTTGTCTGATCAGGGGTTCGAGATGGAGCAGGAAATACAATCGACAATGGTACGCGAAAAGGAAGCGTGGTCTGCACTTGGCTCAGCAGAGCAGCGGGTACTTGGTGCTCTTTTTCACCAACATGCAGGTCAGACCTTCTCTTCTCTTCTCCCTTCTGAAGCGTGGGCTCGGGAAGGGTTGAGCGGAGCAGAAGCCAAGCTTGCTTTTGCTGTGCTCTGCCGCAAAGGTTGGATCTGCTCTATGCACAAAAGCTGGGGGGAACGTTCGTATTATATTCCAACATGTCACCTGGCCGCGTTAACGCTTGTCTATGCAGACCGTGTGGGTCTGCATATTGCACCGATGACCGGATCGGTTAAAAAGGTTATTAAAGAAGGGAAACCGCATATCGCAGCTGAGCTGCTTCATCTGCTTGCATGGGTTCTAAGAGAAGGATTACCTGTGACAGGAAAAGGCACAATACATAAGAGAAACGTACAAAAGTTAAGCACATTAACCGTATTGTCCTGCGATGATTTTAAACATATAGAGATTTCATATGAACATGATGACCTATATCCGGTACATGTAATGATGATGCTGGATCTGCTGCTTTGTCTCCAACTGGTGCAGAAGACAGGCAAGGGGTTTGAAATTAATGAAGAGCCGTTGCGGCAGTGGTTGAAGCTGCCTTGGTCTGCGATGCATCGTGAAATTTTTCGAATCTGTATGGACCGATATGGAGCGCAAGATGCAGAAGGGCAGCATTTCCGTTATCAATTGGCACTACTTGGGCCTGGTCTGGATGAATGGTGTGTCATATTGAATGAGGAAGAGAATTTCGGGATCAAAGGCTGGGTATATGCTTTGGCTGGCTGGGGATTCGGTGAGATTGGCGAGAGTACAGCCGGGGAACTGGTGTTCCGCTGGCTGATGAATCCAGTGGATCTTTTACATGATACAGTGTGTTGGATGATTGAGCCTGATCGGAAGCAGGAAAAGGACGAGAAACGATCCGGTGGAATTTATGTGCAGCCTGATTTAGAAATTATGGTGCCGCCTGACGTATCTGCCGCGGTCTGTTGGTGGCTGGAATGCTGCAGTGAACGGATTACACGCGACCAGCTGTCCATCTATCGATTGTCTAAAGAACGGATTGTGAAGGCACACGCTGGAGGCTTTACATACGAAGCCATCGCTGATTTTTTACAGAGACATGCGGTGAACGGAGTGCCAAAACATGTACTTGCTGCGTTGAAGGATTGGACACAAGCATGTCAGGAAATAGAGGGCAGCAGCACACACCTGACATTGTCTTTGGAAGGCGTGAGAGGGCAGTCAGAGGATCAGGGCAAAGGCAGTTTAGGGGCTGCGGAGTGCACGGAAAGCCCGGAAGGGTTACTGCGGCTGCACGTTATGCCAGGGGCGATGGTGAATCCGTCTGATGCAGCACTGGATCTGCTTCAGGATGTGAATGGAAAAGCGGCATGGGATAAAAGAAAAGCTGATGTACCCGAGACATGGCACAGAGACTGGAGAAAGTATCACATGTCTACAGCACGTCAAATTGCAGTACAAGCTGTGGAATGGCAGGTGAAGTTGGGAATTCGAGAGGGGGATGAGACGTTGGTTCTGATCCCGCATCAAGTGCAGGGACATGAGCGCTGGACGCTGGAGGCATGGTGTATTGTGAATTCCGACGAAACGGCTGTGCAGACCGAATGGCGAACATTAATTCCTGATCGTTGGGATTCAATGCGCCTTATCCTGCCAGATGATGTCTAAACCTAATCGTATAAATAAAAAAATGATTTAAAACCGAATTTTCAAAGTTTCCCTTTTTGCAATTACAGGAAAAACTCTTCTTAACCATCCGTGGATATGCTATTATGAAGTAGTCTACGTAAGTAGAACTTTATATATAGATAGGATGAATAATTCATGAGCGTAGCGGAAATAAACACGGTCGATATGGCCCAAGTGTTAACGGGCGCATATGAACTGGGCGACATGATTAACCAATCTGCCGAAGTATCGGATTATTTATATTGGAAGCAGCAAGTCGAGACGAGTCCCGAGATTCAGGCAGGGATTCGGAAGTTAAATGCCAAGAAAGAGCTGTTTGAAGAAACGCAGCGCTTTGGTCACTTTCATCCAGACTATCACGCAGCCAAAGATCAGGTAAAAGAACTGGAAAAGGAACTGGAATCCTTTGAAGCGGTGGTTCGGTTCAAACAGGCTGAGAAGACACTCGACGAGATGCTGTTTCAAATGTCAGAAACCATTGCTTTTGCTGTTTCCTCCACCATTAAAGTGCCTAGTAATGACCCAAATCCCAAAGGCGGCTGCGGAAGCGGCGGCAAATGCGGGTGCAGTTAATAGCTGTCAGATGATTGTATTTCAGATTTTGTACAGACCGGGCCTTTCGAGGGCCGGTCTCCATTTATAGAAGGGCGGGGAACGATGGTGTTTGCGGAAAGAACAGGATTCATTATTTGGGTTAGTGATTTGAAAGCGGCCCGCAATCTCGAAAAATACGGTACCGTGCATTATATCTCCCGCCGTATGCATTATGTTGTGATGTATGTTAATGCAGAACGAGCCGACGATACGATGAAAAATGTAAAGCGGCTTTCCTATGTGCGCAAAATTGAGCGCTCCTATCGGAACGAGATTAAAACCGAGTATGCCAGCAAAACGATGGACAAAACAAGTTTCTACGGTATATAACCCGAAATACAGGAGGGGCCCGGCGGGTCGCTCTTTTCTTAAAATGAGGCTGAACGGACTTTTGCGAATAAAGTTAAACTTATGCCTTGAGGTTACGGGACTAATGTTGTAATATATTTGGTAATAAATAGATAGAAAGTCCTATATGGTGGAGAGTGATTCCCATGCGTGATAAGGTGATGCAACGTTGGAGCACCTACGAGCCGTTTTTTGTGGCTCTCGGAGACAAGAAAGTGGCTGACATCGTCATTACCCATCATGCAAAGATGCGGTATGCAGACCGTATTGAGCCTGCACGTAGTGATGATGACCATATTGCGGCCTGGTTATGGGAGTGTCTGAAGCAGGACCGGGTAACACCATATTACCGCAATGAACAGGACGTTTACTTAATTGATGATGATCTGGTTGTGGTTGCCGAGTTTTCCGAGCTTGAAGGAGAATATGATATTACAGGCAATCCGCTGCACAAAATGATTGTAGTAACATTTTTGGGACGTATGTCAGAAACGATTGAACTGAGAGATTTGAAGTCATATTATTCATGGCTCAGGCACTCCAGAAGAATGACACTGGTCAAAAATAGCCGCAAGCATAGATAACAAAGCAGGGTCGAGATTGCAATCATAGATGTTATGAAAGATTTTATTCGAAGATTTATTGTACTTACGCATGCAGACAAGCTGCATGCTTTTTTTTGTTGCCGGTCTGGAAATCGGATACAATATAGAAAGCGTAATTGAAGAGGGGCGAACATATGAATTTTCATCAGCTGCACATTTTTTATACGGTTGCGGAGAAGGGGAGTTTTTCCGCAGCTGCACTGGCATTACATATGACTCAACCGGCTGTGACGATGCAGATTCAATCATTGGAGGATTATTTTGGAACCAAGCTGCTGCATCGTTCCACTAAAAAAATAGAGCTGTCAGAGGCGGGGCGGACGCTGCTCCCCCATGCCAAACGAAGTGTAGAGCTGGTTAGACAGACAGATGAGGCGATGTCTGCCTTCACACAGAAGCTGCAGGGGAGACTGCAGCTTGGCGCAAGTCTAACCATTGGGGAATATGTGCTGCCTCGTATGCTGGGGCCTTTTGCACGGCAGTATCCGGATATTTCAATTGTAATGAAAGTCATGAATACCACACAGATCATGGATGAAATTCTGAAGCATCAGTTGAACTTTGGGTTAATTGAAGCGCCTGTAAACCACCCGGATATGATCGTTGAACCAGTGATGCAGGATGAATTAAAGCTGATTGTGCCAGCGGGACATGATCTGGCCGGGCGCGGCAAAGTGAATCTGGAAGAGGTAATGAATTACCCGTTTGTGCTGCGGGAGGAAGGATCGGGCACCCGCCAGGTGATGGAAGGACAGCTGAAGAAGAAAAAAATTGATCCAAGTGATATGAATGTGGTTATGGAGCTTGGAAGTACAGGTGCAGTCAAGTCGGCTGTAGAGGCTGGCGTGGGCATTACGATGCTGTCTCCTTCTTCAGTACAGCATGAACTGGCTCTCGGACTGGTTCACATTGTGGACATTCGCGGGCTTGAATTCAAACGGCAGTTTTATGCGATCCACCTGAAGTCGTCTCTGCTGCCGTTATCAGCTGTTGCCTTTTTGGGATATTTGCGTCAACAGGAACATGAGCCCGGCGAACAGGTTTAAGTATATTACGAGCTTTGGATACATGAATACAAGTAGGGATTATAAAATCAGAAGTGCCCGATCTAAAAAGTCGGTATTTCATTTGGAAAGGAACGATTACCGATGAATCAGCATCAAGGACGATGTGATCTTCATACGCACAGTCAGGCTTCAGATGGCATGCAGTCGCCAGCGGATAATGTGAAGCTTGCCAAGCGGAAAGGGCTATCTGCGGTTGCCCTGACAGACCATGATACCGTAGCCGGTGCAGCCGAAGCACAGCGGGCGGGGGAAGCATTCGATATTACAGTTGTAGCAGGGGTTGAGATCAGTACTCGGGCAGGTGATAAAGATATTCATGTGCTGGGTTATTACATCAATACTGAGGATGAACTGTTTCTGCAGCGGCTGCGCGGATTAAGAGAAGCGCGAGAAGACCGTAATCATCTGATCATTGGCAGGCTGCAGGAGCTTGGGCTCGATATAAGCTGGCAGGATGTGCTGGATGAGCTGGGGCGGCCGCTGGAGCCGGATGAGAGTATTGGAAGACCCCATATGGCTGATGTGTTGGTGAAGAAGGGATACGCTGTCGATATGCGGGATGCATTTGATCGTTATCTTGCTGAAGGCAGGCCTGGTTTTGTATCTGTGCCCCGAGTCACACCGAAAGATGCCTGTGAGTGGATTAGAGCAGCGGGCGGTGCTGCTGTGATTGCGCATCCAGGCCTCTATCAAGATGATGAATTGGTACGTGCAATCATTGCAGACTGTCTTCCGGATGGGATTGAAGTATTTCATTTAGACCATGGCCCGCAGGAGGAACGCAGGTATAGCGAGATGGCGAGAGAATATGATCTTATTGAGACAGGCGGCTCAGATTATCATGGAGAACGGCAGGGCGTTGTTTTCCATGGAGATCTCGGGAGCAGGACAGTATCGGTGGATGTGCTTGACCAACTGCAGGCGGCAGTACAGAGCAGGCGGTAGAACGCAGATTGTAAAACGATCCGGCGTGTTTAATGTCAGTCTATGCTTGAATCGAATATCCATTTTTTAACCCAAAAAATCCCCTCAGCATTTGATGGCAGGGGATTTTTTGGGTTAATGCTGCATCTCGCCCTAATGAGATAGGCTGCTTATCCATTTTTAATCGTGGATGGCAGGCTCTTGATCAATTCATCATTGGGTGTAACAAACAGCGTTTTTTGATGATCGTAGATGACAAAGCCGGGCTTCGCACCGCTTGGTTTGCGTACGTGACGAATGTAGGTGTAGTCAACAGGTACGCTGCTTGATTCTTTTGCCTGACTGAAATAAGCTGCCAGCTGTGCGGCTTCTTCCAGCGTAGCTTCACCAAAATCCGTGCTGCGAATGACAACATGAGAGCCCGGAATGTCTTTGGTATGCAGCCATGTATCGTTAGCAGAGGCGAGACGGTTAGTGACATACTCGTTCTGCAGATTGTTTTTGCCGACCAGAATGTCAATGCCTTCCGAAGAAGTGAATTGATGCACGGTTGGACGATCATTTTTCTTTTTCTTCTTGCCTTTTTTGTTCCGGTCACGCAGGTAACCCTGCTGTACAAGTTCGTCCCGAATTTCCTCGATATCATTCATAGATGCGATGGACAGCTGCTGCAGCAGGTTGTCGAGGTAGGCAATTTCATCCTTCGTTTTACCAAGCTGCTCGTGAATGACAGCGAGACTGTTTTTGTATTTGTTATATCGTTTGAAATACCGCTGTGCATTATCGGATGGCGTGAGCAGTGGATCAAGCTGGATGGTAATGCTTGCCTGATCTTCATCGTAGAAGTTAACCAGTTCCACACTTTTGTCACCCTTGTTCACCAAGTGCAGGGAAGCGAATAACAGCTCACCCCATAGTCTGTACTTGTCCGCGTCGTCCGCTTCCAGCAGGTCTTTATTGAGGTTGTCGAGCTTTTTAATGTTCTTACTGCGTTCATTCTGCAGAAAACGAAGCAGATCGCTGACTCTTTGTTTGACCGTATCCCGCTCAGCTTTGTCTCCGTAATAATCCTCCATACATTTGCTCATCGTATCGTACATTTTTTCCTGATCCTGAATACTCTGCAGACGGATGGCAGAAAAGATCATTTTACCTTTGACGTTCAGTCCCGTCACAGGGGCGTACTGATGCTCTTTTACAGGCCTAACCACTGACTCAAAAGCAGTCCACAGCTCTTGCGTATCGAACCGTTCTGAGTCAGAAGCTGTTCGCGCTGCGATCTCTCCTGCAATCAGCGGACTTATCCCGCTAAATGCATTGACAAGCCACCGTGAGGCATCTGCTCTTGTCTCTGGAGCTGTTGCTGCTGCTGCATCTGTTTCAGGTCTGTTTTCTTCTGTATCCACAGCGCCTGAATACAGCTGTTCAAACTCATCTTTGGTCACTTCCAGCGGATTGCTCTTATGCTGCTCAGGAGGTGAAGTATATGAGAAACCCGGCATGATTACGCGGTAGCTGCTGATGGATGGTGTGACATGATGGATTCCGTCCAGAATGGTGTCCGTCGCAGGATCAAGCAAAATGATATTACTGTGACGTCCCATAAGCTCAATGATGATGCGTTTAGCCGAAACGTCGCCAAGCTCGTCCCGCTGACGTACATCGATATGAATGATTCGCTCCATACCGATCTGACGGATACTCTCAATGATAGCTCCTTCGCAGTGCTTGCGCATCAGCATGCAAAACATCGGTGCCTCTGTCGGATTCAAAAATGTCTTCTCCGTAAAATGTACACGCGGATACGTTGGGCTTGCCGAGACAAGCAGTTTGCTGTTGCCGCGCTGGGCACGAAGAGTAAGCACCACATCATGACCATTGGGCTGATGGATCTTGCTGATACGACCGCCGGTGCAGCCCTGCAATTCATGTACGATGGCTCGGGTAACGATGCCGTCAAGTGCCATATTATCCACTTCCTCTCTATCGAGCATCTGCTTTACTATGCAGCATGCTTCATCTATAACGGTTTTCAGGCAGCCGCAGCATATGTAACAGCAATCTAATAAACAAGTGGCTGTCTGCAGTTTTAATGGCATGCTGTCTGCCAGGCGAAGAACGTTTATTCATACCGTGACTGAAGAACGTTTATCCATACCGCGACTAACGCGGCGTTTTACAGCAGGCAGATTCATCAATCGACATGCGAAGCTGCGCTGTCATCTTCGCAGACTTTTATTTTAGCTTATTCTGCCCATCAGGGAAAGGATTCACCTTCCGGGTGCTATTCATTGACCTGTCCGAATACATATAGAGCAGGTAGTTTGTCCGGCACAGTGTACAGCCTGCCCTACAGCATGCCGGGGAGTGATGAGAGCTTGCATTGCAGATGAAATAAGACTGGGAGGGAATTTTGGAGCATGGAACATACCAAGTGGCACCAACTAAGCGACGAAGAGCTTCGTGAAACTCTTGGCGTGAACCCGCTGGAAGGGTTGACGGACGAAGCTGCAGTTGAGAAACGTAAAGTCAGTGGTTCGAATGAACTGAGTGAGGGAAAGCGGATCTCGCCGATCACACTGCTGCTGAATCAGTTTAAGGACTTCATGGTGCTGGTCCTCATGGGAGCAACGCTTGTATCCGGTCTGCTTGGAGAGTATCTGGATGCGGTAACGATCGTGGCCATAATTGTGCTGAACGCCATTCTGGGATTTGTACAGGAGTTCCGGGCAGAACGCTCTCTCCGTGCACTTAAACAGCTGTCAGCTCCTGCCGCGAAAGTGCTCAGATCCGGGCAGGAGGTACATCTTGCGGCCAAGCAATTAGTACCCGGAGATATCATCATGGTAGAAAGTGGTGACCGCATACCTGCCGATGTACGCTGGCTGGAAACAAACAGCCTCGATGTAGAGGAGTCGGCACTCACGGGGGAATCTGTGCCTGTCAGCAAACACTGCAGACCCATCGCCAGTGAAGATGTGCCGCTGGGGGATCAGAAAAACATCGGTTTTATGGGAACGATGGTCACGAGGGGTACAGCCAAGGGGATTGTCATCCGGACAGGTATGGATACAGAGATGGGGAAAATCGCTGACCTCATCCAGAATACAGAGGAGCAGGAGACTCCGCTGCAGCACAGACTGGAGCAGTTAGGCAAAATTCTGATCTTTGTTGCACTCGGACTAACGGTGATGGTGGTCGTCGCAGGAATCCTGCATGGACAACCCGCAGTAGGTATGTTCCTGGCAGGTGTCAGTCTGGCTGTGGCAGCCATCCCGGAGGGCTTACCGGCTATCGTTACGATTGCACTGGCGCTGGGTGTACAGCGAATGATCAAACGTAAAGCCATTGTGCGCAAGCTGCCATCGGTGGAAACACTGGGCTGCGCCTCGGTGATCTGTTCTGATAAAACAGGCACATTGACGCAGAACAAGATGACAGTGACTCATGTGTGGCTTGAAGGACGAAGCATCAAAGTGACCGGAGACGGTTACGCACCAGAAGGTCATATGCTGGAAAATGATCAAATCATTGAATTGAAGAGCGACCAGTCACTCCGAAGAATGCTGCAGATCAGTGCGCTGTGTAACAATGCCAGTATTGTGGAGACGGTCCTCCATGATCAAGGCGAAAAGAAAAAGGGTAAGGAGCCCAAAAAGGACAGCAAAAAAGGACGGAAAAAAGGTCAGCAGGAGGAAGATCAGGTTAGTGCCAGTCAGGTGATGTGGGAATTAAAAGGTGATCCCACAGAGGGGGCTCTGGTGGCGATGTCTGCCAAAATGGGACTTACTCCGACCGGACTCAAGGAATTATACGATCGGGAGCAGGAATTTCCGTTTGATTCGGAACGTAAACGTATGTCGGTTATGGTTAAACATCAGGGCGGCCGTATGATCTACACAAAAGGTGCACCGGATGTACTGATCGAACACTGCAGCTATATTTTATGGGAAGGCAAAGTGGTTCCGTTTACCGGCACACTGCGTCAGAGAGTGATGGCTGCTAATGAAAGCATGGCAGGTAACGCTCTGCGTGTGCTCGGTATGGCCTATCGTGAAGTCAAGCCCAAAGAACATGTCGCAGACGAACATGCTGCAGAGAGCCAGCTTGTATTTGTTGGACTTGCAGGAATGATTGATCCCCCTCGCCGTGAAGTACGTGACGCCATTGCCACTTGCCGCAAGGCGGGGATACGTACGGTCATGATCACGGGGGATCATGGAACGACAGCAGAAGCAATCGCTCACCAGCTTGGGATTTTACCACGCGGAGGGGCCTCGTTAAGCGGACAGCAGCTGGCGGGGATGACGGACGAACAACTGGATAAACAGGTGAACGACATTTATGTATTTTCCAGGGTATCGCCTGAGCACAAGCTTCGTATCGTCAAATCACTGCAGCGCAAAGGGCATGTTGTGGCTATGACAGGTGACGGGGTAAACGATGCGCCTGCTATCAAGGCTGCAGATATCGGAATCGCGATGGGCATCACGGGAACGGATGTGACCAAGGAGGCTTCCTCCCTTATTTTGAGTGATGATAACTTCTCGACTATTGTCGCGGCCATTGAAGAGGGGCGCAACATTTATGAGAACATTCGCAAGTTTATCCGGTATTTGCTGGCCTCCAATGTAGGCGAGATTCTGACCATGTTTTTCGCGATGATGATGGGTCTGCCGCTTCCGCTCGTGCCGATTCAGATTCTGTGGGTCAACCTCGTAACGGATGGTTTGCCAGCGATGGCGCTCGGGGTAGATCAGCCGGAAAAAGATCTGATGGAGCACAAGCCGCGCGGCGCGAAAGAAAACATTTTTGCCCGCAGACTGGGTTGGAAAATTATCAGCCGCGGTGTGTTAATCGGATTGTGTACGCTTGGTGCTTTCTGGCTCACACTTCAGGCTGCACCGGATCATCCGGGGCAGTTGATCAAAGCGCAGTCCGTTGCTTTTGCAACTTTGGTTCTTGCCCAGTTGATTCACGTATTTGACTGCCGCAGTTCGCGTTCCATCTTCCACCGAAATCCGCTGCAGAATAAATATTTGGTTCTTGCCGTCATCTCATCGGTTGTGCTGATGCTGGTGGTGATGTATGTGGAGCCGCTGCAGCCTATCTTCAAAACGGTGCCTCTCGGTCTGCGAGAGTGGGCAATCTGTATCGTAGCTGCAGGCATTCCAACGTTCCTGATGGGGGCGGGAAGTGTCTGGGGCGGACGCCGCAACCGCCGCCGTATGGGCGGTCCTGGACGCTTCGTACCGAAAAGTACAAAGTTTTCAGCATAAAATCAATAGCATTTAATGACCTGTTTCGGTATGCTATCCTCAAAATGGTTCAAAGCGCGAGCTTGGATCTTTTGCAGGATAGCTTTTTTATATGCTTGGTATGCATGATATGAAGATTAGCTATAAATAAACTATAAAGCTTTGGCAGCAGTCTGCCAAAAGGAGTGGGCACGGTTATGGAATTTACGAAAATGCATGGACTTGGCAACGATTTTATTATTGTATTTGGGGAAAAGGTGCTTCCGGCAGACGCGGCTGATCTTGCGGTCAAATGGTGCAATCGATTCTTCGGCATCGGAGCGGACGGCCTGGTATATATACTGCCTTCGGAGAAGGCGGACTTTCAGATGCGCATCATGAATTCAGACGGTTCGGAAGCGGAGCAGTGCGGTAATGCCATTCGCTGCGTGTCCAAGTACGTATACGACCATGGGCATGTTGACCGCGAGCAGATTACGATTGAAACGATCGGAGCAGGTGTTCAGCCTGTAACTCTCAATATTCGGGATGGCAAAGTGGAGACGGTTCGGGTAGATATGGGCGAGCCGATTCTGGATGGGCTTCAGGTGCCTACGACAGTGGATGCGAATCCGGTAATCGATCATAACATTGAAGCAAACGGGCATGGCTTCAAATTCACGGCCGTATCCATGGGTAACCCCCACGCGGTCATCTACGTAGATGATGCGGTGAACTTTGATCTGACCACTTGGGGACCGCTGCTTGAGGTGCATCCCATGTTCCCCAAAAAAATCAATGTTGAATTCGCAACGGTACGTGACCGCGGATATGTCGATATGCGTGTATGGGAACGCGGGGCAGGGCCGACACTGGCCTGCGGAACAGGGGCTTGTGCAACTTTGGTGTCCTCCGTACTGAATGGTCACACGGATCGTACAGCAGTGATCAGTCTTAAAGGCGGTGATCTTCACATTGAGTGGAGCGAGGCGGATAATCACGTATATATGACGGGACCCGCAGAAGTTGTTTTCAAAGGAAAGACTGCATAAATACGAGTAGACGGTATACCGAAGAGGCCTGCGGGCCTCTTTTTTTTATCAGATGTGGACTAGCTGTCCAGCTATAAAGGACGAATTTACGGTTTGGATGGCAAAAATGTCTACTGGAGCCGGACATACAGCAAATACCTGTGTTTTTCTTCGTTTTTTAACGTTTTTTGTGTTACATTAGTATGAAATGATCATAGTCAAGCGGGGGGAAATGGGATGAAGGCAGATTTACGCACCGTGATGAAGCAGCGTGTCCTTGTTGGTGATGGGGCTATGGGGACATTTCTATATCAGATGGGGTTTCCCGTCGGGATCTCCTATGAAGAGTTGAACTTGATTTCACCTGAAGTTGTGGCTGACGTACATCGCCGTTATCGTGATGCAGGGACAGATATATTCGAGACCAATACGTACTCGGCGAATTTTGACAAGCTGTCCAAGTTCGGACTGGAATCCAAAGTGGAGGACGTGAACCGCGCAGGTGTCCGTATCGCCAAAGAAGTAGCAGGTGCAGAGGGGTATGTACTTGGTGCTGTGGGTTCTATACGCGGCGGCAAGCGCACGAACGTATCTACCAGTGAATTGAAACGGTTCTATCAACAGCAGATATATGCCCTGCTGGATGAAGGCGTGGACGGTATACTGCTCGAAACCTTCTATGACATCGAAGAGATGGATATTGCTCTTCTGCAGGCCCGCAAACTGAGTGACCTGCCTGTGATTGGGCAGTTCGCTGTTGAGGATGTGGGCCATACGCTGGATGGTTACACGATGCCTGAAGCATTCCGTATTATGCGCGAACAGGGGGCAGACGTTATCGGTTTTAACTGCCGATCCGGTCCGAACGGTATTATGCGTGCAATGGAGACGGTATCCGGACGCATCGGAGTTCCGATGTCTGTATTTCCGAATGCGGGTGCGGCGGATTACGTAGATGGCCAGTTCCGTTATGGAGCGACACCTGAATATTTCGGTCAAACGGCAGTACAGTTTGCAGATCTTGGAGCGCGCATCATTGGCGGCTGCTGCGGAACAACGCCTGATCATATCACTGCAATCAAACAAGCGCTCGAAGCATACGTGGCGTCGCCGATTGCAGAACCCGATCCGGCAGAGACCCTGCCGCGCATCGTGCTTCATGAGAATGTGGATGAACGCGCAGGGCGCGGAGGCCAGCCAACCATTGTTGATCTGGTCAAACAGCGTCACACCGTTATCGTCGAACTTGATCCCCCGCGTGATCTGGACGTTGCCAAATTTATGAAGGGTGCCGAAACATTGAAAGCTGCAGGAGCTGATGCTCTTACGCTTGCAGACAACTCTCTTGCTGTAACACGCATGAGTAATATGGCACTTGGACATCTGGTACAGGATCGGACAGGTCTTCGTGCACTTGTGCATATCGCCTGCCGTGACCGTAATCTGATTGGAACCCAATCCCACATGATGGGCTTTGATGCACTTGGGATCAACCATGTGCTTGCTGTAACAGGCGACCCTGCAAGGTTCGGGGACCTGCCTGGTTCCAGCTCGGTGTACGACCTGACATCATTTGAAATTATACGGATGATCAAACAGCTGAATGACGGTGTTGCTTTTTCAGGTAAACCGTTAAAACAGAAGGCCGGGTTCGTTATAGGAGCTGCTTTCAACCCCAATGTAAAACATCTGGACAAAGCGGTACAGCGGCTTGAGAAGAAAATAGCCTCCGGGGCAGACTATATTATGACGCAGCCGATCTATGATCCGGAATTAATCGTTACGATGCGTGAGGCAACCAAGCATCTGGACATTCCTATTTTTGTCGGTATTATGCCGCTAGCAAGCGGCCGAAACGCAGAATACCTGCATAACGAGGTTCCAGGTATTCAGCTCTCGGATGAAGTACGCTCCCGGATGGCAGGATTGGAAGGCGAAGAAGGCCGCGCCATGGGGGTAACCATTGCGAAAGAGCTGCTTGATGTGGCCGCAAAGCACTTTAAGGGCATCTATCTGATGACTCCGTTTATGTTCTATGGCATGACTGCCGAACTGACCCGATATGTCTGGGAGAAATCGGAGCATCAATGTCCTACTTGTTTCAACCCTAATAATCAATTACAATAGTAAAACGGATGTGATGCCGATGTCATTCAGTATGACCGGATACGGTCAATCCGCCTTTCAATATGGCGGCTACAAGGTACAATTGGAGATCAAATCAGTCAATCATCGTTATTGCGAGGTCATGATGCGCCTGCCGAGAGAATGGACGTATTATGAGGATGGTTTGAGAAAAATCGTACAGGGCCGCTTGAAGCGTGGGCGGATTGATGTTTATGTAATGAAAGAAAAAGAGGAAGACCAGGCTCTCCCCGCTGTTCTGAATGAACAGGCGGTCAGGGCCTATCTGCAGGCTGCAGAGCAGCTCGAGACTCAATTCGGAATGCAGGGCAAGCCGAGTATTGTGGATATGCTGGGGCTGCCGGATGTCATGGTTCAGCCGGATGGGACAAGTTCTGTTCCGGAAGAACAAAAGGACGAATGGGAGCAGGTGCTGCAGGCCGGATTGAATGAGGCTTTGTCCAGTCTGGAGCAGATGCGCGCTCGCGAGGGTCTTCATCTGGCCAGTGATCTGGAACGGCGGATTACCCGCTTGGAGTCACTGCACACCGAGATGCTTGAACTTGCACCAAGTGTGGTGAGCGATTACCGCAATAAGCTGAGACAGCGTCTTACGGAACTGCAGGAAGATGGCTCTTTCCCTTTTGATGAGCATAAATTGGGTATGGAAATCGCAGTCTTTGCCGATCGTTCCAACATTGAAGAGGAGCTTACGCGTTTACTCAGTCACTTTGGACAATGCAGAGAATTGCTGAAGAGTGAGGACCCTGTAGGCCGTAAGTTGGATTTCCTGATTCAGGAGATGAATCGGGAGGTTAATACGATTGGATCAAAAGCCAACCACTTGGCTCTGGTGAACCGTGTTGTCGAGATGAAGGCGGAACTGGAGAAGATTCGTGAGCAAGCAGCGAACATCGAATGAACGGCCAAATTTCGGCAGAAGAGTCGCATGTATAGGGGGAAGAACCTGATTATGGCAATCAAACTCATTAACATTGGATTCGGTAACATCGTATCGGCGAACCGGATTATATCCATCGTGAGTCCGGAATCGGCGCCGATCAAGAGAATTATACAAGAGGCCAGAGATCGTCACATGCTGATCGATGCAACCTATGGACGACGTACACGTGCCGTAATTATTACGGATAGTGATCACGTTATCCTGTCTGCTGTTCAGCCTGAAACGGTCGCCCATCGTCTTTCTTCGAAAGATGATGATAACGACGAATAAAATGGAGTGTAATATGTCTAAGGGATTACTGATAGTGTTGTCCGGCCCGTCCGGGGTCGGGAAGGGTACAGTATGCAGCGCACTGCGCAAACGGGTGCCGAATTTAACGTATTCGGTATCAGCAACCACTCGTCAGCCGCGTCTAGGTGAAGAGCATGGGGTGAACTATTTCTTCCACTCGCATGATGAGTTTCTGAAGATGATTGCCGAAGATCAGCTGCTGGAACATGCAGAATATGTTGGCAATTATTACGGTACTCCGCGTGATTTTGTGGAGAAAACCATTAATGAAGGCCGCGATATTATTCTCGAGATTGAGGTTCAGGGTGCACTTAAAGTGAAGGAGAAATTCCCTGAAGGAATTTTTGTTTTCCTGCTCCCGCCTTCTTTGGACGAGCTGAAAGATCGCATTCAAGGTCGCGGCACGGAAAGCCAGGCCACGATTGATCACCGTATGTCCGTTGCAGTCGATGAGATTAATCTGCTGGAGCAGTATGATTATGCTGTGGTGAATGATGAAATTGATTTGGCCTGCAAGCGAATAGAAAGTATCATTATCGCCGAACATTGTAAGATCAATAAATAATCCTTTTTGCCGCCGCGTACAGCGATATTCATGGGGCTGTTGTCATATCATGTTAAGGTTAAGGCTCAGCCTGGACTTTCTGGAACATGGAGGACACGCAGTATCAGGGTCCTGTCCGGCGGCAGCTTGTGATTATACTAAAGCAAAGAGGTGTTTTGTTAATATGCTGTATCCTTCAATTGATGAAATGATGAACAAAGTCGACAGCAAGTATTCCCTGGTTGTTGCTGCATCCCGCCGGGCTAGACAGCTTCGCGAAGGTGAGAAATCCGAGCTGCGAAACGCGAAATCCCATAAACAGGTTGGCGTTGCACTGGAAGAAATCTACGGAGATCATCTGGTAGTAATCAAAGGACAGGACGAAGAAGAAGAGTAAGCCCCTCGGGCTGCTCTTCAACTGCATAGGCGGAAGCCCGAATTATTTTGACAACCGCGAGGTTGTTATTTTTTTACGAATAAGCCTTAATCAGATTCTATCATTACTACGTGTACAGACGTCTTAACATTATCGGGGGATATAAATATGTTGAACGGTAAAAAAATCGTGCTTGGCGTAACAGGGGGCATAGCGGCTTACAAAGCAGCGACATTATGCAGCAAGCTGGTGCAAAAGGGAGCGGATGTACATGTTATTATGACCGCTTCGGCAGCACAGTTTATTACCGAATTAACGCTGCAGACCTTGACCCGAAATGCAGTATATACGGACACATTTGATGAACGTGAGCCGGCTGTAGTTTCTCATATCCATCTCGCCGATCTAGCTGATCTGGTGCTGGTCGCTCCGGCGACAGCAAATGTGATTGCCAAGATGGCACACGGAATGGCAGACGATATGCTTACAACCACACTGCTTGCAACCACTGCGCCAGTGATGATTGCGCCTGCGATGAATGTGCATATGTACGATCATCCAGCGGTGCAGCACAATATGAATCTGCTGGCCGAACGGGGCACATTAATGATTGAACCGGGCGAAGGACTTCTGGCCTGCGGGTATGTAGGCAAGGGACGACTGGAAGAACCGGAGACGATTGTAGATGTAGTGGAGCGTTTCTTTGCGCAGGGTGAGCTGGAGGGGCAAGTGCAGGATCAGGTGCAGCGTCAGCGGCATAACCAAGTGCAGGTAGAAGAAGCTCAGGCATCACTGCTAAAAGGCAAAAAGGTCGTCGTTACCGCTGGTGGTACGGTGGAACGCATTGATCCGGTTCGTTATATTACAAATGATTCTTCCGGAAAAATGGGGTTTGCGATTGCTGCCGCTGCGCGTGAACTGGGAGCAGATGTGAAGCTTGTTCTGGGTAATACACAGGCACAGCCGCCAACGGATGTAGAGATGATTCCGATTCAGTCTGCACAGGATATGTACGAAGCGGTAGCCAGAGAATGGGACACTGCGGATATCGTCATTAAAGCAGCCGCCGTGGCTGATTATCGCCCGAAGGAAGTTTATACGGAGAAAATCAAGAAAAAAGGCGACACCCTTTCGCTCGAACTTGTGAAAAATATAGATATTTTGGAGACGCTGGGGAAAAGGAAGACCCATCAGTATTTGATCGGTTTTGCTGCCGAGACCCAGTCGCTCGAAATGTATGCACGTGAGAAACTGGAACGGAAAAATTGTGATCTGATCGTAGCCAATGATGTTACCCGTTCGGGGGCAGGATTTGGAACAGATACCAACGCGGTGCACATCTATGACCGTGAAGGGTTGGTAGAGGAGCTTGAACTGATGTCCAAGAAAGAGGTGGCACATCGTTTACTCCGAATTGCGGCGGAGCGCATTGCCGGGAGGAATTAGAAGATGGAGATTGCCAAGGTCATTGTCGATGTGCCTGTGAAGCAGACCGACCGGCCTTTTGATTATCTGGTTCCCGACTCCATGAAAGAATGGATTGAGGTGGGGAGCAGGGTAGGTGTACCTTTTGGACATCGGACCGTGCAGGGATTTGTTGTTGATCTGGTTCCCCGTACAGGAGAAGAATCATTTAAACTGAAGCCTATTCAGGAGCTGCTCGACATTGTGCCGCCGCTCTCCAAGGATTTGGTGGAGCTGGCAGCATGGATGAGTGATCGATATGCGAGCAACCGGATTCTGTCTCTGCAGGTGATGGTGCCGACGGCATTAAAAGGAAAAGCCGAGCGGTATATTTCGCTGGGAGAAGCGCTGGATGGACAGACTGCCGGAGGTTCTTCCAATGAGGAAGTTCTGTTTGTATGGGGAGAAGAATCCACAACGGAGAAGGTACAGCAGGATATTATCCGTTTTGTCAAAAGCCGGGGACAGGTGCCCCTGCAGCAGTTAAGCCGCAAATATCCGAATCATGCAGCCTTGATCAAAAAGCTGCTGCTGAGCGGTGTGCTTCTGGAAAGTCAGGTAATTAAGGACAAGCTGAATAAAAAAACGATGAAATCCGTGAATCTGGCTGTGGATATTCATGCTGCGGAAGAAGCGCTTGCCTCATTCCCGGCCAAGGCGCAGCGTCAGAAAGAGATTCTTTCTTTTTTGCTGGAGATGAAGGATTTGCTGCCCATGCCTTTGAAGGAAGTTTTGTCTACTCTGCAAGTTTCGGCCGCAGCCATTAAGGGGCTTGAGGAAAAAGGGTTGGTTATGACAGAGGACGTGGAAGTTTTCCGTGATCCGTATCAAGGCAGACGTTTTAAACCGACAGAGCCGCTGGAATTGACTGAGGAGCAAAAAGGAGTTTACAGCAGCATTAATGGGCGTTTGCAGGAACAGCGTCATGGTGTTTTTTTACTGCACGGTGTCACCGGAAGCGGCAAAACAGAAGTCTATCTGCAGACGATTCAGCAGTGCATTAACCAGGATAGACAAGCAATCGTGCTTGTGCCAGAGATTGCCCTAACCCCTCAGATGGTGGAGCGTTTCAAAGGACGCTTTGGCGATCAGGTCGCAGTCATGCACAGTCGTCTGTCTGGCGGTGAACGTTATGACGAATGGCGTAAAATCCGGGAGGGACAGGTGAAGGTAGGGATTGGCGCCCGTTCTGCCGTATTTGCTCCATTCAGCCGGCTGGGGCTGATTATTATGGACGAGGAGCATGAGACTTCATATAAACAGGAAGAGACACCTAAATACCATGCGCGTGACGTAGCTGTCAAAAGAGCGCAGCAGCATCAGGCTGTAGTAGTTTTGGGTTCGGCTACCCCTTCGCTGGAAAGTTATTATGCTGCGCGCTCGCAGAGCAGTGATGATTTTGCCCCTCTTTTGCTGGAAATGCCTACAAGGGCGCTTGGCAACAATCTGCCGACGGTACGTAT
Source organism: Paenibacillus sp. AN1007 (assembly GCF_040702995.1). Lineage (NCBI taxonomy): Bacteria > Bacillati > Bacillota > Bacilli > Caryophanales > Paenibacillaceae > Paenibacillus > Paenibacillus sp. AN1007. The sequence goes on from NZ_CP159992.1 coordinate 1,521,983, forward strand.
AGTCGATATGCGTGAAGAATTGAAAGATGGCAATCGTTCCATGTTCAGCAGAGCGCTGCACAAAGGGATCGAGGAACGGATGGAGCGGGGGGAACAGACGGTACTGCTGCTTAATCGCCGCGGGTATTCAACCTTTGTGATGTGCCGCAGCTGCGGATATGTAGCGGGTTGTCCTGAGTGTGACATCTCTTTAACGTATCACCAGCGCTCCAACAATTTACGCTGTCATTATTGTGGATATGCGGAAGCGGCCCCCGAAACCTGCCCGGATTGCGGCAGTGAACATATTCGGTATTTTGGGACAGGAACCCAGCGGGTTGAGGAAGAACTGGCCAAGCTTTTTCCGGGCATTCGGGTGATTCGGATGGATGTGGATACGACGACGGAAAAAGGCTCTCATGAAAAGCTGCTAAAACAGTTTCGGGAGAAAAAAGCAGATGTACTGCTGGGGACCCAGATGGTTGCCAAAGGACTGGATTTTCCTGACGTGACTCTGGTAGGGGTCATCACTGCGGATTCAGCATTAAATCTGCCGGATTTCCGTGCCGCGGAGAAGACGTTCCAACTGCTCACACAAGTGGCAGGGCGGGCGGGACGGCATCAATTGCCGGGTGAGGTCTTTGTACAATCGTATACGCCGGAGCACTACTCGATTGGACATGCAAGCCAGCATGACTACGTATCCTTCGTACGGGAGGAGCTGCTTCACCGCAGAAATCTGCAGTATCCGCCATACTGCCGCCTGATTCTGGTGACATTCTCCCATGAACAGCTTCCTGTACTGATTCGATTAGCTGAGAACTATACCCGGCTGCTGAAAGAGAAAGCGAACGCTGCCGGATGGCTGGGCAGTCTGGATCGTTTCAGTAATGAAGCCTTTGATGTGCTTGGCCCCGTAGCTTCGCCTATTCCACGGATCAAGAATAGATACCGATTCCAATGTATGATAAAATGGCGTGGGGATGTGGACGCCATCGGTCTGGCTCTGGCAGTGGCCCGGCACATGGACGATGATGTTCAGGCCCAGAAGCTGCTTATTAGTCTTGATGTAGACCCGCAGATGTTAATGTAGACATTTCACAGTTCTTTTCATAATAACGTGGATGTGAACAAGCGGTATAAACATAGATTAAAACCAACATACGAAATTAAAGATGATTCGTGAAACTATGATAAGGATTAGGAAGGTGCTTACAACATGTCGATTCGTATTATCGTTAAAGAACCAGATGAGGTGCTTCACAAAAGAGCCAAAGAAGTAACCAAGGTTACACCCAATGTACAGAAACTGCTTGATGATATGGCAGACACGATGTATGACGCCGAAGGCGTAGGTCTGGCCGCTCCGCAAGTGGGCATCCTGAAGCGTTTGATTGTCATTGATGCCGGGGATGAGCAGGGGCTGATCAAAATGATCAATCCGGAGATTATCTCCAGTGAAGGAGAGCAGTTTGGCCCCGAAGGATGCCTGAGTATCCCTGGAATTAACGGTGATGTTCGCCGCTTTGAGACGGTTACGGTTAAAGGCCTGGACCGGGAAGGCAAAGAGCTTATTATTACTGGCAGCGGCCTGCTGTCCCGTGCGTTCCAACACGAAATTGACCATTTAGACGGTGTACTCTTTACAGATATCGCCGAAAAAGTATATGAAATTGCGCCTGAGCAGACTGGACCGCGTCGAAATTAAGGAGTGATTGATTTGAACATTGTTTTTATGGGAACACCTGAATTTGCCGTTCCTTCGCTGGATATGCTGATGGCAGAGGGATATCATGTGGTGGGTGTAGTGACCCAGCCTGATAAACCGCAGGGACGTAAAAAAGTGCTTACACCTACACCGGTCAAGGCCGCAGCTGAACGCCACGGTCTGCCGGTGTTTCAGCCTGTCAAGCTTCGTGATCCGGAAGCGACAGCTCGCCTTGCGGAATGGAAGCCTGATCTGATTGTGACTGCAGCCTTTGGACAGATTCTTCCGAAGGCAGTGCTGGATATGCCGATTCGTGGATGCGTGAATGTACACGGATCTCTTCTGCCCAAATATCGCGGAGGCGCACCGATCCAGCGTTCCATTATCAATGGAGAATCGGTGACAGGCGTTACATTAATGTATATGGCTGAAGGATTGGATACCGGAGATATGATCTCACGAGTGGAAGTGCCGATTACAGATGAAGATACCTCGGGAACGATGTTTGCCAAACTGAGCGAAGCCGGTTCCAAGCTGCTTCAAGCGGAGATGCCCCGTCTGATTGCAGGAGAAACGAAAGCCGTTCCTCAGAATGAAGCGGAGGCTACCTATGCTCGTAATCTGACTCGTGAAGACGAGAAGATCGACTGGAATCGTACATCCCGTGAATTGTTTAACCAGATTCGCGGGTTGGTGCCTTTCTCAGGCGCATTTACGATGTGGGATGAACAGGTGTTTAAAGTTTGGGCGGCGGCTAATCCCGATCAGACTGCAGATGAAGCCTCTTCTGCTTCGAATGCTGGACAAGCCGAGCCGGGGACCGTGCTGCAGCTGAATAAATCAGGCATAGAAGTAAAGACAGGTGATGGCTCTCTATGGCTGACCGAAGTGCAGCCTGCTGGCAAAAAAGTGATGCAGGCCGCTGACTTTGCACGTGGTGGAACCTTGAAGCCTGGAATGGTGCTGCGATGAGTACTCCAAAATCAGGACATTCTTCAGGTAAAGAATATCAAGCAGCGGCCAGCCGAGCAGGCGGTAACCATGCGAATCGTCGTCATTCCAGTAAGGGTTCTTCTGACAATCAAGGGGGGCGTGCAGGAAACAGGCCTGCATCGACTTCTTCTGCGAAGGGGAGCCAGGCTCACACTCGTGTGCAGAAACCAAAAACTTCAGCCCGGGCACTTGCTGTCAAGGTACTTAGTGCGGTTGAGCAGGATGGAGCGTACAGTAATCTGGAATTAAACCGTCGTCTCAAAGAGGCAGAGCTGAGTTCTGCGGATGCCGGACTGGCTACAGAACTGGTATACGGAACGATTGCAAGACGGAATACGCTGGACTATTATTTGGAGCGTTTTGTTGCAAAGGGAATGGCAAAATTACAGTCATGGGTGCGAAGCCTGCTTCGGATCAGCGCGTATCAGCTGATCTACCTGGATCGAATTCCGGAACATGCCGTCGTCAGCGAAGCCGTGAACCTGGCGAAGAAGCTTGGTCATCAGGGAATCTCCGGTATGGTTAACGGCGTGCTGCGGAATATGATTCGCAATAAAGAACAGCTGCATATTCCCTCGGATCTGCCAGCTCCAGAACGGATCTCGCTGGAGCATTCCCATCCGCTCTGGATGGTGGAGCGGTGGATCGCTCAATATGGAGAAGAGACGACAGAAGCCATTTGCCGGGCGAATAACGAACCCCCGGCAGTGAGTGTGCGTGTGAACACCACGATGACTACACGTGACAAGCTGATGGAGGAGATGGCAGATGCCGGGGCTGTTGTGGACGTTTCCCGTCTCAGCCCGGATGGTATTCTGGTACGAAGCGGCGGTAACATGGCTCTCACGTCCTGGTATCGGGACGGCCTGTTCTCTGTACAGGACGAAAGTTCTATGTTGGTTGCCGAAGCTGTAGCGCCTGAAGAGGGACACCACGTACTGGACTGCTGCGCGGCTCCAGGCGGCAAGACGGCTCACATGGCAGAAAAAATGCGAGACCGCGGTCATATCACGGCTAATGATGTCCATGCACATAAACGGGAACTTATTCTGGAACAGGCTGAACGTCTTGGACTCAGCTGCATTGATGCGGTAACCGGGGATGCGCTTGATTTGAACAAGCGATATGCCGAGTCTTCTTTTGACCGGATTTTGCTGGATGCACCGTGTTCGGGACTAGGCGTAATTCGCCGCAAGCCGGATGTGAAATGGACCAAGTCCGCTTCGGATATTGAAGAGATTTCCAGCCTGCAGCGTGAGCTTTTGGACCGTGCTGCACCGCTGCTCAAACCCGGGGGTATTCTCGTATACAGCACATGTACCATTGAAGCGTCGGAGAACGAAGAGATGGTTGCGGACTTTTTGAACCGTCATCCGGAATATCGGGCCATCGGAACGCCTTTCTGGTCGCAGCCCGAAGCCGCGAACTGGAAACCCGTGAATGGCGGTGTTCAGATCCTGCCGCAGTACGCGCACAGTGACGGTTTTTACATCGCAAGGTTGACAAGAGTGGCTGATTAACCGTTTAATAGAGCACTGAAGGAAGGCCGCCGAGGGAAACCCCGGCGGATTTCTTTGTGAGAGGACATTCGCTAATTTCTAGTCGGCAAATGGATGTCAAGGTGCGATGGCAGCAGCGAGGTGTTATAATGCATGAAGAACGGGTTTGAAGGGTATACATGGATGTAAAGTGGCGTTTGTGATAGAATAGGACGAATGCAGTAAAACGATGGAAAGCCATTGAAAAACAAATGAAAAGAATAAAGGAATAGGTGTTGACAACAAAATGAAACCTTTTATATACGATTTTTCCCTCGAGCAGCTGCAGCAGTGGGCTGTAGAGAACGGGGAACCCGCGTTTCGCGGCGGCCAGATTTTTGACTGGATTTATGTGAAACGTGTGAATGATTTTAGTGAAATGACCAATCTTTCCAAAGCTTTACGCGAGAAGCTGGCAGACCAGTTCGAATTCGTAACGCTGAAGGAAATTACCAAGTTTGAATCGAAGGATGGAACGGTGAAATTCCTCTTTGGTCTGCATGACGATCATGCGATTGAGACGGTTATTATGAAGCATAACTACGGAAACAGCATCTGTGTAACAACACAGGTTGGCTGCCGGATCGGCTGCACGTTCTGTGCGTCCACGCTGGGCGGTCTCAAACGCAACCTGACAGCCGGAGAAATCGTTGCCCAGGTCGTACAGGCTCAGAAAATTCTGGATGAACGCGGTGAGCGGGTCAGCAGCATCGTGATCATGGGTTCGGGTGAACCTTTTGAAAACTATGAAGCAACGATGACGTTCCTGCGGATTATGATCCATGAAAAAGGACTGAACATCGGGCAGCGTCATATCACCGTGTCCACGAGTGGAATTGTGCCCAACATCTATAAGTTTGCAGATGAAGACACGCAGATTAATCTTGCCATTTCGATCCACGCGCCTAATGACGCTCTTCGTTCGAAATTGATGCCTGTAAACCGCCGCTTCCCGTTTGAAGATGTGATGGAATCTCTTCGCTATTACCTGGCGAAGACAGGCCGGAGAATTACGTTTGAATACGCATTGATTGGCGGCGTTAACGATCAGCCTGAGCATGCAGCGGAACTGGCAAGTGTGCTTAAAAACATGTTGTGCCATGTCAACCTGATCCCGGTTAACCATGTGCCTGAACGCAAATATGTGAGAACATCAAGAAGTGACATTTTTAATTTCCAGAGAATTCTCTCGGAAGAGGGAGTGAATGTTACGATTCGCCGTGAACAGGGACATGACATTGCTGCCGCTTGCGGCCAGCTTCGTGCAAAGCATATGGAGTTGAGGTGAGAGCGTTTTGATCAAAACAGTTCATGTGAGCCATATCGGACGAGTACGTTCGGTAAATGAAGATTCAGCCTGGATTCGTAATCTCGATACAGGATATATTCTGGGAATCGTCGCGGATGGCATGGGCGGACACCTTGCTGGTGATACAGCAAGCCGCCTTGCGGTGGAGACGCTGGTTCAGGATCTGGCGACACTTGAGCCAGGTTTGTCCCATGCTTCTCTGTCCGCAGCTCTGAGCGATGCGATTCTTCATGCGAATGAAGTCATATTCCGCACGGCGTCCACGGACGACAAGTATCATAACATGGGAACGACCGTAGTCGCAGCCTTGTTGAATGATGCGGAAGGTGTGATTGGACATATCGGGGACAGCCGTGCCTACAAAATTGCGGGCAGGGAAGTATTCCAGCTGACCGAGGACCATACACTGGTGAACGAATTGTATAAAAATGGTCAGATCAGCAAAGAGGATGTTACTCATCATCCACGCCGCAACGTGCTTACCCGTGCGCTTGGCACGGATGCCGAGGTGAAGGTTGATATGGATACAGTGAAATTGGAAGAAGGCGAAGTGCTGCTTCTCTGCAGTGACGGACTTAGCAACCTGGTCAGCAATGAGCAGATTATTCAGGTCGCGGGCAACCTTGAACTTGCACTGGAAGACCGTGCTGACCGATTGCTGCAGCTGGCACTGCTTGCTGGAGGAGACGATAACATAACGGTGGCTTTATTTGAGCCCCAGCAGCAGGATACCGTACAAACGGAAACGGGGTGTGAGTCATGATCGGGCACCAGCTAGGCGGACGCTATGAAGTCATTGAGCGTGTCGGTGGCGGCGGCATGGCTCTAGTGTACAAAGCCCAGGATCTGCTCTTGAACCGCAATGTAGCGATTAAAGTACTCAGACAGCAGTTTGTGCATGATGAAGAGTTTATTCGCCGCTTCCGCAGAGAGGCACAATCGGCGGCATCGCTCTCTCATCCCAACGTAGTCAGCATTTACGATGTGGGTCAGGAAGATGACGTTCATTATATTGTCATGGAGTACGTTGAAGGCAAGAATCTAAATGAAATTATTAAAGAACGTGCGCCTTTGCAGGTCGACGAAGCGGTACACATTGCTTCCCAGATCGCGGATGCTCTGGATCACGCGCATCATAATCAGATTATTCACCGGGATATTAAACCGCATAACATATTAATTGGACGGAATGGACGCGTAAAAGTAACAGATTTCGGGATTGCGCGTGCAGTTACCTCTACAACGATTACGCAGACAGGCTCGGTTGTAGGCTCAGTGCATTATTTCTCGCCAGAGCATGCTAAAGGTATTGTGACTGGGGAGAAGTCGGACTTATATTCTCTTGGAATTGTACTTTATCAAATGCTCACCGGGCAGCTTCCTTTTTTAGGGGAGAGTCCGATTAGTGTAGCTCTGAAACATCTGCAGGAAGAGTTTGATGAACCGCGCAAATTCAACCCGCTCATTCCGCAAAGTGTTGAAAATGTCATTCTGAAATCCATGCGCAAAAATCCGCAGGAGCGCTATCAATCGGCCAAAGAGATGCAGCATGATCTGGAAACCTGCCTCATGCCGGAGCGCCGCAATGAGTCCAAGGTTGATTTTCCGGATGAGGATGATATTGATCAGACACGGGTCATGCCGGCCATCAAACCGGAGCCGCGTGGAATGACATCCACCGGAACGGTGCCTGTGATGGAGATAGATAAAGAAGTGAACTCGGGTAAACCGAAGAATAAAAACTGGAAGAAACCGGTGCTGATCATTTCATTGACTGTTCTTATTCTGATCGCTATGGTTGCGGTGGTGTGGTATGTAAAAGATATGCTCGTCGTGCCTGAGGTAAAGGTCCCTAATGTGATCAGCCAGACGGAAGAAAAAGCCCGTCAAATGTTGGAGGAGCAGGGTTTGGTTGTGAGCGGCGAGGTCATCCGGGAATACAAGGAAAACGTTGAACCCGGCATCGTCTTTGATCAAAGCAGAGATGAAGGCGATGTGGTCAAAAAAGGCACTGAAGTGCAGCTCAGCGTTGGTGCGAAAAAAGAATTGAAGAAGATGATTGACGTTAAAAGTGACTCATATACCGAAGCTGTCAAAAAACTGACTGCACTCGGTCTTAAGGAAGACCAGATCAAACGCAAGGATGATTTCTCCAATGAAGTGCCTTCAGGTTCAGTCATTTCCCAGACGCCTGGTGTGAACGAAGAGTTTGATCCGGAAGCTGTTGAAATTGAGTTAACCGTCAGCAAGGGTACTGAAACGGTCAAAATGCCTGATTTGAAAAATCATACGCGCAGTGAAGCAGAACAAATGCTGAAAGAAAAAGGTCTTGTGCTCGGACAGGTGCAGGAAGAATCCAGTTATACGGTGGACCAAGGTAAAGTCACCCAGCAGTGGCCTGTGGAAGCAGGAGCGGACGTGAACCCTGGCGACAAAATTACGATCTTTATCAGCACAGGATATCCACCTGAAGCACTCCAGTATCCTTTTAACATCAATGTATCACCGAAAGAAGCAGGCAAAAACAGCAAAATCCGTATCACCTTTGAAGATGCACGCGGTAAGAATCAGGAGTGGGGTACACGAACCATCAATTCCGCTCAAGTCCTGACCATCCCGCTTGTGCTTGCTCCAAATGAAAATGGTGCGGTATCCGTCTACCGGGATGGCAAATTCCTGGATACGTACGTCGTATCTTACAGTGAAGCGAAGAACGGTACGGTCAATGTTCCTTCTATTGACCCTGAACAAAACACGCAAGCACCACCAGAGAATAATCCTGATCCCGGGAATAGTGACAATGGCAGTGTGGACAATGGCAATGAAAATGGCGGAGAAGACCAGCCTGAGTCCACTCCGGCTGACGGCGAAGGGGACAATCAGGAAGGTGACACTTCGGCAATGAAGACAGATAAAGGACCGGGCAAGCATAAAGAGGATAAGAAAAAAGGAGTTGTCAACGCATCAGGCCGTCCATAAGGACGGCTTATGCTGACGTAGGGAATGAATGTAACTGATCTGAAGGAGGGCGACGGAGCTGTGCCAGAAGGTATCATCGTTAAAGCATTAAGTGGTTACTACTATGTCATGCCGGTGGAAGACAACGGGGTTCCTTCGGTTGAAGGTTCCGCCGTTCAATGCAGGGCCAGAGGCATATTTCGCAAAAGAGGCACTTCTCCGCTTGTTGGTGACCGTGTAAGTTATATGCTGACGGAGAACGGAGAAGGAACAGTAGACGAGATTCACAAGCGTGATACAGAGTTGATTCGTCCTCCAGTGGCCAATGTAAGCCTGGCTGTTTTGCTGTTCTCGGTGAAAGAGCCGGACATGAATCTGAACTTGCTGGACAAGTTTCTCGTGCATATTGAGCAGGCCGGACTCGATGCACTTATCGTGCTGACAAAACAGGATCTTATTGATCCTGAAGCCGAAGATCGGAACGTTGTCGCCGAAGTTAAGGCAATGTACGAGCAGATCGGCTATGAGGTCATCTCGACCAGCTCACTTACCGGAGAAGGCAGCGAGCTGCTTAGAGAACGTCTCGCTGGCAAAATCAGTGTATTTTCGGGCCAGTCTGGCGTCGGAAAGTCATCGATGCTGAATGCACTGATGCCAGGGCTCACGCTGGAAACCAGTGCCATCAGCATGCGTCTTGGGCGCGGTAAACATACAACCAGACATGTGGAGCTCATTCCGCTGGATAATGGTGGATTTGTGGCAGATACACCGGGGTTCAGCCAGCTCGACTTCCTGGAGATTGGTGTGGAGGAATTGTCGACTTGTTTCCGGGAGTTTGCCCAGTTTGCTGACCAGTGCAAGTTCCGCGGCTGTACGCATACGCATGAACCAGGCTGCCGGGTGCTCGCGGCAAAGGAGGAAGGACTGATCTCCGAAAGCCGATATCAGCACTATGAGCAGTTTCTGACTGAAATGAAAGAGAAGAAGCGGAGGTATTAATATGATTAAAATTGCCCCATCCATATTATCAGCAGACTTTGCCAAATTGGGGGCAGAAGTTGCCGAAGCGCAAGCAGCGGGCGGAGACTGGATTCATGTTGACGTCATGGACGGTCACTTCGTTCCTAATATTACGCTCGGCCCTGCGATTGTAAAGGCTATTGCGCCTCACACAACGCTGCCGCTGGATGTTCATCTGATGATCGAAAATCCGGAGCGGTACGTAGAAGAGTTCGCCAAAGCAGGCGCAGCAGTGATTACAGTTCATGCCGAGGCTTGCGTGCATCTGCATCGTGTCATTCATCTGATTAAAGAGCAGGGAATCATGGCAGGAGTAGCGCTCAATCCGGGAACGCCGGCAAGTGCGATTCAGGAAGTGCTGGATGATGTAGACATGGTTCTGGTCATGACGGTGAATCCAGGTTTCGGTGGACAAGCGTTTATCTCCGGCACGATGAACAAAATCAAACAAATTCGTACATGGCTTAATGAGAGAGGACGTCATGACGTACATATCGAGGTAGACGGCGGAATTGCTGCCGATACGGCGCCATTAGTGGTGGAAGCAGGGGCTGACGTGTTGGTGGCTGGCAGTGCCGTATTCGGACGGGAAGACCGATCTGCCGCGATTGCCGAGATTCGCAGCAGTTACGAGGGTTAATTCATGACTCTCAGAGAGACGCTGTGGACGATGGCGGGGAGTCTTGTCACAGGCCTGGTACTAGCATTATTTGCAGTTCTCCAGGCTCCATTCAATGCACTCACGTCATTAATCGGGGTTGGGGTCGTTATTATGTACTTCCGCAAGTTCGACCGAAAGGGACTTCGGATTACTTTTGTCATTTTCAGCATACTGTATTATCTCATGAGTGTTTTCATGATTGCGGTCTATCAGTATCTTCCCCAAACGCAAATAGGCTGATCTTCGGGCTTGTCATTGTGGAATAGGGACAGCAGGTTCCGCATAAATATGGTTACATGAGCAGGTTTCTCATGTAGCCTTTTTTGTCGTGTTTGGGTGAAAAAGGCCTGAAGCATAGGATACGGCGGACGCATGAGCATGATGGGGAGGGTGAAGTATGAAATTTTACACATTCAAACTGCCGAAGTTTTTGGGAGGGTTTGTAAAGGCGATCCTGAATACGTTTCAAAAGAACTGATTTGATCAGCAGCACCGTTAAACGAATACCGCCGCTTTGGCTCAAAGCTCATCTGGAGAACCGGATCTGCATGACGTGCCATGCGGCGGCCATTCCTGTGTACGGTAGACGTAATGTACTTGGAAAGTTGGAAAGGATATCAAACGGTTCGTTTATTGGAACAAGCTGATTATAACAGATCCTGATTGATCATAACTGATCTGAGCGTAGAGGAAGGCTGTGCTTTTTTGAATACCAAAAAAGCACCTGCAAGGAACAAGGTGCTTTTTGCTTACCCGATTTATAGCAGCTTTGCGTGATTATACGCGAGTCACTTTACCGGCTTTCAGTGCACGGGTGCTTACGTATACACGTTTTGGTTTGCCGTTAACGAGAATACGAACCTTCTGAACGTTTACGCCCCAAGAACGACGGTTACGGTTGTTAGCGTGGGATACGTGGTTACCGGTGCCCGGTTTCTTACCTGTCACATAACATTTGCGAGACATAGATTACACCTCCTATCCTAAAATAACCAGTGCCTTCGGAGAGACGAACGTCATTCCATCAGGACTTAATTGTTCTTTCCTGATCCTAAAGATCAGGCTTCAGTAGCTAATGGTGTTGTTCAAGCCGGCTTGGCCGGATCATTTCCATTACTTAACCTGCATAAAACAATACTTAAATATAATATCATAATCAAAAAAGCTTCGTCAACTGATCCAAAAACTTTATTTATTTCTCTTGTCTAATATAGTACAATGTTGAATAGTCCATAGTACAGCCATGAACAGGCTGTTGCCGCGGGAGCCGGAGAAAAAACCGTACGTAGAGGTTGGAGGTTTGCTTTTTTGGCAGCGCTGTGAGATGCGGCATTCCATCATTGGCACCAGTCTCCATGCGGCATTCATGTCGGCTTCTGATACCGGCGCATATCCCTATGCCCGCATAACGGGCTGCAGAGAATGGCAGGATATTGGTAGCCCGGCCGCCCAGACCGTTCATCCGGCTGACATGCTGTATTGTGTGCCTGGGCCGGACAAGGTATGGACGAAGAATAACGCAGCCGCGTTAGCGCATGAACGACCAAAATGATTCTTGGTGCAAGGTGTTCGTGTATCAAGCTAGGAAGGGGAATTCTCACTTGAGTATACGTTCTTTAAATGGAACAGATTTCACCGCGATGGTTATTGCCGGAGCGGAACAACTAGGGCAGCACGCAGAACATGTCAATTCCCTGAATGTTTTCCCTGTGCCGGATGGCGATACGGGAACAAACATGAATTTGACGATGACTGCAGGTGTTGCAGAGATTAAAAGAAAGAGCTCGGCATCCATTGGAGAAGCTGCCGGAATATTATCCAAAGGTCTGCTTATGGGCGCGCGCGGAAACTCTGGGGTTATTTTATCCCAACTGTTCCGTGGGTTCAGTCGTTCAGCAGCTCCTTTTGAAGAATTGAATACGATTCAATTCGCAGCCGCCCTGCAAAATGGAGTTGACGCAGCTTACAAAGCGGTTGTGAAACCCGTGGAGGGAACCATTCTTACCGTAGCCAAAGAAGCGGCCAAACATGCCAGCTACTATGCAAGACGGACGAATGATATAACTGAATTAATGAACGAAGTTTTGTTAAAAGCAAAAGAAGCCCTGGCGATGACTCCAGAGATGCTGCCTGTACTGAAACAGGTTGGTGTTGTGGACTCGGGTGGTCAGGGACTTGTATATATTTATGAAGGTTTTATGGAAGTGCTGCTGAAAACGGAGGGTGGTTCACGACCTTCACTGCAGAAAGAAACGGTTTCGTCACCAGCGGTACCGTTGAAAACGCCTGCATCTGAACCGGCTGCAGCGAAGACGGCACAGGTCATTGCTCCTGAAATGCCTCTGTCAGCTCAAGCCAGATTGGAAACCGAAGATATTGAATTCCTGTACGATATGGAGTTCTTCATCAACCGTGAGCTTGGAGAGAATGCTGGAACCGCATTTGACGATGAGATGTTCCGAAAAGCGCTGTCGGTAAATGGTGACTCCATCATTATTATTGCTGATGATGAAGTGATCAAAGTGCACGTGCATTCCAAGACACCTGGTGATGTATTAAATCTGGCATTGAAGTACGGTGAGATCACACAGATTCATATTTTGAATATGCGTGAACAGCATCGTGATTTGTTAACCGCGGGCATGGATATCGCTGCATCACCCGAGCTCTTTGCTGAGATTCCGCAGGAGAAAACAAGCACGCTTGAAGAAGCAGTGCTCCCCGCAGACGAGATGGCACCTTATGGCTTTATCGCGGTTTCTTCCGGCGATGGTATTGCGGAAATTTTCAGAAGTCTGGGTGTAGATGTAGTGATGTCGGGTGGACAGACAATGAACCCGAGTACAGAGGACTTTGTGAAAGCCGTCCATTCGATCACGGCGGAGCAGATATTTATTTTGCCGAATAACTCCAACATTGTGCTGGCTGCTGAACAGGCTCGGGAATTGCTGGAGGATGAGCGTCGTATTACGGTGATCCCAAGCAAAACGATTCCACAAGGTATGGCCGCGGCGTTTGCTTTCCAAGAGGACGAGTCCCTAGAAACGAATCGTGATCAGATGTTAGAGGCGATCAGCCGTGTGCAGTCTGGTCAGGTGACTCATGCCGTTCGGGACACCCAGTATGATGAACTGGATATCAAGGCGGGCCATTATATCGGTATCCATAACTCCAAGATTGTAGCAGCGGATGAAAGTATGCTTCATGCCTGCGAAGGTCTGCTCGGACAGATGATGAAGAGCGGGGATGAAGTGGTTACTATCCTAGAAGGAGAAGAGGCTGACGCTGAGATTACGGCAGCTCTTGCAGCATGGGTAGAAGAGCAATATCCTGATGCGGAAGTCGAGGTACATCAGGGAGGACAACCGGTTTATTATTATCTGTTCTCTGTAGAGTCCTAATAGAGGTAGTTCTAAAAGTCTCGGACTTTCCCTATACTGTCTCAATGACTTTTTGAACATGCACTAATAGTACTTTATCGAAGAGGAGGAGAGCCCGTGAGCCACAAGGTTGCGATTGTAACGGACAGTACAGCCGATATTCCTGAGGAATTGATTAAAATGTACGGTATACATGTCGTTCCCCTGCGTCTGTTATTCGGGGAAGAAACGTATGCTGACGGGATTGAACTGACTTCGGAGCAGTTCTATGACAAGTTAAGGCAGAGTTCTGTGCTGCCTACGACTTCACAGCCTTCACCTACCGATTTCATGAACGTGTACCAGACACTGCTGGATGAGAATCCGGACAGGCCTATTGTATCCATACACCTGTCTTCCGGCATGAGTGGTACATATCAGTCGGCTGTGCTTGGCAAGTCACTTTTGGAACGTGATTCAGATCTTACCGTGATTGATTCAAAGTCGGCTTCATACGGGTATGGGTTAATGGTGGTACACGCTGCCGAGCTTGCCGAACAAGGCAAGTCCCCAGCTGAGATTGCAGCTGCTGTTGAGGCAATGCAGCAATCGCGCAAGCTGTTTTTTCTGGTGGATACCCTGGAGTATTTGCAGAAAGGTGGACGGATTGGCAGAGCCTCGGCTATTTTGGGAACGCTGCTTAACATCAAGCCGATCCTGTCTATTGATGAAGAAGGCGTAATCTACGCTGTAGAGAAAGTCAGAGGTCATAAAAAGGCAATGGCCCGTATTATTGAGCTGTTCCAGAAGGATCTGGCCGGAAAGCGAGTCAATCTGGCGGTAGGCCATACAGCAGATCCTGCGTCAGCGGCAGCTTGTGCAGAGCAGTTAAAGGGTCATTTCACACTGAACGAAGTGATCTACACCAATATCGGAGCCGTCATCGGAAGTCATGTGGGACCCGGTGTCATTGCAATCTTTATGTGGCCTGTTCCGGAATGAGGGATTAGACATGAATTTGGAAGAAATATCAGTGAAGCAAATTAACGGCGTGAGTGCTCTCAAAGAGGGAGAGCTTCACGCCTTTGGCATCTCTAGTGTAAAAGATTTGTTAGAGTATTATCCGTTTCGTTATGAAGATTATCGTCTGCGTTCGCTCAGTGAGGTTAAGGACGGAGACAAGATTACGGTACAGGGACAGGTAATGGGTGTTCCGGTACTGCAGCGCTATGGCAAAAAGTCACGTCTGACCTGCAAAATCATGACCGAAGAGTGGATGATCACGGCAACGTGGTTTAACCGTCATTTTCTCAAAGACCAGCTTACACCCAATCGGCAAATTGTACTGACTGGCAAATGGGAACAAAAGCGCATGCAGCTTACGGTGTCGGATTCGGAATTCCCTGATAAAGGAGATGGACGTTCAGGTACATTACAACCTGTCTATTCCGTCACGGGTAAGATCACGCAGCAGTGGATGCGCAAAACGATTAACCAGGGATTGATTCAATACGGTGAGATGATCCCCGAAATCTTACCGCAAGCGCTGATTAAAAAATATAATCTGGTGCCGCGCAAGCAGGCTATCGCCGGTATTCATCGTCCTCAGGACAATCAGGAGGGTCAGCGGGCCAGACAGCGGATGGTCTATGAGGAGTTGTTTTTATTCCAGCTCAAAATGCAGGCATTCCGTGCGTTGAACCGGAATCGCATGGACGGCATGGTACATACCACCGACAATACGACGATTCGAGAATTCGTGCGCAGTCTGCCGTTTGAGTTGACCGATGCGCAGAAGAAGGTTGAGCTTGAAATTCTGCATGATATGCGTTCCCCGTATGCGATGAATCGACTGCTGCAGGGGGACGTAGGTTCAGGTAAAACGGTGATTGCAGCGATTGCACTGTATACATCCGTTCGCTCCGGTTTTCAGGGGGCACTGATGGTGCCGACCGAAATTCTGGCAGAGCAGCATATGCGCTCGCTTCAGAAGCTGTTTGAACCATTTGGCGTGACGGTAGGACTGTTGACCGGTAGTGTGAACGGGCGCAAACGCAAGGATTTGATCGCCTCATTGCAGATGGGCATGATCGATATTGTTGTGGGTACACACGCCCTGATCCAGGAGGATGTTTTTTTCCGGGAGCTGGGCCTTGTGGTTACGGACGAGCAGCATCGCTTCGGGGTAAATCAGCGCAGCGTTTTGAGACGCAAAGGGTATAATCCTGACGTGTTAACGATGACCGCTACGCCGATTCCTCGAACACTTGCGATTACGGCTTTTGGTGATATTGAGGTGTCGACGATATCGGAGCGGCCGAAGGGACGAATTCCGATCTCCACGTATTGGGTGAAGCATGACATGATGGAGCGGGTACTTGGTTTTATCTCCAGAGAGGTAGACCAAGGCCGCCAGGCTTATCTGATCTGTCCGCTCATCGAAGAATCAGAGAAGCTTGATGTGCAGAATGCCATAGACCTGCATGTGCAGATGCAGCAGAATTTCCCGAAATATAAAGTGGGGCTGCTCCATGGACGCATGTCGGCGGCGGAAAAAGAAGAAATGATGCGTGAATTCTACAACAATGACATTCAGCTGTTGGTATCCACGACGGTCGTGGAAGTTGGTGTGGATGTGCCTAATGCTACATTAATGGTTATAATGGACGCGGATCGTTTTGGCTTGTCCCAGCTGCATCAACTTCGCGGTCGGGTCGGTCGTGGTGCGCATGCATCCTATTGTGTGCTGATCGCTGATCCCAAAACGGAAGTTGGTCAGGAACGAATGAAGGTCATGACTGAAACCGAGGATGGATTCGAGGTGTCTCGCCGTGATCTGGATCTGCGGGGTCCGGGCGATTTCTTTGGCACCAAGCAGAGCGGACTGCCTGAGTTCCGTCTTGCCGATATGGTAGCGGATTTCGCCGTACTGGAACAAGCCAGGGATGATGTGTCCGCGCTGATTGCGAATGCTGCGTTCTGGACATCTGTTGATTATGCGCCGCTGCGTGAATATCTCCAGCAGGAGCAGGTGTTCAAGGGCGATCTGATTGATTAAGAAAGCTTAATTTTGAATGTGCTGCGTTTGTGTAAAGGCATGTTTTGTAAAAAGTGACAAGTGAACAAGCCCTCCCGACATATGAATAAGAAGTGAGTTCATTTTTTTGGGAGGTGCTGTACGTTTTGGGTTACCAACAATATGGAATCAGTCCGCAGCTGGTGGAGCGGATCAAACTAAAGATGAAAAATCCTGCAGTCAAAGAGCGCATTAAAAAGCTGATTGACGGTGTGACCAAGGCTGATTTACAGGATAAGGCGAAGGTGCGCAGGTTGATCAAGTCGTCAGCAGTCATTATGAATGAAAATTTCTCACCTGCACAGGAAGAGCAGTTTGTTGCTTTTGTCATCGCACAAAAGATTGATCCAAACAATACGTTCCATTTAATTAAGCTGTGGGGCATGTTTAGGTAAAGTTAAATGTAATGATTCCTGTAAAGAAAGATGGGTGTTTACATGTGGGTACTCCGAGAACAGAATACCCTTCTGATCGCTTTTATCCCTGGATTTTTTGTGAATTACCCTCTTATAAGGGTAAAATCCGGTGATAAAGGCGAAGCGTATGCTTCCGATGCAGCTTTCTTTCAGAAAGCTTTTAGCTCCGCTTTTTCAGATTGTTTCTGCTCTCTCCGTTATAGTGTAAACTGAATTTTTTGAAAGACCGCATTACATTCAAGTGGAATGGTCATGTAAAGAATAATGTAAAGAAGGGTGTTTCATCAGTCATGTATGACTTGATGAGATGCCTTTTTTTGATTTTTACAGCATACCCTTTGTTAATCTCCAAGGGAGAAGGGAGAAATTAACTAGGTCACCAATACAGAGAGGCTGAGTCCCAGGGCTTGTTTTCCTAACGATCTCCAGAGACGCTATTTTGGTGATATCACACATTTTTATTTTCTAACGATCTCAGGGAAACCTATTTTAGAAATTAGATGTGAAAATGGGCATTTTTCTTCTGCTTCCAGTGAAATAAGCTCTCTGGAGATCGTTATAATTCAAGACAGCACTATATCGCTCAGATAAGCTCATCTGAGATCGTTAGATTTTTTTCAGAGCTATGCGTTTATTGGATATTTCGTAAGATGGCTTGCCTATGTGACGTCGTTTTTTGATTTTCACAGGATATTCTTTGCTTTCCTTCGAGGGGAGGGGTAAACTGTTGCATACGAGTAGTGTAGGTATATTGCCGCAGTGCGGAAATCAGCATATGCGGTTACCTGGCTCTGTTACTTTTTCAGATAGATGTGGAGGAAGTTCGATTGGAAATGTTTACGATGCTGCTGGGGCTGTTTGAGCGAGCGGCGCTGCTGATTATATTTTTATTTTTTCTGTCGCGGGTGCCGCGGTTTAGGCAGATTTTGCAAAAGGGTAAATTAAGATGGCAGGAGTATGCGGCCTTGACCCTGCTGTTTTGTGCGTTTGCCATTTTTGGTACATATACCGGTATTAACGTCGAAGGTTCACTGGTCAATGTACGGATTATTGCGATTTTGTCAGGCGGAATCCTGTTCGGATCACCTGTAGGTATTATTACCGGCTTCGTGTCCGGGGTGCACCGTTATTTGATTGATATGGACGGCATTACGGCCATTCCGTGCCTCATTACAAGTATTCTTGCGGGCCTCGTGTCGGGGTACATTCACAAATACACTCCTAAATCCAAGCGCTGGATTATTGGCATTGGTGCAGGCATGATCATCGAAGCGCTCACGATGCTGCTGATTCTGCTCTATTCTTATCCCGACCCGCTTGGAGCGGACATTGTCTCCAAGATTGCACTGCCGATGATTCTGGGTGAGATGAATATTGGTCTGATTGTGCTTTTGGTGCAGAGCGTGGAGGGGGAAAAGGAGCTGATTGCGGGTCGTCAGGCCAAGCTGGCTTTGGAGATTGCGAATAAAACACTGCCTTACTTCCGCTCGATTGATGAGGATTCCCTGCGTAAAGTATGTAAAATCATTCAAGAAGATATTCAGGCGGATGCGGTAGCGATTACCGATACCCGTAATGTACTGGCTTATGTTGGCTTCGGGGAGGAACGGTATCATATTGGCAATGAAATAATTAGTGAAATGACCAAGAGGACGATATCCAGCGGAGAAATTATGATTAGTAATGATGTGACGGATGAGAAAACCCCGGATATTCACTCACTGTTGATTATTCCGCTTAAGGAGCGGGGCGATGTGACGGGTGCACTCAAGATCTATTACCGCAAAGCTTACAAAATTACGTATCCGCTGCAGACAATGGCGGTAGGACTCTCTCAGATTATTTCCACTCAGATGGAGGTATCCCGGGTAGAGGAAATTAAGGCTGCGGCGAACAAAGCGGAGCTGCGCGCACTGCAAACAACCATTCATCCTCATTTTCTGTTTAATGCGCTAAACGCTATCGCTTCGTCTATTCGAACCAAGCCGGATCGCGCACGCGAATTGATCGTTAACCTTTCCGGTTATATGCGCTACAATCTCGAACTGTCGGACGAATTAATTGATATTCATAAAGAGCTGGAGCAGGTCCGCAACTATGTCGAGATTGAGAAAGCTCGCTTTGGCAGCAGACTCACCGTCATATATGAGATTGATGAAGTGGCAGTGCATATTCCCAGCCTGGTCATCCAGCCGCTTGTGGAAAATGCGATTATACATGGCATTCTGAAAGTGAAAGGTCCCGGGATCGTCCGGATTCGGGTGCAGGATCATCCTGATGTTGTGCGTATCAGCGTGAGTGACACGGGTGCAGGTATAAGCGCCGATATTATCGAGAATGTCTACCACGACCGCATGCCTGGAAACCAGATTGGACTGTACAACGTGCATCGGCGCGTGAAACTGATATACGGGAAAGGTTTAACGATTACAAGACTGGAGCAAGGAACGGATATTTTATTTGATGTACCCAAAGGAGATGTCATAACAAGGTGATGATGAAGCGATGAGAGCGTTAATTGTAGAAGATGAAATTCCGGCAAGTGAAGAACTGAGTTATCTGATCCAGGAGCACAGCCAGATTGAGGTTGTAGATTGTCTGGAAGATGGCCTGGATGTACTTAAATTTTTGCAGGAGCAGGAAGTGGATGTGCTTTTTCTCGATATTAACATTCCTTCGCTGGACGGTATGATGCTCGCGCATCATATCGGCAAGTTTGCGCGCAAGCCCTACATTGTATTTACAACCGCTTATAAGGAGCACGCGGCTGAGGCTTTTGAGCTGGAAGCATTTGATTATATTCTGAAGCCCTATGACGAGAAACGAATCGCGGCCATGCTGCACAAGCTGGAGCTGACCTTCAAGAGGGACCGTGAGCAAAGTGAGAACATTTATGGCGAAATACGGGAGGAGGACCAGATATACCGGCGTGCAGAGAGGCATGAATCAGGGAATGGGCTTGGAGTTGAACCCGGATATGCACCAAACCAAGCTCAGGCTCGTTCCGGCACACTGCAGGCACAGGATGGACTGGATCAGCGAGCGGTATCCGTCCATTCTCCAGCCCAGGCGGACAACCTGATGGGCACACGAATCAATCTGCTGCGTAATGACAACATTATTGTTACCGATACGGCAGACATCTACTATGCAGAGGCTCAGGAGAAGGTGACCAAGGTGTATACCAAAAATGGAGAATTCACGATGCCTGTCAGCATATCGGATTTCCACAGCCGTCTGCCGCAGGATGCTTTCTTCCGGTGCCATCGTTCCTATCTCGTTAATCTCTCCCAAATTCGTGAAATTGTACCCTGGTTTAACAATACGTATCTCCTTCGTCTGCGTGATCTGGAAGCCGAAGTGCCCGTCAGTCGCGGCAAAGTCAAAGAGTTCAGGCAGCTCATGCGCATATAACGGCATTTCATTCCGCATTTGATGCAACTCATGCTCAAAACAGCTCTATGAATCCCCTTTCATGTATGATGGTCTTGTGAACGTACAAGAGAATGTTCAACAGGTTATAGACATCGACAAAGGGGAGATTACGATGAAAGCAGCTGTTTTATCCGCTTCATCAGCATCTAATTCAACAACGACATCATCTATAAAAGTGAACCGCTGGCTTATTGTACTCGGTACGATTATTGTACAAATGGGGCTTGGCACAATCTACACCTGGAGTTTATTCAATCAACCGCTGTCTGATCGTTTCGGATGGGACGTCAGCTCGGTCGCAATAACTTTTTCGATTACGAGTTTTGCTTTGGCGATTGCCACTTTGTTTGCAGGACGATTGCAGGAACGCTGGGGTCTCCGACGTTTAATTCGTGTGGCTGGGGTTGTGCTCGGTCTGGGACTGATGTTGAGTTCCCAAGTCAGTTCGTTAACGCTGCTGTATCTGCTTGCCGGTTTTGTGGTCGGGTTTGCGGACGGCACAGCGTATATTACATCTCTGTCCAACTTGATCAAATGGTTCCCTGAACGTAAGGGACTGATCTCGGGGATTTCAGTGGGAGCCTTCGGTACAGGGAGCTTGTTGTTCAAATATGTGAACTCCGCCCTGATTGGTGCGGTTGGTCCAGCGCAGGCCTTTATGTACTGGGGGATGATCGTTCTTGTCCTGGTTACTGCAGGATCATTCCTGATCCGTGAAGCAGTGGTTCGTGAACAGTCTCCGGCAAAAGTCAAAGACGGTTCCGGTGAGAAACCAGCAGAAGTCCGTCATGAATATACAGTTAAAGAAATGCTTCGTACGAAAGAAGCGTATATGCTCTTCGTTATTTTCTTCACGGCTTGCATGAGCGGTCTGTATCTGATCGGTATTGTCAAAGACATTGGTGTGCAGCTTGCAGGTCTTAACGTGACCACGGCGGCTAATGCGGTTGCGATGGTGGCTATTTTCAACACGGCGGGCCGTATTATTCTGGGTGCTTTGTCGGATAAAGTAGGCCGAATGAAAGTCATCGCCGGAGCCCTGCTCGTTACAGCTGTAGCGGTCATGACACTCAGTCTGGTGCCGCTGAACTTTGGAATCTTCTTCGCTTGTGTGGCAGCGATTGCCTTCTGCTTTGGTGGTAACATCACCGTGTTCCCAGCCATTGTGGCCGATTATTTCGGTTTGAAAAATCAAAGCAAAAACTATGGTGTAATCTACCAGGGATTTGGATTGGGTGCTCTCGCCGGATCATTCATCAGCGCGCTGCTGGGCGGATTCCATCTCACCTTTATCGTGATTGCGGTCCTCTGTGCGGTATCGCTCCTGATGGCACTGATGATCACTCCTCCGGGTGCAGGTCGCCGGGCTGGCTCTTCTCAGACCAAACCAATGCATCTGAATCCGTCTTCACGGGCGAGCTGAACAGCGGTTTTTATCGTAAATGCTGCCATGTGCTCCTCCACGATGCTTACACTTGGAGAGAGAAAGAAACCCTGGCATGAGTGTATAACTGAATCATTTTTCTTCATACTATAAAATAGTTGACAGGCAAGCGGTCTCCAGGCGAGACCGTTTTTGCTTTTTTTTGTGTACCAGCTTAGAGCAGCACTTCAATCTCTTCTTCTGTGTGAATGGCCCTACTCAGTCCTACTCAGTCCTACTCAGTCCTACTCAGGCATATGCGGCTGCAAATACTTATGTAAAGGCGCTGATGTGCATTGTATGTTCAGCTTCTGTTATACTCTAGGTGAATCGGAGACGATGCTGTACTCTGACGACAGCTGTATTGGATGGATGAATGATCTGCGTCACGACCACATACCATTGATGTATTCCAAGGAGGCCTATTCATGAACTTTGTAAAATACACCGAACCAGACTTTGAGCACTATTATGCACTTGTTTCGAATGCGGAAGTCATGAAGCAGATTACAGAGCGCGCGATCCCTGAAGAAGAAGCCAAAACACAGTTTGATGCCATGCTGGATTTCAACCTTCGTTCCCTGTGCGGACATTATCGGGTCACTTCGCAAGAAGGTGCGGGTACAGCTTATGCCAAACTGATTCCAGATGAAGATAATCCGGGCCGGGCTGAGATTGGTTATATGATCCTGCCAGAATATTGGGGCAAAGGTCAGGGGACATCCATTGCTTCCCGACTGATTATCCAGGCTCAGGCCGCCGGCATTGAGGTCCTTTATGCTGTTATTGATCCATCTAATGCGGCCTCCCGGCAGATTTTGCTTAGACAGAACTTCGAATCCACGTGGACGGGAGACTATGATGGGCTGCCCGGTGAGATTCTGGAGCTGAATTTGCGTGTGAAGCGCTAAAAGCTGTGGAAACTGTGGAAGGAACGAATCGAATGGCAGCATGACTTTACGGATCAATGTGTAACTTTCCGGATGAGAGGGTAATGCACAAGAAAGGTATCAAACATCCTGTATGAGATACGAACGCTGTTTTTTCGCTGCAGCGCTGGTTCCTCGTGCAGGATGCTTCTATAGATCTAAGTAGAGGAGATGACATATGAGTGAATCAACGATGGATCGATTGAATGCTCTGCTGCCGGAATGGCTGGAGACCAGCCGCCTGCATACAGGACAGGGCAAGGTCGCTTCTTATATTCCGGAGCTGGTCAAAGCATCGCAGGATGAACTAGGTATACATATTATGGATGCAGAAGGAAACTATGTGTCCGCCGGCGATTGCGGTGTTCCTTTTACGATGCAGAGTATCTCCAAAGTGTTCACACTGATTCTGGCCCTGATGGATCATGGGGAAGAAGCCGTCTTCTTTAATGTAGGAAAAGAACCCACAGGCGATGATTATGACTCCATGATCAAGCTTGAACTGGTTGAACCGGGTATCCCGTTTAACCCCCTCATTAATGCGGGAGCAATAACCGTATCCTCCCTCGTTGGCGGTGACTGTAAGGAAGAGAAGTCTCGCCGTATTCTCGAATTTTTCCGCAAGCTGTCTCACAATGAACAGCTGGGCTACAACGAAGAGGTTTTTCGCTCCGAATCCGAAAGCGGTCACCTGAACCGCTCACTCGCTTATTTTCTCAAACATAACGGTGTAATCAAGGATGAAGTGGAAGATGTACTTGCAGTTTATTTTCGCCACTGCTCTATTGAAGTGACCTGTGCGGACTTGGCCCGCATGGCACTTGTTCTCGCTTACGACGGGACCGACCCGATTACGGGGAACGAACTTATTCCCCGCCGCTATGTGCAGATTGCCAAAACCTTTATGACCACTTGCGGGATGTACAATGCTTCTGGTGAATTTGCCATCGAGGTGGGACTTCCTGCCAAAAGCGGTGTTTCCGGCGGCATTTTGACGTTAGTCCCGGGACAATTTGGTATTGGCGTGGTCGGACCGGCACTCAATCGCAAAGGCAACAGCATTGCAGGTGTGCATCTGCTGGAGCGTCTATCCAAAGAGTTTGACTGGAGTTTCTTCTGATTTGAGGACCGGCGATCCCCAGATTTGTTGGATTTCTTTCTTCTAATGAAAATAAATAAGCGAACCAAACAATTACCCTTACACGCAGTGGACGAATCAGATTACGGGCATTTTGCTTCTTTCGAACGAAGCAGGGCACGAAAATCGCTTTGTCCGCTGCTTTTTTGTTTCCATATAGATTGTAGGGATTCAGTCCTGCACAGCTTGAACCCGCTGCGTCTATCATGGAGTTTTCGCAATATCTGTATGTGAAGAAATGCTCATTTTGCTGCATGACTCACGCATTTATTCACTTCATTCATCCATCCATTCACCTGCTGGTGCTGCACCCGTGATCAGATTCATCGGAAGATCCCGAACTCCGTCTGCTGTCAGCAGCCTGAGTGTACGGGAAGGCAGGTCCAGTCTGAGCACACGTCCGGTATAAGCAGTGTCGTCATGTTCGTGGAACAGCGTGATGGTAACTCGGTCACCGAGCACCATGGAGCTGCTCAGCAAACGGGATATTTCTTCCGCAGCCTGAGCATCGAGAGATGGACGGGCGCGGGGAGCGAGCTGCTCCTGATGAAGAATATAAGCTTCCCGATGTTCGGGGAGCATCATACGTGAGGACTCGAAGAGTCCGTTTTGCTGCAATTTTTTACTCATTTATAGTGACCTCCAATTTTGTGAGAACGGTCTTGAGCCTGCGCGGATGAACATAACGAGGATGCACGCATGATGGCCGTGTCTCCGAACTTGCGTTTGATATCATCCGTAGCTCGTTCCAATTCTCTTTTACGTTCGCGGTCGTCAAACCAGGACAGCTGTACTTCCGAATCGGGTACAAGTCCGCTCAATGACACATGGATGCGGCGAATGGGTAATCCGTCCCAATGGCGCAGAAACAGAGCCGCTGCCGCATCATACACTTCATCCGTAATGTTGGTGGGTTCATTCACCTTCATCTGACGGGAGAAACCGGTCGGCCTATCGTAATCCTGCCCGCGGCACCCCACGGAGACGACGTGCCCCATGAGTGATTTGTCACGGGAACGCCGGCTGACCAGCTCCGCCAGCTCCAGGAGCACAACCTTGATCTCATCCCAGGTCTCATAATCTCGCGGCAGCGTCATCTGATGCCCGATTCCCTGCTGCTGGTGGGTGTATGTCCCGGGTTTTACCGGAGAATCATCCATACCACGGGCGATACGCCATAATACTTCGCCGTTGACACCCCAGCGCTCTTTCAGCCGGGACAGCGGCGTATGTGCCAGATCACCGATCGTATGAATGCCCATCTTGTAGAGATGCTGTCCCATGCGTGAACCAACCATAAACATGTCACGTACAGGCTTCTCCCAGATCGTGGATGGCATATCCTTACGCGGCAGCGTGTAGATGCCGCCTGGAACTTTTTTTGCATATAGATCACAGGCCATTTTGCTGACTACCTTGGTATCACTGATCCCGATCCGAATGTAGACACCTGTCTCCTCCATAACCCGGGACTGAATACTGCGTGCAATGGTTTCGGGACTGCCGAACAAGTCCAGGCTTCCGGTGACATCGAGAAATTGTTCATCGATACTATAGGGCTCCACGAGGTCGGTGTAAGACTGCAGAATGCGCGTAATATGAAGGGATACCCGGATATACTCAGCCATGCGCGGACGAATAACCACGACATCAGGGCATTTGGCCAGGGCTTCGCCCAGCCGTTCTGCGGTTGTAATGCCATAGGACTTGGCGAGGGGACAGGCGGCCAGAATGATACCCGAGCGCCTGGCCGGATCACCGGCTACAACGAGGGGCCGATCCCTGTACTCGGGATGTGCAGACTTCTCCACACTGGCATAGAATGACTGGCAGTCTGCCAGCATGATGACACGTCTGTCTTGGCGGGGCATGATGTTTCCTCTCCTTATCTGCGATTCTTGATGCTGCTCCTGTCGTCTAACCCCTGCAGGGAGCTGGTTATTTACAGTTTATTTACAGTATGGAACAAGTGTTCCTGTTTTATAAGCATAAAGGACAATTCAAAATGCGGCAACCGGAATTATTTTGCAAATTGGACACAATTACGTTGAACATCAGGTGGAAGGTGCATAATAGGAAATAAGAAGTGCTTTTTTACATATAATGAGAGGCAGCTGTGACTTCAGGGTGATGACTGGCAGTTCATTTTGTTTTTTGTAAGAGGGTGATTAATGGGCGGAGTCCTATAAGGGGGGACTGATGTCCTTTTTTTATTTTCAGTACTTTTCTGAAAACCTTGATACGACGCGGATTTTCACTGATGCGTTATCGGACTATAGTATCAATTTTGTAATCTTTATGGTTAATACTGTAAAAAAGGCGCAACTTTAGAAAAACACTCGCGTTTAATGGGGTATATGTTTTTCGGGGGAAGAGTGCCTGCATCCGCGCTGCACATAACAATATTACATGAAGATGTGCAGCAGCTGCAGTGCGTTCATCTGTGCTTTTCCGGCAGATCGTGAATGTAAAAAGACCGCAAATGGAACAGCTGCCTTGGTGTGCTGGCGGATGGGGAAACGGACTGAGTATGGGCAGAACGTTCCATATCATGTTTGCTTCCATCAGCCTAGTTACAATGCAGAGGCTTAGCGCTATAGTGAGAACTACACCGCTGACATCTCTACCAAGCGGACATCCGAAGCGGAATGATCGTATGTTTCCTGTACGGGTTCATTTCTAACGCATGAACCTGAACCATGGGGAAGCAGGATGCATACCAGAGAGGTGAGCAATCAGAAGTCATGAGCAGACAACGACGAAGACGCTGGTTACTGACAGCTTTGACGGGCGCCGTAGTACTGACTGGCGGTTTACTTGCCGGATGGCATTACATGCAGCCCAAGCTTGTTACGTATACAGCGGAGAACGGCACGGAGATGAAATTCAAGACCGATGGAGACCAGTTTATGCAGTACGGGCCGGATGGAACCTGGAAGGAAATGTTCGTCAAAGGGGTGAACCTGGGGGCAACCTCACCAGGGCATTACCCAGGAGAATTTCCACTCACCGAGGAGGATTACCTGCGCTGGTTCGAGCAGATTCAGGATTTGGGCGCGAATGTGATTCGGGTGTATACGGTCCATCAGCCGATTTTTTACTCTGCACTGGTCGATTATAATCGCGGCCGGGAGCAGCCGTTATATTTTATACAAGGCATATGGTCCCCTGAGGAAGAATTGATTGAGAAGCAGGATGCCTATGCGGATCATATTGAGCAGCGGTTCAAGCAGGAAATTGCAAAAGCGGTATCTGCTGTATACGGGGATGCCGACATTCCTGCCCGAAATGGTGAATCCAGCGGTAAATACAGGACAAATGCAGGGAAATATCTGATGGCCTGGCATGTAGGCACCGAGTGGGACCCGTCCATGGTGGATAATACCAATAAGGTGCATGCAGATGTCCCGCAGTACAAGGGGGTTCATTTCTCTGCAAGTGCAGAGGCTTCCCCGTTTGAGAACTGGCTTGCCGAGCTGCTGGACTATACAGCGGTTCAGGAAAAAAAATACGGATGGGAACATCCAATGACTTTCACCAACTGGGTCACAACCGATGTACTCGATCATCCGGGCGAGCCGCTCTATGAAGAGGATCTGGTCAGTGTGGATGCACGACATATTAAGCCGGAGGCGTGGGAAGGCGGGTATTTCGCTGCCTATCATGTGTATCCGTATTATCCAGACTTGTTCCACACCGACAAGACACTTCAAACGATCAAGGATGAAAAAGGCGAGTACAACACGTACAAAAGTTATCTGCGCAAGCTCAAAGCCGAGTTTTCCGATATGCCTGTAATGGTTACAGAGTATGGCGTACCTTCCTCTCTGGGTATTTCTCATCTGGGCATGGGCGGCCGAAATCAGGGCGGACATAACGAGGTGCAGCAGGGAGACATCGATGCTTCGCTTACGCAGGATATTTATGATGAAGGGTACGCAGGAGCGATTCTGTTTATGTGGCAGGATGAGTGGTTTAAAAAAACCTGGAATACGATGCCGCTGGAAATTCCGGCTGACCGCCGGGCTTACTGGCTGAATGTGCTGACGAATGAGAAAATGTTTGGCCTGCTGGCGATGGACCCTGGTAAACAGGAACGGCTGACCATTGATGGCAGGCTGGATGACTGGGATACGCTGAAAGATGAAGAAGTCACCGTCTGGCAGGGAAAGGTGCAGGGGATCCGGGAGATGAAGATGACTCACGATGAAGCCTATCTGTATATAGGTTTGACGCTGGATCAGCCTTATGACCCTGAGCAGACCATGCTCCGTATCGGAACAAACACCCTTGACGGAGGCAGTCAGCCAAGCAATATGCTGCCGGGAAAAACGCTGAGTGATGGGCTGGAAACGGTCATCACATTAGGCAAAGATGATGAGTCCCAGGTGCAGATCGCCAAAGACTATGATTTCAACCAGCGGCTGTATGGCAGGGACGGATATAACATGATTCCAGCCAAGCAGCTCAAGTCCAGCGATCCGTTCCATCCATGGGAACTGGCCGTCAGTCTGAAGATGACACCACCAGACACACGTTCGGCTCATCCATTCATGGCTGAAAATGTAGGGACGTTAAAGCGGGGCACGACAGCCCCAGGACAGGCAGATACCGATTCGTTAACAGCCTGGCAGTATAACGGCAATCAGGTGGAGATGCGAATTCCATGGATGCTGCTTGGTTTCGGTGATCCCAGCTCCTTGCAGGCGATTGAATACGGACCGCTGAAAAACGGCCGGGAGTTTTCTACGACTACCGTTGAAGGTATCACGCTGGTTCCGTGGCTGACGAATCGTTCCACGCAGCAGGTATCCTGGCCAGGAGGCGAACAGGCAGCGCTGGATTTGAAAACTTTACCCGTCTACAGCTGGAAACCATGGGAGCAGGTCCAATACAGCGAAAGACTAAAGTTAAGCTATGAGAAAATGCGGCAGAACTACGAAAAAATGCCTAGTTTTCGGATGGAATAAGTCAATATAGAATTTCATAAACGAGCATAAAGGAGGACTTTTTCACATGTTCCAGAGTTTGGCTTTGGCCTATTGGTTTTTGATTGCCTGCATCGCACTTGTGATTGTAGGTGTCATCGTTCTGTTTGCCATGAAAATGTCCCACAACGGCAAACGACGCAAAATCGCCTTGTATGAACTAAAGCAGCGGGACTATTTCACGTATTTGCAGACCGCTTTAACAGAGAACAGTCCGCTCAAACTGCCGCCAGGTAAGCTGGCCCCGCTAGAACGCCGGGTTATTCAGGACAAATTAATTGAATGGATTGACCAGTTCAAAGGAGAATATCGCGATAAATTGATCGAATTGTGCCGCGAAGCAGGGTTCGTCGAACATGATCTGAAGGAGCTGGGGCGTCTGCGCTATGGACGTCAGATTGATGCAGCCTATCGTCTGGGAGGTATGCGCTGTCCCGAAGCCGTGCCGGGATTGATGGAACTGCTAAAAGATGAAAAACCCGGCCCGATGGCCATTATGATTGGTCGTTCGATTGCGAGATGTACGACCCGGCATGGCGAGCTGAAGGACATGCTTGCCCTGCTTTTGACCAAAGGAAAATCGATCCATCATCTGGCTGCGGATATTCTGCTGGAAGCTAACCTGGATACAAGCCGCATACTGCTTGAGCTGCTGGAAGATCGCAATCCTGATTTTGTCAAAGTCGGACTTGTGGCGATGTGGGGACAAGCGGTACCTGAAGTGATGCCTGCACTCGACAGACTGGTTGGGGCCGAGCATCAAGATGTACGTGCTGAAGCCGTGAAGCTGTATCTCAGTGCAAGTCCGGCGCTCAAGGATGAGACGATTCTGAAGCTGATTCAGGATTCAGACCCGGAAGTCCGCGCCGAAGTAGTACAGGCGCTTGGTTCGAAACATGCATCAGGCAGCATTCCGCTGCTTCGCAAGGCACTTCGCGATGAAGACTGGAGAGTTCGCTGCAGCAGTGCGGAAAGCTTGAGCAAGCTGGGCGAACCCGGATTCGAAGCTTTGTGTCAGGCGGCGGTGCAGGGAACGGGTGCGGAACGCGAGATTGCCATGCAGCAGATTGAGAGCACAATGCAGCAATCGGGATCCGACCATAAAGTGGTGGAGCAGATGATTGCGCATAACAAAAAAAGACTGCTGTACGAACGTTATTTTGGCCCTGTGCGAGGTGACCAGCGTACGCCTAAGAAACGCACAGGTGTTGCAGCGGTAGGAGGGGATTACACTGCTTAGAGATCTATTACTCATCTACGGTATGGTCGCCATCTATTATGTGGTGTTCGTTAATACGCTTTATTTTTCCATACTCGCTTTATCATTCCGCAACATCTGGACAATCTTCCGGCGGTCACATTACTCCAAGTACAACACGTTATCCGGCTCCGAACTTGTACCTTCGGTCTCGCTGCTGGTGCCGGCATACAACGAGGAACTGACCATTATTGAAAATGTAAACTGCCTGATGACACTGAACTATCCGACGTATGAGGTTATTGTAGTCAATGATGGATCAAGCGATTCCACGTTGAAGGTACTGCTGGAAGAATACCGTCTGAAGCCGGTGCCGAATACGCAGATTCGCGGAAAAATTCCATGTCAGAACATTCGCGGCATCTACCATAACCCGGAGTTCCCGGATCTGTATGTCATCGATAAGGAAAATGGCGGCAAGGCGGATTCCCTGAATGCAGGCATCAACTTGTCCCATTATCCGCTGATCTCTTCCATTGATGCCGATTCACTGCTGGAAAAGGACGCCCTGATCCGCATGGCACGCATGTATATGGAGAATCCGGAAGAGACCGTTGCGATCGGAGGGGATGTCCGCATTGCCAACGGCTGCAAAATTGAAAACGGTGCGGTTCAGGATGTATCCCTGCCGCGCAAAATTTGGCCGATGTTCCAGTCCATCGAATATTTGAAAGCTTTCCTTGGCGGACGGATCGGATGGAGCCACATGAACGGTCTGATCATCGTTTCGGGTGCATTCGGCATGTTCCGTAAGGATGCTGTCATCGCTGTAGGCGGCTATCGCGATGGTTATCCAGGCGAAGACATGAACATCATCATCAAACTTCATCGTTATATGCTGGAAAATAAACTGAAATACCGCGTCGCCTTCTGTCCTGAAGCCGTGTGCTGGACGCAGGCGCCGGATTCTTACCGCATTTTGTCCAGTCAGCGCAAGCGCTGGGGCCGCGGAAATCTGAAAAACATGCTGGAGAATCGCGGCATGCTGTTCAACCCGAAATATAAGGTCATGGGCATGATTACCATGCCGTATAACGTTATTTTTGAAGCGCTGAATCCGTACTTCCGAATTACCGGACTGCTGGCTCTGGCTGGATACGTGCTTCTGGATATGACTCAGTGGCCGGTTCTCGTCCTGTTTGGATTGCTGAACTTCGTGAGTGGATATTTGCTGAGTGTAGGGGCGTTGATTCTGGAGGAGATTGCGTTCAAACGCTACAACAAGCTCTCCGATCTGGTCAAAATGCTTGTCTACTCCGCGCTGAAATTTGTGGGGTATCATCAGCTCGGCGTGCTGTGGAGATTGCAGGGACACATTCAGTTTTTGCAAAACAACAATTCCTGGGGCACGATGACACGCCAAAGCTGGTCTGAAGAATCCAAAGACGCGAGCAAAGCGGCTTAATTGTAACAACATTATAGAAGGGTGGAAAAGAACATGCCAAATACGGCGACACTGCAGCGTGAGGCTGCCGTTAATGTGTATCGCAATGTAGAACAGGGATTGAAGGAAACGGGTGCCGAAGCTTGCGGCTTAATGTTCATTCACTGTGCAGGTCAGGTTCAGCCGGAGCAGCAGATCAGAACACATCTGGAACAGGCGGGATATTTGTCTTTCCAAGTGTGGCAGGACGGACCGATGCAGACCGTAGCTGTGCTGCTTCCGGGGCTTTCGCTGGATGAGGTTCATTATGAAGGACTTCGTATCAAGCATGCGCTGCAGGAAAGCGTTCCTGGTGCTGATCCGCAAATTACACTGGCCAGTTTCCCGCCAGGGGAGCGCCCTTCAAAGGCAACGATTCAGCATATGGCTGAATCTTCGAAGCTCGTGGACTCCTCGGAGATTCACATCTATACGCTGGAGCATACCGCGGATGAACCGGAACGGATTCTGATCGTGGATAATGATCCGACGGTTCGCGAATTTTTGCAGCTGCGTCTGAAGATGCAGGGATACGAAACCTACGAAGCCGTGGATGGACTCGCTGCACTCGACCTGATCGAAAAAGTGACACCTGATCTGGTGCTGACCGAGCTGAATCTGTACGGCATCGATGGACTGCCGTTCATTCATCACATCCAGAAGCTGGAGATGGAGCAACCGCCGAAAATTGTTGTTTTGACGGAACAACGGGTTGAGCAGACGATCAGCCAATGCTTCCGCAGCGGAGTGGACGATTATATGACCAAGCCGTTCTCCCCTGTGGAACTGGATGCCCGAATCAGACGCTGCCTGCACTAGAAGATGATTAGAGTCAGAACGATTACAACTACAACTACATCTAGAACTACATCTATATGATCTGAACTATTCTTTTACACTTTAACATCAAAATAAACTGCCCGGAGGGAATATCATGGAGAATCAACAATTTCACACCTTACTGAACGCGATCGAAAATAAAGAAGCGGTACTGGGCGTTGTCGGCCTCGGTTACGTCGGCCTTCCCCTTGCGGTGGAGATGGTCAACCAAGGGTTCACCGTCATCGGCATCGACCTGGATGCTTCCAAAGTCGACAGCATCTACAATGGAGATTCCTATATTCACGATATTTCGTCCGAAGAATTGAAAAAAGTGATGCAGAGCGGCCGTTTCCAGCCCACAACCGATTACAGCATGCTGCGTGTCATTGACGCACTGAGTATCTGCGTACCAACACCGCTCAGCGAAAACCAGGACCCGGATACCTCTTATATCGAGACGGTTGTCGATCAGATCAAGCTGCATATGAAACCAGGCATGCTGATTACGCTGGAAAGCACAACGTATCCGGGAACAACGGAAGAGCTGATTCAGCAGGAACTGGATAAAGTCGGACACGAAGCGGGCAGAGACTATTTCCTTTGCTTCTCGCCTGAGCGCGTAGACCCGTCTAACGGACGTTTTACCACGTTTAATACACCGAAAGTTATTGGCGGAACCACGGAAGCCTGCCTGAAGCTCGGAACAGCGCTGTACAGCAAATATGTAGAGACCGTAGTTCCGGTATCTTCACCAAAAGTAGCCGAAATGTCCAAACTGCTGGAAAACACCTTCCGCAGTGTGAACATTGCCTTCGTGAATGAAATGGCCATGATGTGTGACCGCATGGGCATCGATATTTGGGAGGTTATTGACGCGGCTGCGACGAAACCGTTTGGCTTTATGCCGTTCTATCCAGGGCCGGGTATCGGCGGACACTGCATCCCGCTCGACCCGATGTATCTGTCGTGGAAGGCGAAGGGATTCCGTTTTTACAGCAAATTCATTGAACTGGCGCAATCTACGAATGACAATATGCCGTACTATGTACTGAATAAAACATCAACGATCCTGAACGAATACGCGAAGTCTGTGCGCAAATCGAACATCCTGCTGCTCGGCATGTCGTACAAACCGAACATTGCCGATCTGCGTGAATCACCAGGACTTGAAGTGTACGAGCTGTTCAAGGAAAGCGGCGCAAATGTTGACTATTATGACCCGCATGCCGAGTCATTCAAGGATAAACATGGCGAAACCGTGCACAGCCAACCCTTTAATCTGGAGCAGTTCAAAACGTATGATTGCATCGTGCTGATTACCAACCACAGCGACCTGGCTTATTATGATATTGCGGAACTGGGAGTGCCTATTCTGGATACACGCAACGCATTCCGTACGTACAATCATTCACACATTTACAAAATCGGTCACTCGGTACAGCACCCAGTGTTGGAGCCAAGTGAAGCGGTTCTCGTCTGAGGAAGCTTATGAGGAAACAGGACATTTTGGCAGGTAAGGCTAAATGGGCTATCGTGGCTGTGGTGTTCTGCCTGCTGCTGCTGTCCTGGGTGTTCAAATGGTTCTCGCACGAAGAACATAAGGCGACCTGGCTGTGGGATACGTCGATCATTACGAAGCAGACACCTGAGATTATCGCGTTTTCCAAAGAGCAGGGCGTGGATACCATTTTCCTGCAAATTCAGGATGAGGTACCCGATGCGGCATATCGCAAATTCATCGCGGCTGCCACCAATGCGGAGATCGAAGTACACGCGCTGAATGGTCATGCCGATTGGGCTTACCGCGAAAAGCGTGCAGAGGGACTTGCCTTTATTGAACGGGTTCGGGCATACAATGCTTCGTCTGCGAAAAATGAGCGTTTTGAGGGCATCCAACTTGATGTCGAGCCTTACCAGTTAAAACGCTGGGAGAATGAGGAGAGCAGCGTCATTACCGAGTGGCAGAACAATATGGAGGTTTGGACGGAAGCCGGAAAGGCCGCTGGTCTATACATGAGTGCAGCGATTCCCTTCTGGCTGGATGCCCGTCAGTCGGCTGGAGGCAAGGAGACGTTCAGCCGCTGGGTCATCTCCCGTTTCGATGCGGTAGCCATCATGGCTTATCGGGACAGCGGGCAGCAGATGTACGATCTGTCCAAGGAAGAGCTGGCTGAAGCAGATGATCTGGGCAAGAAGGTCTGGATTGGAGCAGAACTCGCGGATACACACGAGGGAGATCACCTGACCTTTTTCCGCAAACCGATCAGCAATATGGACGAAGAGATGCAGAAAGTATTTGAGCTAGGTGCTTCTCATTCATCTTTTGCAGGTGTAGCTGTGCATCATTATGAGGCTTGGTATGCAAAACAGAATGGCATTCCGCTTGCGCGCAAGACCGAGAAATCGAAAGAGGAGCTGCCAACAAAATAGTAGAAGCTTCAACATTGGGTGGTAATCCCTTCTGGGCAAAAGCTGCAGGTATTCGTGCCTGCGCTTTACGGCTCAGAAGGGATTTTTACATCTTATAGAGAATGTGAAACGTTGAGAGTGGAGATTGGAGGTTTGTTTATGACGAAAAGAGTTAAAACCAGCTTGTTCGCTGCTCTAGCGTTCATTGTTGTGTTATCAGGATGGGGATACTTGAGTTTATTCGGTAATCCAATGTCTATTCTTTACTAACCTGAACCGTCTTCGTCTGCGAGTCATAAGAAACGTTAATGTCGTAGATCGAAACGATATCTTTTAGCGGAAAATAAATACGGTTTTGAATTAAGAGAACAGGGCTGTGCATCTGAAATGGCTCGTCATTGTGCTGGAACGTATCACTTCCAACCTTAAACTGCAGGAGAGGCGTAGAAACATCAAAGTCTTCGTTAAGCACTCTGAACGTTTTGATTTCGGATTGGAAGGATAACGCTTTGGAGTTAATCTGGAACGGGAGGCATCTCACAAATCCGTCGAGATCAACGTAGGTGTGCCCTTTGATGATCAAACCTGTGAATGATTTTTCATCCAATACATTGGATTTGATATTCACAGTTGAGTCGGAAGCGGGGAGAGAAGCAGCGTTTACGGATGAACTGAAGCCAGCCATAGCAAGGGTTAGTACGCTCACAAATAAAAATTTGGAAATACGCATGATCAACCACTCCTTTGATATATTCATTAGAAGTAACGCGGTACCCCGTACATAAGTTGCATAGGTTCAGGAGTAAATGGAAAAAAATGAATAAGGCACATCCCGATCACTCGTTGAGCGAAGGGAGGTGCCTTATTCAAGTTATTTAGCGCTTGAGAACATGGAAGTATCCCATTAGCGCCCATTTTCTTATCCAACGTTGTTTAATCTCTCTTCTGTTCCGCTGCCGTTGTCCGATAACGGTTAGGAGGCAGGCCGACCTGCTTTTTAAAGGCTTTGGAAAAGGAAAATAAGTCCGGATAACCCACCGAATGAGCCACCTCCGTTAAACTCAGTGTGGTCTGCATAAGCAGGATCTTGGCTTGCTTCATTTTGAGCTGCTGAATATACTGCACAGGAGACAAGCCGTAAGCTTTGCGAAACTGCTTGGCAAAATGGGTTCGATCCACACCTGCATGCGCAGACACACCTTCCACTGAAATCCCGCCTGCAAAATGAAGTTCAATGTACTCTTTGCCTTTCTGAAGCCAAGGGGTGGCTACATCCGGTTGCAAATCTTTGGTCGCCGGAGAACGCGCAATGCGGTCGAAAAGGCTGAGAAACCGGATCAGTCGCCCCAAGTCAGTGGCACTATCCTGCGTTTTGCGAACGTCTTCCATAAATGAACGCATACTGCTGGCTGTCTCGGGTGTTAGGACACCTGAACGATATGGATTGTCAGGACTGAGGCCAATCCGGGAAAGCAGCTCGGCGGCATAGGGTCCGTCGAAGGCGATAAATATTTTCTGCAAGGGCTGTTCGGGGTCGGTCCAATACTCATGGGTAACATGTGGAAACAGACAGAAGGCATCTCGGGCTCGCAGTGGATACTGCTGTCCGTTCTGAATAAATGTACCTTCCCCCTCCAACACAAATAACAAATAGTGATAAGGCGTAGTTCGAGGACCAATATGATAGCTGCTTTTGGCAATGTTGCGACCAATTCGTAATGGCCATGCGCCGCTGGCCTTCTCGAATTCAGACGGAGTGAAGAATAGAATATCCAGGAACTCTTGGTGGTCCTCCTTCATGCGCTCAAGCTCGGTCATCAGGAACACCTCTTTATAATATAAGTATCGTCGATATCTTCTAAAAGATTCATTTATAACCTATTATACAGGTGGGTTTTGTATAAATTCAAGACAGTAGCATGTGAATATAAATAATGACCACAAAATGACAAAAATAAATTACCGCGAAATGACATTGATCACAGACAAATCAACTGATATGATGTCCATACCTATTAAACCAAGTTAATTAATCGGCTTTTAGATGTATGCTTTACAAAATGATTAGAAATTAGGCGCACTTTAAAAATAGGGTTTAACGAGTGCGAACGTAGTGGAGGGGACGAAATCGATTCTGAAGAAACGTAGTGTTCGCTGTTATCTCCGGATTTTCCCTTTGGAAAAGGGAATCAAAAAAATCTGGAGATAACAGCGATCGAAAGAACGATTCGTACCCGGAACGGCCATGTCTGCACAACACCGATCTTATTTTTAACATGAGACTTTATTTATCGATAGAAGGGAATGACGTTTGTGAGCGAACAGGAAGAGATGAAGTTTGGATGGTTTTTACCCACCGCTGGAGATGGAAAGTATGTAGGTGTCGAGCCGGAACGTGAGCCAAGTCTGGATTATCTGGTGCAGGTGGCACAGACGGCGGAGACGGCAGGGTTCGAATTTGTACTGATTCCGACAGGGGGAGCCTGTCTGGACGCATGGGTGGTCGGCTCGGCGGTAATGAGTCACACCAAGACACTGCGTCCCCTTGTAGCGATTCGCCCAGGTCTGGTGACACCCGTACTCGCGGCTCGCATGGGTGCGGCACTGGATCAGCTCTCGGGTGGTCGTGCCATGATTAACGTAGTTACGGGCAGCTCGGTTCGAGATCTGGAAGAACTCGGTGATCCGCTGGCACATGCGCATGATGAACGGTATGTTCGCGCAAGCGAGTATATGGAAGTCATGAAGCGTTCGTGGACGCAGTCGACAGGCTTGAACCTGACGGAATTCGCCGGAAGTGGCGCTCAATCAGGTGCAGATGCATCCAGCGATCCAAATCCTGAATTCAACGGTCAATATTATAACTTCAAAGGTCCGGTAGGCATGCCGGAGACGGTACAGAAGCCCCATCCACCATTCTATCTCGGAGGAAGTTCTCCGATAGCAAAGCGGGTGGCGGTTGAACATGCGGATACGTTCCTCATGTGGGGCGAGCCGCATGACTGGATTCAGGAACAGATCGAAGAGATCGAGATCATTCGCGAACAGGTGAGAGAGGAAACGGGACAAGATCGTCAGCTTCGTTACGGTATGCGGGCACAGGTTCTCATCCGAGATACCGAAGAAGAAGCTTGGGCAGCGGCGTGGGAGATCATCAGCAAAGTGCCGCCGGAAGCGATTGAGAAAGCCAAAGCTGCATTCGCCGAAACCGATGCCACCAACCAGCGCAGACAAAATGAGCTGCGAGAGCTTTCCGAGAAACAGCAGTTTGTCGTTGGGCCGAACTTATGGACAGGGTTGTCGGTCGTGCGCTCCGGGGGAGCCATTCTCATCGTGGGTACAGCAGAACAGGTGGCGGAACGTTTGATGGAATACGGGGACCTGGGCGTGACGACATTTATTCTATCCGGTTATCCGCACTTGGAAGAAGCCGAAATCTTCGGCAAGACGGTAATGCCGATCATCCGCGAGAAATGGAAAACAAGACAGAAGCAGCATTCTATTACTGCCCACTAAATAAGTTAAATGTGTTTTTACACGATAACGAAGTATTCAAAATAAATCTGGAAAAGCGGAGCGCTCGCCTTTATCCCCGGATTTCTCCTTATATTAAAATTGAAAAAATCCGGGGGTAACAGCGATTGGAAGATTGTTATGAATACGTAGTGTTCAGTGTAAATTTAGTCGTTTTAACTTACATTAATCATCCTTAGGAGGTCGTCTTTCATGAAAAAAACAAAAAAAATGCTGCTGCCGCTGGTCAGTATGCTGCTGATGTCCATCCTGCTGTCCGCTTGCGGTGGCGGAAATAATGCGGCATCCGGAGAGGGCGGCTCCTCAGGTTCAGGTAAAGTGACCATCAGTTTCATGCACTGGCGTGGCGAGGATTCCGAAGCATTCAACAAGACCATTGACGCCTTTGAAAAAGAAAACCCGAACATCCATGTGGAAATGCAGACGCTCCCTTCGGACCAGTATCAATCCACGGTGCAGTCCAAAATCAGCGACGGCTCCACGGGTGATGTGTTTGCCTCTTTCCCGGGTGCCCAGTTCCAAGCGTTCAGCAAAGCCGGATTATTTACGGATTTGACGGGATCATCCTTCCTATCCAACTATAATCCGAAACTAATCGAAGCCGGACAGCATGATGGCAAACAATATGCAGTTCCGTACCAACTTGTATATAATGATCCGATCTATAACGTGAAGTTGTTTGAGAAATACGGCCTGACACCACCGAAAGATTGGGAAGGGTTCCTGGCTCTGTGCCAGAAGCTGAAAGACAATGGCATCATTCCGATTGCTTTTGCCGGAGCGGATATTGGTCCAGGCCAATTCATGAATACGATGGTGATGAACAATGCACCAAGTGACGACATTTTTACCAAAGTTGAAGCAGGAGAAGCCAAACTGACAGATGAGTTCTGGGTGAAAACGTTGACGCAAATTAAAGAGCTGAACGATAAAGGATACTTCCAGCAGGATGCGCTAGGTACGAAAGACCCGGCAGCGGGTGCACTGTTTATTCAGGAAAAAGCAGCCATGCTCGCAAGTGGTTCATATCAACTGGCTCAGAACAAACAGCAAAACCCGAATCTGGAGCAAAAGCTGCTCGCACCAATTACGGTAAGTGCCGATCAGGCGAAATATGAAGGGGTGCACACCACCACGTTTATGCTTGCGGTAAACAGCAAGTCGAAACACCCGGAAGAAGCGAAGAAATTCCTTGAATTCCTGAGCAAACCGGATGCAGCTGGCGCATACGCCAACCAGACAGGACAAAATGTAACAGTGAATGACGTGAAGTATGATACACCTGAGCTTCAGGTTGCGGGAGAATGGGCGAACAAAAAGACCGTGTTCCAGCCGCGGTTTACCATCCTGAACGGAGACAACCAAAAGGCTGTAACTAACTCCATTCAGGCCGTGCTGAGCGGCACTTCCCCGGAAGAAGCAGCACAGCAGGCACAAGCGATCATTGATCAGCATATCGGGAAATAAACGATGAAAAACCGACTTCAGCTATCCCTGTTTCTGTTACCCGGATTGCTGCTGTACGTTGGATTGTTCGTATTTCCTACATTGACGGGGCTGTTCTACTCCTTTACGGATTGGGACGGGGTATCCCCGTCGTATGCATTTGTAGGGCTGGATAATTACAAGGACAGTCTCAGCAGCATCGTATTTCGCAAAGCCTTCGGCAATAACGTGGAGTTTATGCTAACCGTTGTTATCGCACAAACGTTTATTTCACTTGTTCTGGCTCTGCTTTTGGTACGTAATACCAAGACAAAAGTGGTGCTTCGTGCATTGTATTTCCTGCCGGCGATTCTGTCATCGGTGTCGGTTGGTCTGATCTGGGCATTCATGTATGACCCGTCCATTGGACTGATCAATTACGGATTAAACGAGGCGGGCATGAGCAGCATGGCTCGTAACTGGATCGGTGATCCGAAGATTGCGATTTTCTCCATAGCTGCAGTGCAGGTCTGGGCTCACGCAGGACAGATGATGATTGTATTCATTGCAGGTCTGCAGGGTATTCCGGCAGAGCTGTATGAAGCGGCGCGCATGGATGGCGGCGGCAAATGGCAGGTATTCCGTACCGTGACCTGGCCGCTGCTGGCTCCCTCGGCAACGATTGTGGTGGCCTACACGACCATTCAGTCGTTCAAGGCATTTGACCTTATTTTCACGATGACGGACGGAGGTCCGAACTACGCGACTGAAATTTTGACCACCTATATTTATCATACAGCCTTTGGCAGCTATTCGTTTGGTCTGGCTTCTGCGGGTTCGATGATCTTTCTGGTGCTGCTCGCCTTGTTGACACTGCTGCAGTTCAAAGCGCTGCGTGCCGACCGGGTAAGCTATTAACGGATAGATAATGGGTTCGTTTCGTGAGCCGTGTTCGAAGAATACGAAGTAGTTGAAACTTTAGATGTGGAGATGAACTTTAAATGTGAAGTTGAGAGGAAGGAGGGAGTTTATATGGTTTTCAAATGGTTCAATCGACTGATCCTGTTGGTGTACGCGCTGCTGATCCTTGTACCGCTGTATTTTGTATTTGTATCTTCGTTTAAAACAAGCAGCAATTTCTTCACGAGTCCATTCAGCTGGCCGGACCCGTTTACGTGGGATAATGTCACGGGCTTGTTTCGCAATCAGCCG
Source organism: Paenibacillus sp. AN1007 (assembly GCF_040702995.1). Taxonomy (NCBI): domain Bacteria; kingdom Bacillati; phylum Bacillota; class Bacilli; order Caryophanales; family Paenibacillaceae; genus Paenibacillus; species Paenibacillus sp. AN1007. The sequence continues at coordinate 1,562,996 of NZ_CP159992.1, forward strand.
ATGTGGCAGTATTTCGGGAACAGTATGATTGTGACGCTGGGAACCGTTGCGATTGAGCTGCTGCTCAGCAGCATGATTGCTTACGCTATTGTCCGCTGGGGCGGCAGCGTAGGCAAAATTGTGTTTGCGCTGTTTGTGGCAGGTCTAATTGTACCGTCACAGGTCAGCATGCTGCCGATCTATTCCCTTACGCGTACACTCGGGTGGTCCGACAGCCTGACGGGTCTGATTATCGTATCGGCGGCCATGCTGATGCCTGTCTCGGTATTTATGCTGACAGGTTTTATGCGGATGCTGAATTCGGAAATTTTAGAAGCAGGCAGCATGGATGGAGCAAATGAGTGGAGACTCTTTACCCGGATTGCTCTTCCTCTGGCAGCACCTTCACTGGCGGCAACAGCGACGTTTCTGCTTGTGATGGTGTGGAATGATTTGCTCATTCCGATGCTTATGCTCACCAGCAAGTCCAAACTTACCCTGCCGCTCGCCCTGATGCAATTCCGCGGGGAGTACGTGACAAATTATCCGATGATGCTGACAGGCGTTCTTGTGACGGCCATTCCAATGATTGTGCTGTTCCTGCTGCTTCAGCGTTATTTTGTTGCAGGTCTTACGGCAGGTTCCCTTAAAGGTTGAGGGCGAGAAGAAGGCTGAAAGATCCTTCACATAATCGAGTTCGTTTTATATTTGTTTGTAAATTGGCTTCACGTCGTATTTTGCATTGATTTCTCGTTCATTCTGCATAATAATGGTTTAGTGTCAGGATGACTACATAGAGATCAAGGGAGCTATTAATCTGATGAGCAAATTGGAAGTGTTGCGGAATCCCAAGCAGCGCAAGCTGCTGTTCAGTGCCGGCATGAGCTGGCTGTTCGATGCGATGGAGGTCGGCATGATTTCCTTTATCGTGGCTGCACTTGCGAAGGAATGGAGCCTCAGTCCCGGACAGGTGGGAGTGCTGACGAGTATCAACTCCATCGGTATGGCACTGGGTGCCCTGCTTGCGGGTGCACTCGCAGACCGTTTTGGGCGAAAAGCCATTCTGATGTGGACGCTGTTAATTTTCACGATTGCAAGCGGTCTATCTGCACTCGCTACCGGGTTTGCGGTATTGTGTGCATTGCGTCTCGTTGCAGGTATTGGTCTTGGCGGCGAGCTGCCGGTGGCATCTACGCTGGTATCGGAATCGATGCCTACAGCGGAGCGTGGACGTGCGGTTGTGTTATTGGAAAGCTTCTGGGCAGGGGGCTGGATTGTATCGGCGCTCATTGCCAATTTTGTTATCCCGGAGTATGGGTGGAGAATTGCGTTTGCGATTGGTGCACTTCCGGCGTTCTACGCGCTGTATCTGCGCCGTGCCATCCAAGATCCGCCGCGGTACAAGAATCATACAAAATTGCATAAAATCACGTTTCGCGAGAAGGTTGCGACGGTCTGGTCTGCACCGCACCGCCGGACCACGTTGATGCTGTGGATTTTATGGTTTACCGTTATTTTCTCGTATTATGGCATGTTTTTATGGCTTCCTTCGGTTGTGATGGCGAAAGGTTTTACATTGGTCAAAAGTTTCCAATATGTGCTGATCATGACGATCGCACAGCTGCCAGGGTACTTCACCGCAGCGTATTTCATTGAACGTTATGGCCGTAAATTCGTGCTTGTCGTATATCTGACGCTGACTGCAGTTAGCGCGATTGCCTTTGGACTAGCCACGACGGAAGCGACGATTTTGGCCGCCGGAATCTGTTTGTCATTCTTCAACCTGGGCGCTTGGGGCGGACTCTACGCGTACAGCCCGGAATTGTATCCCACTTCGGTGCGTTCCACAGGCGTTGGACTGGCTACATCGGTAGGTCGGGTTGGAGGTGTGCTCGCACCGCTGATGGTTGGGATGCTGGTTCAGCGAACAGTTCCAATCAGCCTAATTTTCACTATTTTCTTCGTAACAATCCTGATCGGGGCGGCTGCCGTGCTGTTCTGGGGCCGGGAAACGAAGGGACAAGAACTCACAGAGTAATTGTCAACATATTCAAACGCAACTTTTGTGCGGGTCCGTTTGCCTACGAAGATAGGGGCTGGACAAGTGTCAGAACGTTGATACATGAAGAGGTGTGACCCTGATATGACCATGGGCTCATACCTCTTTTTGTTCTGTACAGGACTCATTTTTTCATGCTCCATCGGTCCGATAGACGTACTATTTTCGATATCCTATAATGACACTCGGGATGTCCATCCGAGAGGATTCAGGGGGAAGCAGTACATCTGGATTCAGAAAAAATGGAGGGTTAATGAGATGACGAATAAGAATAGATTTGAGATGGATCAGACGTTTGATATGAATCTAGGATTGAATGAAAAGAATGAAATCGAAGCGAAGAACAGGATAGATCACAATATTGGAACGAATGAAGAGCATAACGTGCATGCATTGGTACAAATGATTGAGCATGCCGGGATGGAAGTGATATACAGCTGCGATGGCATGAATATGAAAAATGAGACACAGGGGAGTTTTGACGTAATTGACCTTACACCTATGAACTACAGGATCGAAACGAGGCTGGATCTACAGCATTTGCACACTGCTATAGATTCTATGGAACCTATCACTGTGAGTCGTAAAGTCACCCATCGCAGAAGAAGAAAGACTGGCAAGAGAGCAGGCAGAGTCAGTATGCTTCTTGGTGCATGTGCATTGACCTTAGGGTTGACCGCTGCTGCGCCTTCCGCAGGCGCACAGAAGCTGGAACAGGGCATTCGCAGTGAACATGTGGTGCAGCTGCAGGAGCAGCTGAGTGAGCTGGGATATTTTGACGCTGGAATCACAGGTTATTACGGTTCCATTACCAAGAGCGCGGTCCGCGATTTTCAGCAAGCGCAGGGACTGAGCGCCGATGGTGTGGCAGGACCGATTACTTTGGAGAAGCTGAACAAGAAGGTCAAAGCCGAAGGAGAAACGCTGCGGCAGCTGGCGAAGCTGATCCATGGGGAAGCACGCGGGGAATCTTTTGAAGGCCAGGTTGCTGTAGGAGCAGTTGTCTTAAACCGGGTGCAGTCGGGAGAGTTCCCGTCATCCATCTCCGAAGTTATTTTCCAGAAAGGTCAGTTCACCGCTGTGGACGATGGACAGTTTAATTTGAAGCCAACCGCGACTTCGTTTAAAGCTGCACGTCAAGCTCTCAATGGCGTTGATCCGACGAATGGTGCACTGTATTATTATAATCCGAAGATTGCCACGTCCGAGTGGAGCAAGAGCAGACCGACACTGCTGACCATTGGCCAGCATGATTTTACGAGATGATTTTGGAAAAGTAAAAAATCAATACCACTAATAACCTTGGCTGCACTCTATACCTGAGCTGTAAACCAAGGTTATTTGTTCATCGCTTTTTTCTAGAAAATTGTTGTTTTGAAGGATAAGGATTATATTGAACGAATACATTAACGAAGAATTTTTGAAAGGGAATGATTATGAAAATAATAACTTTATGCGGCTCTACAAAGTTCAAAGAACAATTCGAACAGGCTAATGCCTTCCTTACACTTCAAGGAAATATTGTAATCAGCCTTGCCTTCTTTGAGCAAAGTGAAGGGTTAGAAATAACTGAGAAACAAGCTGAACTGCTTGGAAATCTCCATTTTAGAAAGATCGATATTTCTGATGAAATATTTGTGATTGATGTGAATGGTTACATTGGAAGCAGCACAAAAAGAGAGATTGAATATGCCAAAGAGAAAGGAAAGGCAGTTCGTTACTACTCGAGTGGCGAAATTTCTTCAAATGTATCCAACTAAATGTGAAGCGTATCCCTTTCAACAAAATTAGCCCTTAAAGGAGTTTTGAATGGAACTACTTAATGAGTTGAATAAGATTAGAACTGAAAAACATTCGACCAATTCACAAAGAGCATATTCTTTGGTATGTGCGGCTGTACTTGGAGGGATTCTGGGTCTAGCAGCCAAACTTGTAGATACTCAGGGGATTAATCCCCTATTTGATGATATTGGTGGACGTTTAGGTATTTGGATTTTTACTGCAGTACTTGTATCCGTTTTTAGTTATTCTCCTAAATTAGCGGCAGTTAAGATATTCTTCTTTTTCTCTTCACTGCTCATTGTTTATTATGTGTACACCGTGTTTTTCTTACATTTCTTTTCAGTGAAGGAGACGGTGTTTTGGGGAATTTGCGCAGTCTTATCTCCCATATGTGCTTATGTGATGTGGTATGCACGTGGTAATGGATATGCAGCCAGTATAATTTTGTCCCTTCCCGCAGCCGTTTTAGTGTCCGAAGGTTATGAATTAAGGAACGCTTACCTGCCTGAACATGAGCATTATTATTTAGTTCCAATCCTTATGGGGATTTATTTCATTATGGTGTTGACTTTACTACTGGTTGTTCCTGAAAAAAAGATAAAATCTCTCATTGTATTTCCCATAGCCATACTATTGTCTTGTATCATGATCTACTTCAATATTCTAGGGAAGGTTTTTGGCGGATTAAACGGGGTACTGTAACTCGTAATCTATTATTATTCATACATACCGTGAAATAAATGCTTAAATAAATAAACCCTGGATCGCTGTGAGCTGCCAGGGTTTATAACGAATGTGCGCTCACGCAGAACTGCTTATTTACAAAGGATATATACGCGATCATAAGCTACTTTTGCGCATTGAACGGAATAGTTAACGAAGTTGGCTCTACAATAGTTTCTCCAGTGTCATAATCATAGATTTTATTAAAAACCAGCTGTATGGATTCCAGCTTATCGGGATCATCCGTGTATATAAATCCATTTTCAAAATTATCGATGACTACACCGTCATATTGATGATATACATAGCTATCCCTTAAAAAATTACGATCGGATGAGATCGGATTGCCCACGTTTGGATGGACAGAATTTAAACCGTAAAATCCGATATTTCGATCCGTTGTATTTTCAACGCTGTAGAGAACTCTAATAAACGTTATAGTCGAACCAATTTTCTCTTGATTCAAAGTGGAAATGTCCTTCTGGGTATCCTCTGGAATTTCACTCGCCTCTAGTATTTGAACATTATACAGATAAACTTCCAGTGGACCAAAAGAAATAGTCTGATCCAGAGGGAGTGTTCTTAACAGTTTCACTTGTCCGCCATAAGGAAATGGTCCAGTATCCCCGACTTTGGATGGGAGCGGTGATGAATTACTGTAACTGTCATATCTCTTGTCCCTAAGGTTTTTGGCTGCTTGCTCGAATGGATCGAGATTTTTAAAATCCCGTTCAGCTCGGAAGGGTTTTAAACCAGACTCCATTATAAGTTCTGAAGAAGCTGTTTGAGGCTGTAATGACTTGATTTCCATGTGTGGAGATGCGGCATAACTGGAACTTCCTTGACCGCTCAACATTGCAAGAACAACCATCAATTGAATAATAAACATAAGAAGCGGCACCCTTCCTCTCTAGACATCGATTGTTTACGTATATGCTCCAATAATCATAACAAATTGGGTAAGTATGACCATGAGAATATCGACCTAAATTCTGATAATAACATATTGACGAGTTCATTATACCCAATAGTAGCAAAGACCCATGATATAAGATAGGCGCCCGCAAGTGTTGATTTCGAGATCCAAGTCAGTTTACTACAAGTATTTTTAATATCCATTGCAGAAATTGAAACAGGTCAACAGCCCGATATGTGAAAATAATCCATCTGGTAACATAGATTTAATGAAAAAAAGTTAGGGTGAGTAGAAATGAAGCCGCTAAAGACCTTATTGGCTGCAGTCGCAGTACTAATTATTGCTTCTTTGGCCTGGTACGGCTCTTATCAGAGTGATATGAAGAAACTTGAGGATGAGATGAAGACGTATCTAACAGTTGAAAAAGGAATCGAGGAGCATACGATTATAAGCATCACAGCTCGTCGCAGTAAAATGCCGATGTATCCTGTTGTTGTCCAATTTAAGGATAATCCAGAGGAACATATTTACTACTATAGAGAAGATGAATGGATTCAGCTGGCACCTGATCCGAATTCGTAATAATATGCCTCACGATTGGATTCATCTGCCTAATCCTGTACAATGAATAACGACATAACAACGGTAGAGTAAGGATGGATTAGAACGATGAGGATTATTATATCACCAGCCAAAAAGATGAAGGTCGACACCGATCTGATGGCGAGCGCGCAGATGCCGCAATTTATTAACGAGTCAGAACAACTTCTGAGTCTGCTTCAAACGTTATCGTATGACGACCTCAAAACGCTGTGGAAGTGCAATGATACAATCGCAGAGCTGAATATGGAGCGGATTCGGAGCATGAATCTGAAGGCGAATCTTACGCCTGCTATCTATGCCTATGAGGGCATTCAGTATCAATATATGGCACCGGGTGTTTTTCAGCATGAGGAACTGACATATCTGGAGCAGCACTTACGTATATTATCCGGATTTTATGGCCTGTTACGCCCTTGGGACGGGGTTACCCCGTATCGGTTGGAGATGCAGGGCAAGCTGCAGGGTCCCGGGTTCAAATCCCTTTACCAGTTCTGGGACAGTAAACTGGCTGATCAGCTTCAAGCGGAAAGCAGCTGCATTCTGAATCTGGCTTCCAAAGAATACAGCAAGAACATCGTCCCTTTTCTGAAGCAAGAAACCCGGTTTATTACGTGTGTCTTCGGGCAAATGGTGAACGGAAAGCTGGTTGAAAAGGCCACCCGCGCCAAAATGGCGAGAGGTGAGATGGTACGTTATATGGCAGAGCGGAAGATTACGGATGTGCAGGATATCCAAAGCTTTGATCGGTTAGAGTTTGTTTTCTCGGAAGAACAATCGGATGAGCGTACTTATGTGTTTATTTATTCAGAGAAGAAGTAAGTCTGATATAAATACTGGATTAATTACTAAAGTAATATCTAAAGTAATATCAAATGATTCTAATGACCAAAAAGTCGCCGCTGTGCGGCTTTTTTTAATCTCTTGAAATAATCATGTGTGAAAGGAAAATAGTCCCTATTGTAGAGGTCTAAAAGACTATTACCAAAATTAAGGGAAATGACGATACTTATACTTCCAGGCATTTTTGTCCCTTTTAGGAATGAACTTTAGCATACTAGCGCCGTATTTTCATTCTAAACTTCATGAACACTAGGAGGTATTGAAGTGGAAGGATTTGATTTTGAAAAATTAAATAAAAGAAATTCAAGGAAAGCCGCAGAGGTGTTACGCTCCTTTATCGAAATTGAGGTTAACGAATACAGTAAGAGTGATATTATTCAGTTTCTCAAACACTCTTCCGTAGGGGAGGAACTCGAATTGACGGATCACTTTATCATCCGAAAAAATGAAGATGAAGTGCTTGTATTTAACGAAACGACTGAAATGTTTGTCATAAATCCTGAAGATTACAGAGTATATGTCGAGGTCAGCTCTTTAATATACCTAATAAATAAACCATGGAGATTGAATAAATGGACATTACGAATATCAAGATGTTACCTGATCGAGTAGAAGCAGGAACGTTATTGTTATTGTTTAGTTGAAGCTCATAAGTAGGCGAACCAGCAAAGGGCACAACAGAACTTAGATAGAATCATTTGAAGGTCCATCTTGCGGCGGCAAATTAAAAAAGGGAATGAGATAACCTATCGGTATCTTAACGAGGGAGGTTGTATCCAATACAGACGACTATCAAGGAATTATTAGCTGAAGAGAGGTTCGAAGAAGCGATGACTCTGATTGCTGAGCTGGGAGACAAAGGAGATCGTTCTTCAGTTGAGTTCCTCATTGGAATTTTGACCGGAACCCAGAATACTCTTGTCAGAAATGAAGTGGCGATTGCACTAAAAGATATTGGAGACAATAGAGCGGTTTATCCGCTAATTAAGGCTCTGTCCAACGCAGAGATGAGAAGGAGCAGGGGCACTTTGCTGTACGCGATGGAAGAAATGCATTATGAGCCTTATATTAAGATCATTGCAGCATTGATTGGTGACGCCAGTCTGGAAGTAAGGATGCAGTCTTTTCTATTATTTGAAAAGGTAGCGGGAAAATTAAGCACGCAACAAAAGCAGATTTGCAAAGAGGCTTTATTGAAGTGCAAAGTTGAACGTACTAATGACATGTTGGATGAGGCATTAGCGTTGTTGAGAAACTAGTCAATCCGACTCTTTCAAATGATCAATCATCTACAAGATTGTAAGCTGTACTGAGTAGACTTTATACAGCCCGATGTCTCACAAGAGATATTGGGTTATTTTATTGCTTACAGATATATGCAGGAATAACGAGATGAAAAAAGTTTAACAGTATGTATTTTCTGTAATATGTTTGACCGATGGTAAATTAAGTTATATAATGTTATTAAATGGGATTTTGTGAAGGGGGTCAAGCATGTCTAGTAAATTATACGATCATGGCGAACTAGACTCTGCTGTCAAACTGCTCAGAATGGCATACGGATTCGAAAACTGGTTTGAGGTTTTAAGGTTATCTGAGGATTTATATGAAGATTCGCTGCAAGCTTATAATTTGCAAATGATATCCACAGATACTATCTTACATACAAAACGAACTATAATTTACTATGTAGGTTACGCACTGCTGATGCAGGGCATTGGGCATCAAAAACTTTCAGATTTTGATAAAGCAAAGGAGTGTGTTCTTAAATATGGTGATTTTGGCTGGGTGAACAATCCTGATGATGAAGCCAAATCAGAGATTGAATTTTATGCTAATACATCAAAACTCAATCTCATAGTATTGGAGCTATTGCAAGGAAATAGTGACAATATAAGGGGATACATCTCTTTTATACAAGAGAATCAGGAAGAAACCAATGCCGGTTTACTTACTCTTTTAGAAGCTAACCGCATCAACGGTTTACAAGTTAGCGACTACCAGCATTTGTTTGAAGAACATGCTAATACAAGAGAATCTATAAAACCTGCAGACATGCCATCCTATTTAAAGTATCTTTACGAGTACTCACTTTACATGATTAGAACATCGGATCAAGAGACTGCAATTAATAATATACTTTATTGTTTGGCAATATCATCTAAAGTTAGTGCTGATAAGACATCAATTAAGTATGTTAATTTGTTTGAAAAACTAAGAGACCATGCTTCCAGTAATCAAATAGATAAATATAAATCTATATTAGAGGGGATGCACTGATATGAAGGGAAAAATGACGAATCTATTGATTTTATCTATTACTTTTTTGGACCCAATTATACAATTGTTTAACCATGGTACAGGGCACTGACTTATAGAAAATGAATCAACTCTCGGAGGGCTGAACCTAATAGGCTGGGAGCAGACTGGTCGAGTAAAACGTACTCAAAGAAATGTGAGCCTAAGGATGCCGCCAACTTTAAAGTCAATGGGTTACTTTTTGGTTGGAACTGAAATAGGTGGAGATCCAATTGGGGTAAAACTTAATGATACAGGAAGGATCAATAACACTTCAATCATCAGTATCGCGGTGTTTTTAAAATAAACACAATAAAAGGTGTCTACTTGAAAATAAGTAGACACCTTTTCATTATAAATTGGCTGTCAAACCTGCCGGTTCTGAGCATACGAGTTGAATGCAGCGTTTGATTTGAATTTATATATTTTCTAGATAATATTAACGATGGGGTGGAAGGCAGTTTGCTGAATTTGGAGGTGAGTGTGTGTCGAGTTGGATCAAATGGATTTGGAGTGCTGCGGTTCTCGTTAATCTAGCTGTGTTTATTTGGTTTTTAGTTGAGACTACATCTAATTTTCAAAGATCACTCGATTTGGTCGGTATGCCGATCATGCTTCTCTGCGGTATACCTTCGCTTATGATTCATATGATTTCAATAGTCGTTTTAATAAGGAAATGGAATTCTCAGTTAAGTATAAGTAACATGATCTACGGAGTCGTCTTCATCTTTATATTAATGTTCTGTACTCCAGCTTTTATAAACGCATTAGAACATACGGTGAAACCAGAGCGAGTAGAAAGTGATCCTGTCAGCCGCACATCGGATGAGAAGTACGAGTACAATCTGGAGATAATCAACATGTCCCAGCGAAATAATCAGGTGAATTTAATTGTGAAAGAGGTATCTAATCAAGCTGATCAATTAACGATCTCGCTAGCTCTGGATGCGAAAGAGATTGCAGCCATCACGACGGGGCCAGGATCTGATTGGCAGTGGACTGTCCTAGAACCTACGGAAAAACCTGGAATATACAAACTTATTACTACCGAAAGATTAGGCATGCATAAGGTCTATAGGATTGATATTGCAGAGGGCATATCCCAAGAAATGAAGTGAGTGTGAGACAGAAGTGTACGATCCGTATGAGATTTGATTGGAGAGTAAAGCAGCATGAATAACTATATAAATTCGTTTATAAAAAAGTTTGATTATTATTTTGAGCAAAAAGAAATCTCACATATTATTTATGTACATGATCAGGACGATCATGAGAGATTAGATCAAGTCCTGTTTCTAGAGAAAGATGATGGTCATGTCATAGGCTTGTATATAAGAGGCATGAATCCGTTAATCTCAGTGAATAGAATCGACGATTTGGATGATTTTAATTTATTTGCGAGTTATGAACGATTGGTTGAATCAAAGGAAAATATTAAACTCCGAATAGAGAATATACGTTTGTTTTTTAGCTCTAAATATAACGAATTATTAGGTTTTTATTTATCGAATAAAGATGAATCCAGTTCTCTATTTGTATTGTTTCTACAAGATGAGATGGATGTAAAGAAGAATGAGAGTAAGTCAGACGCCAGCAAGATACTGAAGAGTAGGTATTCAACTGAAGGATTGTTCACTTACGAGAAAAACAGTCAGGGTGACTGGGAAGAAATCGAAATGGAATATTAATCGGAAGAATAATATCAGAATCTCGAATGATGGGGTGAAGTAAACTGTACCCTGTAAAGTAGACGTTTTACAATGTCTCTTTACGTGGTACAGCTTTTTTCATTTGATGATGCTTTGTGCTGCGTAATCTGTGAGAGCTTCTTCAAAACTTATTTTAAAGATAATGTCCTAATTCAATTGTTAAAAGAAGAAACAGACGCAACATCACCGTGCTTAGGCGTAGTTACATAAAAAAGAATATCAAGCCTTTGTAGGTTGGGCTTTAGAACTTAACGAACATTAATCCAACCGGTCCACTGTGTTGGAATATTAATGGAGTAAACGGTTCCTACGAACTGCCCACCCGTACTAGGTGCCTCATATAGCCAAGAATAAGCAAAGGCATCTATAACACGATCACCGTCCAGATCTATAGGTTCAGACCAATTGTTTGTCATTTTATTTCCTGCGAGTGTGCCGAAGTGAGAGCTGTCATAACCGATCTGGAAAGTAACACACTGTATCCAGTCCCCCCCATGATCATGGGCAGTGGAGAACGGGTTGCTATTGAAGCCGTAAATTTCTTGACCACCATTAGGGGAAGCGACAGCGTATACATTAATGTGAGATACCTTTGGCGCAGGTGCATGCAGCACGGGGCCGCCATTGTCTTTTTGTGCTTTCAATTCCGCTCTGGCTGCCTCTACAGCTTCACGGAATGCTTTTGAATTCACCACTTCTTCTTTCGTTAAAGGTTTGGGTTGAGCCGTCTGAGCCTCGGCAAAAACAGCTGCATTAAACGAGAAGACTAAAACAAGAATAAGAGCCAAGCTAAACAACTTTTTCATAGAGATCAATTCCACCTTTCTTGTAATGGATGAGCCGCAGATAAAGATACACATACTTACTTAACAAAGATGAACTTGCAGATGGAAACCTACGTATCCTCCTTTCGTTGTGAGAATGATCCTTCCCATAATATCTGTTTCTGTTTCTATTGATAGCACGAAGAGGGAAGAAAGCTGCAGGCTGGAGCGCTCTGGCAGGTTCAGAATGATATAATAAGTAAAGCCTGATAATCGGTTTTAAATTACAAAATTATTGTTTAAATTGAAATATATTCCATATGTATAATCGTATAGTACTTCTTGTTGTTGAAGGAAGTCAAGCATATTCACAAATTACACAAAATGTTAGAAGGATTGTTTTCATACTAAAAAGAAAAATGTATAAGACTTGAGCACGATTGTAGTTAAATCTGGTACAGGATAATGTATCAAAATCAGGAAGTTAGCCGGATGAAATTGCCATCAAACTTCTGCTAACATAGTTTTATTCTACATAAAATAAGCGGTGAAAACGGATGAGTACAATCAAAGTAACACCTGAGCAGTTACATCACGTATCAAGTCAGGTGGATCAGGCGAGGCAGCAATTGGAGCATATCCAAGATAATCTCTCCAGGCAGATGATGTTCCTTCAAGCCATGTGGATGGGTGTGACACAGGAGCGCTTTTATGATGATTTTGCGCGGTCGCGTCCCGTACTACAGAAAGCACTTGAGAGTATGGTGTATACTTCGAAAGAGTTAAAGGATATCGCGATCCGGTTTGAGAATGCAGATGCGGAGAAAGGGAGTCTGGGCGGTGTTATTGGTGCTGTTGGTGCGGCAGCAATGATGAAGAGCACAGGGAGTGATACGGGTTCGGAGGACAAAGGCTACCGGATGGCACAAGTCGATGTCCTTGGTAGGCTGATGTGGATGCCTGTAAACGAAAAGGGTTTTCCCGATCAGGCATCTCTGCAAGCTTATGAGAAGGATCAGGGGCATTTGGATATCAATCGGATGCAAGCAGCAGGTTATGTGGAAGAGCCGGAGGAAGATATTCATGCGTTGCAGATTAAAGCTTTTGAAAATCGAATCCATCCCTTCACGGGCGAGCCTGTATCCGATAAGTATGCTCAGATCATGCTGACTTCTCTGAAGTTCAGCCAGATCGTTATGGCTTTTCAGATGGTTCGCGGAAGTATGCCTGGTCGCAAAGGTCCGTTTCGCTTGCCTGCTTCTGATCCGGCGGTGGCGAAGATTAAAAAGAATTTGGAAGCGGCTGAAGTGAGGAAAACTAGCAGTACTGAGCGTACTAGTAACGTTAGGACGTTTATTTCAACCGATAAATATGTAGGTGAAACTGCTAATGCTATTGAAGCAAGATATCCTGGTAAAGTGGTAGATGTAAACAAGAAAGTATATAGAGATGATGGAACACCATTGACAGATTATGATATTGAGCTTGATAACGCAATAATTCAAGTTAAACAAGGTGGTGGAAAAGGTGCGACGCGACAAGCAATAAATACTGCCTCAAGTACAAATAAAGAAGTTATTGTATATTTACCTAATCAAATTTCAAATTCTGCTGTTGTAAAAGGGCTTCAAAAAGAAGGGTTCCAAGTGTTTACAAGTGAATCAGACTTAATTAATTATGTGGGTAGGTAATAAAAAGGGGAGAATGCTGTATGCAATGGATAATTCTTATTGGCAATGAAAGTTTCAATCTTAACCGTATTCGTAATCTGAAACATTACGGTGAAAATAAATCTACTAATCTTACTGAGAATAGATTTGTTGTAGATTACGGTTACGATCATGTTTTTTATGAAAGTGCAGCAGATATCATTAATGATTATGAAGAAGATGATATAAAACGAATTCCTTTTTCAAACCCTCAATTTATAATGATGACGTATACGAATGAAAAATTGATGAAACAAATATTGTCCCAAGAGAATTTTCCGCGTGACATTTATATTGATGATGATAATGGGAATATAGTTCCAATAGAAGATTTCATTGTGTCTTAATTATTATTTGGAGTTGACCTTGAAGGGGGGCATCCCTCAAGGTTTTTTTACTTTAGAAAAAGCATTAATAAACTAAAAGAAGAGTTTCCAGACTACAAATTTAGTGCTGCTTTTGGAGGCGAATAAATGCATGTCAATTAGTGCTGTAATATATGAACCACAAAATGATTTTGAACAGAGTTTCTTTGTCCCAATTGCTACGGAATCGTTTTTTAAAGAATGTTGGCAACCTGCGATTGAGGAACTAGGGTTACAATGGATGGACCTCTTTTCATCAGGTGTTGATGTAGAGGAGGAAGATGTACCGTCAATTATTGAGGAACTAATTCAAATCAAAGATTGGGCCGTAAAAAATTTAGCAGAGGAACAAAGGGATAAAATGATCGAAAGAATAACGAGTCTACAAAATAAATTGCCACTAGCATTTCAGCGCAAAGATGCTGTTTTTTTTATAGGATAGATCGAATATTAGTCATGTTAAAATTTGATGGATTTACCCTTTGCAGAGTGAATCCATCATTCAATCAATACATAAGATTCGTATAAAGATTTCTTCAATGGGGTGAAACAGGAGGAGATACGTTGACTGCTCAAATGAATAAAAATTTTTTCGACGAATTTATCTAAAGCCCTTGCTTCTGAGGATTTTAATAAACATTTTGATAAAGATATCGAATACGAATGAGGTGAAAGAAATGTATCTTGAGAATGCAAAATTAAAAATAAATAATATACATTGGGATAAGATAGGAACAACTGTGACTGATGAAGATTCTAAATTGGGTTATGAGTTTTTAAGAAGATTAGCTATTTTTTTTAAAGAGGAACAGCTAAAACCCCTACCACCAGCTTTTACGAATATAGCAAAATTGCTGGGTGACGTTGAGGATGAAATAGAGATTTCAATGTTTTGTAGTCCAGAAGCAGTAAAATTTTTAAACAAAAATTTGTATGTACAAAGAATATTTGAGTATTATTTACAGCTGGCTAAGTATGCAGATAAATCACCAGTTGCCCATAAATACTTGAATATTTATGAACTTTTAATAAGAGTTTTTGAAAGAGGAGGCTCATTTTCAATTAAACCGCTTGCATTAGATATAACAAATGTTGCTCATTTCCCTTTGAATGAATGGTATACTAGGTTTTTGGAAAAAGAACCGATTGACATTAAAGACCTGTAGTCTTGGATAACGAAAATTTCAAATAATATGCAATGAAGCAAATTTAAATTTACCACGTACTGGACAAGTTCCAATGAATGATTTAAATATTTCAACGCTCCAGCAAGACAGCGGCAAGTTGTGGGGAGTCTATAGCACACATATGGCTGACTAATCAACGCATTGATTATGAAAATTTATCAAACCAGGAGTTACAGTGATTGAAGCGTTGTCTGTGATTAAAGCAAACCGTCCTGATTGGTATAAGACGTATTCAGAATTGTATTATCAATCATAGGTTAAAGACAGCCCTAAAGACCATCCTTTAGGGTTTCTTTGTTGTGAAGCTAACCGATGGTGTCTCAGTTTTTTTTAAAATGTAGGAGTTCAACCTGGTAGTTTCAAAGATTAGGAAGGAGTACTTACTGTGTTGAATATAAAAAATGTAAAGCAGTCAGATGCAGGATTTTATACGGAATCTACTTATACCCCATCTGTACAAACATATAATATATTGACAGAACATATGTCAGGTGATTGTATTCCAATTCAAATTGAATGTGGTGGATGTATTTGGTTGGATACTGAAGGGGCTCTTGGGGAAATTGAATTTATTTATCCCAAGACAGTTCAGAGTCCTTTACTTCACAATGTGGGACGAAATATTATGGGAACTCCGCATTTTGAAGTAACAGACTCCATATATGAAAGTCCATTCGTTCAGGTTTTTGAAGGTGGTTTTGTAATTTGGCTAAAAGAAGTAACCCATATTGAATTGGGTATATCAGATGGAGAAATTATCTATTTTATTTCTAACGACGAACTATGTGGAATATTAGCAACGAAGACAGTAATAAATGAGTGAAATTTCAACCCTTACAGGCATAGATTGAGACGTCAAAAGTTTTCAAATCCAAGTGGGCCTGAGCATATTGAACAACTGAAGAAAATCAATGGATGAAGCGGCAATAGAAGTTGGAATACTGTGGTATCCGTATGGAGTGAGAAAATGGAAGAAATAAATGTTTTTAATATGTTTAATTTGCATAAAAAGTGGGTTGAGACAATTGGTGATGAAGGTGAGCAGTTAAAGTTAGATGAAGTTGATTTAAGAGTTTTTGACTTATCCGAAGTATTACTTGAACAATCCTATTTAATAGATTGCACTTTTGATGATCTCAAACTGGAAAATGTTGATTTTCATTCATCATTATTAGCCTCATCAACGTTTATCAATGCATCTTTAGATAAATGTGACTTTTATAAATCAGATCTCAGGTATACGGATTTTTCCAACTGCATCATTAAAAATAGTAGATTTAGTAAAGCTGATTGTTGGGAAGCAGCATTTAATAACGCATGTTTAGTCGATTGTAATCTGATTAATATATCTTTCCATTTAACAGATTTTAGAAATGCAAGACTAGAAAATGTAGATATAAGTGTATCAACATTTAAAGATGCGTTGTTAAATGAAGTAAAACTAAAGAGTATTAAAGGGATAGAAGAAGCTTTTTTTCAGAGTATAAATATTGGCACACCGGAAAAACCAGTGTTGTTAGAAAAAGAAGAAGCTAGGAAATGGTTTTTAGAAAAGTGTGAACCCTAATATTTTTTCACTACATCAGACAGGTTGATCTTAGTTGGGTACTACAATGATTGACCTGTTTGGGTTATCTTCGTTTTCTGCCTGCCAGGTTTGCAGATAACAAAGAAGGGGATGCTGCAATACAATATTACAGTGAGAACAATTTGCTAACTTCTCTGAGAATAAAATTGTCTGGCGTGTGAACCTAGAGGACTTGCAAAAAAATAGTTGAGGAAGATTTTATAATGAAAATGAATGATTCAGTTTTCGGAGAGCTTGAACATGATTATGTGTGGACTAAGGACATGACTATTCAATTTTTTGAAAATGAAAACAAAATATCACTCATAATTGAAGGAGATGAAGATGGTATATTTGATGAAGGACAGTACCTGGCATATCAGGCATTAATGAAAAATTGGAATGATTTGCAACAAATTTTCTTACAATCACTCCTAGAGTATTATCAACAAAGGCGATATGAACTGGGTTATGATATTGCTTTTAATGAGAACTATCCCTTAGTTGAAACAACCGACCAAATTCTAGAGATGATTGAGTTAGATGGAATTGTTGTTCCCTATGGAGATATAAGGGACGGCCGAGATATTGGAGTACTATTTAATTGCTCATGGGACAAGGAAAATGGAGTGGGACTTCGTTTATTGGATGAAGAAGTGATTGAGGTAGGATACCAGGATATCGTAATTTAATTTTGCTCAAGCTTGCAAACAACTACAAAAGATCAGGTCGTCCGTGGAACATAATCAGGAGGGGATTACAATCTCATGGGCACTTCAGCTGTTATTTTAACGCAAAAAGATAAATATTCTCCAGACCAGCTCCTGGCTGATACTATTGTTGCCGCTTTTCATTCAGATTCTGCTCTTTATTTCTATAACAACAAAACATATACAAATGAAGGAGAGTTTTTGTATACAACGCTTAACATTAAACGTAAGTCATTTACTGGAGACATTGAATCCTCATTTATTTTCCATATTCACAGCATAAGCAGCCCGAGTACTGAATTTTATTATCACGAAGATTTAGGTTTAGACACTAATGAATCGCTATGTCAGGTCGGTCATATTGAAGATATCTATGGTAATCAGGAGTTAATACTTCATTTTATTTATGAATATCTCAAACTGAATCCTGATGATTATTTCTGGATAACAGACAATGATTGGCTATACAACTGGGGGGACATTCAAAAAATGAAGTCCGTACCATATGATCCAGACTGGTGCTATCAGAATCCTAGAGACTAATGAGAAAAAGGATGAAGGCTTTGACTTTACAAAAAACAGTGGAAACACTGCATCAGTGGATTGACCAGAATTGGTCGACATTAGATCAGACAGAGTTAAAAACAACGAGAGAGACGGTAGACTCTTTATACCATCAATTGATATCTGAAATAGATCATACGGACAACTCGGATCATTTATTGAAAGCAATCAATTACGAACTTACTCATTTCTTTCTGCCGATTCCTTGTGTAATGAAGATGTATCAAAGATTGATTTGGTTAAATCCATCCAACCGTTCCTACTATGCAGGGTTTACAGATTACCTTTTACAATATGGTCCCGATTGGGAAGAAGAGGCAAATGTTTTAATCGAACTTTACATGAAAGAAGATTTTCGAAAGGCTTGCGATTTTTCACAAAAGATTGAGCAAGTTAAAGATTTTGAGAATAAGTAATCCATGTCCAGGTATCATCCCAAATGGTGATCCTATAAAAGACTTTATCAAGGTTCGAAGTTCGAATAGGAGGAGATATGTTGATTACTCAAATGAATAAAGAAATTTTTTCGACTAATTTATCTAAAGCAGTTGATACGATAAGAAAGACTACAAACATTTCGAGCGATATCGTTAAGTTTGTCATCGAGCCCGTTGAGGAAGAGGGGAAAATGTTAGATGTTAGCGATGAAATGATGAGACGCCTTGTGTTATCCACAGAGAATGTTGGCGGTAAGAAACTATGGTTAAAAGATGTTGTTGGGGTTTTAGGAGGGCTTTTCCCGAAAGCTCCGATATGGATTAATGTATCTTTTGTAGAAATGGACGGAGATAACGCGATCTTCAAGCTGGAAACCAGTTTGCGCTTTAGAAAATCGAGTTTATTAAGGAATACTGAAACAGGTCATGCTCCTTTTAAAGCCATGGTATAGACGGAGACTCTTTGAAATAAGAAGATGATGGGATTGGGAATATCCAGGACGAAATAATGAATTCATACTTATAGGAGATACGAACATGTTTAAATACAGGTATGCCATTGAATATAAAGCAGATTTCAACGAAGTTATCCTGGACTTAGGCATTGATTCATCATTAAAGAATGGTTATCTGATAACTAATTCTTTGGGATCAGATATTTTTGGAGATTCCGCCACGATCCAGGAAGAGGTTGGAAAACTAATTGAATTACTGAAAGGAAAAATAAAGCTATACGAAGGTGGAGGGAACGTCAATTTAATAAGATCAGACAAGTTTTTTACAAATTTTGAAGATATCTTTGCTGAAGATGATGAAGAAAACAGAACATGTGAAATTGAGAAGGTAGAATATGTAAAGATCTTATTGTTATGGGCAAAAGAGAATTTCAAATATAAAAGCCAGCGAGGTGTTATTATGAAAGAAGAAGCGGAAGGAGCATTAGACTGGATCAAAAAAATCCATATCGAGATATGTGAGATTGAGAGACAACAAGTTGAATGGTAGATCTAATTATGTAAAAAGAACATGAATCTTGAATGTGCAAAGACACTAAGGACATTAAATCAATGATAAAGCAGAATTTCACGGAACGAAATGGATATAACAGTCGTTCTATAGGAATGGAGTTTAATAAATGAATAATTCACTTTTAGATGCTGCGGAGCGATTAAAAATAGGTTTGCTTGCCAAAGCTACAGATGGAGAGTATCCCGATCCGGACTATAAAGAAGATTTAAGAATTCTATCAACTGATAATGAATTAAATATGATGTTACCAGCTTTTATTCGATTGAATCGCTCTAGCTCAGATTTTAGAAGAGCTATGCAAACTAAATTTAAAGGCTACGCGGAACGTAGAAACTTTATTGATCAAGAATTAGAACCAATCTTTAAATACTTAGAAAAATATCCTAGTGACAAATTTGAAATTAATATTGATGCTTATGAATTAGGTGAACAGCTTGGTAATGGAGGATTTGGAGTAGTATATAAATACCACCACAAATTGTTAGAAGTTGATTTTGCTGTTAAAATATTCGAACCCGTATTTGTTTCTAACGATGACCATATAGAAGGTGAAAGACGTTTTTTTAGAGAAGCAAAGATGTTATTTCAATTAAACAGTGATTATATTGTTCGAGTGTACGACATAGGTCGCATAGATGGAAAACCATTTATTCGAATGGAGCTAGTGGAAGGGGATACATTACTTGATTTCATATCGCAGAATGGTTCAGTTTCTTTTACACGATCTATAAAACCTATTACTGCAATATTAAAGGGGTTGAATTATGCTCACAAAATGGGCGTAATTCACCGAGACTTAAAGCCCAGCAATATTATGGTCACAAAGGATGGAAAGTTCAAAATTATAGATTTTGGTATCAGTGCCTTCTTGGAGAATGAAAATCATACAAAACTAACGAAAACTGGAGAACGTGTAGCCGGTGGAGCATATACCGATCCTGCGTTGATAAATGATCCTAGATTACGTGATATAAGAAGCGATTTATATTCTGTAGGTGCAATTTGGTATTATCTATTAGTGGGACGATCTCCTGTTGGAGGAGATGCCCGGAGAGTTTTATTACAGTCTGGTAACGCCACAGAACTTCAAAGTGATATCATCTTTAAATGTTTGACTAGTGATCCTGTTGATCGTTATCAATCATGTGAAGAGATATTAGCCATGTTATATCCGAAGGAAATCGTATCCAGTTTACCTTCTGCTATTACAATGCCTAACAGAATTACAGAGATAACAAGAGAAGCGGTTTTTGATTACTTAACTGAACGTTATTATGATGATTGCAATACTTACGTATTTTCACAATCAGGTGCATATCAGGAGCCAGAACGTGTTTTTCACTATTATGGTAAAAGAAATTGTGTTACATTTCTCAATCGGTTATATGACTTGGAGAATATGCCAAGTAGAGATTCTCGTTTAAAAACATTCAAAGAGGAAATACAACGACACACTGTGGCGAATGAAGACTATCAGTATGATTGGATTTTTCACGATGAGAGCTTGGGATTAGTAGCTGGTAACGATGAAGTATTGCTTAAGTTTCTATGTGAAATGTTTCATCCATTAGTACGTTCAGAGAAAAGTGATTGGCAAAGTGTCAAAGAGAGTATCAATGAGCTAATAAAAATAGATGGATACGAAATATACGAAAGCGAAAAAATATCTGGGCGCTCTGTTTTCTCTTATCAATATTGTATTTGAAGAGAATGTTTCTCTCGGAAATGGAGGTCAGGTCAAATATAATTCTGATGGAAATCTCACAATCTTCACCTCGGAGTTTAATGTTTTTTCCAGTATATTATCTACAAAACAAAAGCCGTGATTCGGTGCAGTATGGCCACCAAGCTGGTAAATTCTCAGTCAGTTCTTAGGCAGAAGTCAATTATATTTTCATTTTGAGAGTACCACCTAAAGTGATGCCCCATGATAACTAAAAAGTACCCAATAAATTAGCCAAGAAAAAGTCACCATACTTGTGCAGCACGCACGTAATTCAGTGAACTGATTCCCTAGGTCGAAAAAAGATTTTCACAAATTTAATATGATAATAAACTTATTTTCTATTTTAGCTAGTTGTTGATTCACAAGTGCCTCTAACCTAATGGGGGAGCGTGAAAATGAAATTCAAAGAAGCTTCTGTTGATTTTTTGACAGGAGTTTTTTTGTTATAAGTATAAGTCAACATAAGTCGTCATATTCTTCCATTTTATAGTATAATATGACTGTATTAAAAGACCTACTGCAAACAAATGAATTATAATACCAAATGGATTGGCAGGTGGACACGTGAACATTTTTGACACAATTCCTGAAAATTTTTTCTCTGTGCTGTCATCGGGGAACAAAGAAATATATGTTGATGCGCTCATGCTGCTACATCAGATGTTCAAGTATGAACTTAATATACGGGTAGACGATTATATCTCGTCTTTGATAGCCCAAATTGAGGATAAATCCTTTATGCTCGAAGAAGATGACGAAGTAACCGAAGTCAACTTGACATCTAATGTTAAGGCGCGTTTGATATTGAACCGCCTGGTTAAAACGGGATGGGTAGATAAGGAGTTTCTGGATGGATCATTTATTGAAATTATTACTCCACGTGATTACGCCATTAAAGTAATGAAGCTTTTGAGTGAACTAAGTGATCAGACCCTGCACGATTATAACTCCCTCGTATTCGCGACTTATTCTGGTCTCAAGCAAGCTAAAAATGAACATCAAGGGCAAATGTATGAGGCAGTCTTGTCCGCAAAGACAAACACCGAGCAACTTACTTACGAGCTAAAAAGGCTTTATCATGGAATTCGCAGTTATTTGCGGAGAATACAGGAGCAGAGCGAAGTGAATGTGCTGCTGAAAAACCATTTTGAAGAATACAAAAGGATGTCCGACAGTATTTATCATCCGATTAAAACAATGGATTCTATTCATCGTTACATGGCACCAATTCAGGAGATACTGTCAGATATTCTTGCGGATGAAGAACTCATGGATGGAATGCGATCAAGAGCCATGACGATCCGAAAATATGAGAATGATGATGAGGCGGGGCAGGAGATCATATCTTCAATTGATTATGTTTTGGATGTATACCAGTCAATTGGAGGAATTGTGAATGAAATTGATAGAAAGCACAACGCATACACAAAAAGCTCTATTGAAAAAATCCAATACCTGATGACTGCAGACCAAAGTATCAAGGGAAAACTGGTTGAGCTGTTGAAAGAATACTCAAAATCCTCAGATACCAAGCGCACGGTAATCGTTGAAATGCTTGAAAAGAATATAAGAGTCAATCGACAAGAATTTATTGATGGAAAATCTCTCTATCATAAAAATGTACGTAGTAGGCGTGTCAATTCTGAACCGCTGGAAATCACAGAGGATAATACGTTTTCTAATGCGGCTATGACTGGAATGCTGCAACAAATTAAAAATGGATACCCCGTGGAAAGAATTCGAAAATATGTAAACAGTCTTTTCAAAGAAAATGAATCGTCTATTAATAGTGAGACAATATCGATTAATAACGATGAGGACTTTGTACTTCTGATACTGGCTATGGTTCGTGCTAATGAACGAGGCATGAATTACAAGGTGCAAATGAACAATGGTAGACTTGATAGAAATGGTTACATAATTCCTAATATGACGTTCTGCAAAAGAGAGGTGGACCACCATGTGGAATGAGAAGTACATAGGACTTACTACTTATGAGAAAGGCGAGTTCAAACGTTTGGCGAATTACCTATTATCTCATACATATATGGTGCGATATGAATATCAGTCTTCACAGCAGATGACCTTGCCAAACTACGACTATCAGATCGCTTCACGTCTATTTGAAATTTTGCAAGATTATTTTGCGGTCACTGGCTGGAGGCTTGAAAAAGATGATAATTATGGAATCATGTCCTTAATAAATATATTTGACCATAATCGCCTGAGGATTGATCGATTCACTACATTGTTTTTATATACATGCCGTCTTATATACGAAGAAGAGCGAGAACAAGTAAATAGCTTCCATACGGTTAAAACAGATACTCAAGCAGTTGTTGAAAAAATGCGTATACTTGGTCTTCTTGATAAGGGGAAAACAACACAAAAAGAACGTATTGAGGCTCAAAGAACGCTTGCACATCATAATATTATTCAGAAAATGGAATCTTCTGCATGGAACAATGAAGGCAATCAAATTCTCATTCTTCCATCCATCTTATCTATTATTTCCAATCAAGGCATCAACGATATGATAACAGAATTAGATGAGCTTCGAGTAGATGACGACACTAGTACAACTGGAGAACAGGAGGAATAGAAATGAAACGGATGACAAAACTCTTACTGATTCATTGGCACTACTTTGTCCATGAAGTTATTGAGTTAGATAAAGTGAATTTTCTGACCGGAAAAAATGCCTCCGGGAAGTCGACGGTTATGGATGCTTTGCAGTTGTTACTTCTTGCCGATACTAGTGGTAGTTTCTTCAACAAGGCTGCCAGTGGCCGTGGTAATCGAAACTTAAGTGGATATTTACGCGGTGAATTAGGTGACGATGAGGATTCTGGTTTTAAATATCTACGTAATGGACGTTTTACAAGCTATATCGCTTTAGAGTTCTTTGATGAGGAAAAGAAAAAATATTTTACCGCAGGGTGTTGCTTTGATACTTATTCGGAAAACGATATGCAAAAACTATTTTTTCGATTTGACGGAGTTATGCCGTCAAATGAGTTTGTCATTAATAGGAAGCCGATGGATATTACAACTTTGAGGGCACATATCAAGGAACACTATTCGATAGGACGTAGTTATACTACCGATGTAAATCGGGATTTTAGGCAGGATTTATATGGGAAACTTGGAGGCTTGCGTGATCGCTTCGGCCAGTTGTTGAGGAAAGCTGTTTCGTTTAATCCCGATGTTGACATACAAAAATTTATCTCAGAATTCGTCTGCGATACGCAACAAACAGTTGATGTCAGCCGTATGCAGGAAAATATTAGAAGCTATAAAAGCCTGGAGCAAGAGGCTGAGGTGCTTAAGGATCGAATCACGTTGCTTGAACACATTGTTACGGATCATCAAACCTTTGAAACCCACAGACAAAATGAAATTCTATATTCCTATCTGATTGACCGCGCGCAAGTAGATATCAAATTGACTACTAGTGCAGGCGAGAAAGAAAAAGTAACCGCTTATTCTGCCCAGCTAACTGTATTGAAGGATACGTTAGCTAAGGAAACTGAGCGACAGAGCAAACTGCAGGGTGACCGTAATATCATGCAAGCCAACCTGCTCAGTAATAAGGAAGCGCAAGTTTTAGCGAATCTTCAATCTCAAATCTCAGAGAAAGAGCAACTAATATCTACGCTTCATGGGGATTTCGGTAGGACTTCTGCATTACTTTCAAAAAGCATTGCTTCATGGAGGATGAACATTAATGGGTTCATTAAGAAAATTCAAGGGACAGATACTAGCTCCCTCGATCCGATATTGACGACTCGTGTTCATGACCTTGTTGACGAAGGACAACAGTTTTATGCCAAGCTTGAAATACTCGGAAATAGTGATGCAGCAGCCATTTTAACAGTTGGGGAGAAAGGGCTCATTCACTATGCAGCCAGAGCGGATGCTATACGTATGCAGTGCAACGGCCTCGTTTCACGATTCTCCGAAGAAATACAGAAGGTTGCAGATAATCGTAAAGGATTACAGACGGAGCAGCAGTCCCTTGAAAAGGGTATCTACCGCTTTCCACAGGATGTACTTGATCTCAAGGAAGCTGTTATAGGGCGTTTGCATACCCAAACTGGTTCATCAGTTAAGGTAGTAGTAGTGGCGGAAGCAGCTGAACTTAGGAATAAACGCTGGCGTAATGTTATTGAAGGATATCTTAATACACAAAAATTCTATCTGATTGTTCCCCCGGAGCACTTTGACACTGCACTTCGTGTTTATGATGAAATTAAGAGACAACGAAACATCTATAACACTGGTATTGTGGATATTGAAAAGCTGCAGAGAATAAATCCCATAGCAGAACCTGGAAGCCTTGCTGAAGAACTTGAAACGGATGATCGCAATGTGCGCTTATTTTTAGATTTTACACTTGGTCGTGTGAAAAAATGTGACCGCGTCAGTGATTTACGCCGGCATCGAACAGCGATTACAGACGATGGAATGTTATACCAGAATTTTGTTGTAAGAGCGATGAATCCAGACAGATGGGCTAAACCTGCCATTGGCCAAGGTGCGATTCAGCAACGCTTGGAAGATGTGAAAAGAGAGATTAAAGAGTTAACTGATAAAATAGCTGTTTGTGCATCTGTAAAGATTGCCTTTCAATCGGGAAATGCTCTAATGATTTTAAGCGAATCGGACGCCAAACAAACTGTTACGGCAGCAGTAAATGTTGGACAGATTCCAGAGATAGAACAAGAAGTCATTTTGCTGAATAAAAGTATGGAGTCTATTGATAAAAGTGCTGTTGAAGCAATGCAGGAACGCATCGAGTCATTGGATCAACAACTGGGGGCTCTTTATAAACAGATTGACGTATATAAGCACGAATCCAGCACCATCGAAGAACGCTTGCGTGTATGCATAGAGGAAACAATTCCAAGACTTTCTAAAGAGTTGGAAACAATGCAGTTAGAACTTTCTAGAAAATACGAAGCAGAATGGCTCCAGAGCACAGGAAATACAAGATATCAACGAGAGCTCTTAAGTAGAGGTAATGCAGTTGATATTGAACGGGCATTTCCGAGAGAACTTAGTCGCTCCGTAAACGCTAAAAACGCTTTGTGGGACGGGTTGCGAACTTTGCGCCGCCAATATAATGATAAGTATAAAATGGGGTATGATATTGACGTCGTGAGTAATGACGCTTACGATAATGCGTGGATTGAGCTCAGCGATATTAAACTTCCGGAATATTTGACTCGTATCGCCGATGCCCGAAATAAAGCTTTTGAGCAGTTTCAGGAGGATTTTTTAAGCCGTCTACAATATAACATTAAGGATGCAAGGCGGCAGATTGATGGACTAAACAGTGCATTAAGCGGAAGTTCCTTTGGGGAGGATACATATCGTTTTCTGATTATTCCAAAACAGGAATATAAACGATATTATGATATGATTGTAGATCCAATGCTGCTGGAAGGCGGGTATAATCTTTTGTCTGATCAGTTTAATGCAAAATACAAGGATGAGATTGCAGAACTGTTTGCAATTATTACGAATGAAGGAACCGGATCGAAAGCGCAGGAACGCGATGATTATGAAAAACGAGTACAAGCTTTTACGGATTATCGTACTTACCTTTCTTTCGATTTAGAGGTCATTAACCGCGAGGGAGAATCACAAAGACTCTCTAAAACACTTGGGAAAAAATCTGGTGGAGAAACTCAGACGCCATTTTATATTGCAGTGTTAGCATCGTTTGCGCAATTGTATCGCATTGGCCGGGACAAGACAGCTAATACATCTCGTATCATTCTGTTTGATGAAGCATTTTCCAAGATGGATGGCGAGCGAATTGTGCGTAGTGTTGAATTGTTACGTGAGTTTAACTTTCAAGTGGTACTTTCAGCACCACCTGATAAAATTGGGGATATTGCCACTCTTGTAGATAGGAATTTATGCGTTTTACGTGTAGGAAAGCAGGCATGCGTGCGTAGTTTCGACCCTAGGAAGTTGGAGGAGCTTGAATATGAGTGAAGGATTTAAGCGCCAATTAGTTTCAGCTTTACTTGATAAATATGAGCGTAGTAGTTTTTTTTACGCGGAAAAACGTCCGACACGTCGAATTATGCTGAAATTATATGATGGAGGACAAACAGAGTTCCCACAGTATGATATAGAGCAATATGAAAAGCGCAGTATGATAAATTTTGCAGTACAGGCCTTGTATGAGGCGCAGCTCTTATCATATCGATGGATGAAGGGTGAAGAAAGTCATATCATAGCAGAGGTATGGCTGAATTTTGAGAATATCTCATCTGCGTACTCCTTGATTGGGCGGCAACCAAAGGGCGATGTGGTGGATGAGGTTTGTTTAGAACTGTTGAATTCAATAGATAAAGTTCGTAGCGGATGGGCAAAACAGTTTCTGAGCGATGCATATGACATCATTTCTAGAAAACGCTCTATTGGAAATAGATTACCAGTAGATAGAAGCGAGCGTAGTGATCTCCTTCGTGCAATATGTTTTATTGATCAAATGGGTGAGTTAGAAATGCTTGAACGTGTATTTTCGCTTCAATGTTTCGGGGATTCAAAGAGATTCGAGAAGGCGATAAGAGCACGGCTGCTTGGCATATTGTACAAATATCTAGATTATCAAGATGATAATACTGATGAGGAAATTCTTAGACAAGTAGGTATTACGAAGTATCCAGAACAATTGGAGTTTTGTGGGCAAGTAACCATGTCATTTGATAGCGGAACCATTGACTTTTCACATTTGATTTTTGGGGGCGTTGTGAACTCGAAAGATTTCCAACGAGGTCAGTTAAGATTATCTCCAACAATAGAACGTGTGATCTCAATAGAAAATAGGGCAAACTATATTGAGTATATCTATAAGCAAAAAAAGGACCATGAATTAGTTGTGTTCCACGGAGGGCAATTTAGCCCTGCTAAGCGGAAATTTTTAATGGCTGTTGCTGCATCCATACCTACGAATAGCCATTGGTATCATTGGGGGGATATCGACTTTGGTGGATTTTCTATGCTGGCAAGACTAAGACGGGAAATTAAGAACGATGTTATTCCGTACCGCATGGAAAAATCGGAATTGATAAGATATTCTTTGTTAACAGCATCACTACAGCCGAAATATATTGAAAAGCTATGTGGCTTGAAGCGGCATAGCGAGCTTGTCGATTGTTTACCCTGCATTGACCATATGATAGAAAATCGTGTCAAACTGGAACAGGAAGCTATGTTGACCGATCTTATTTAATAATTCAATTACCCGGTTTCGGAAGTTAATCTCTACTGGTCTGAATAATCAGCCAGCTTTATAAATAAAGCCGTTGGAATAATCAGAATTGCCACGTTCGTAGCTTCATAAACACGTTTACCACAGCAAGATGAGCGGACATTTGGTGTTTGAGGCATGGTTTAACTTTAATTTCGACTCAATTTCACCAAAAACGAAAAAATACTAGCGCATTTCCCGCTAAATCCTCATCCTACCTCATCCCTTGAGTTACAATCTTTCTGAGGTGACCTTATCATGAGGGATAATATGTCAAACTTGATCGAAGATTTGTTTCACGGAAACCTAAGATTGGACGAGTCGATTCATCCTGATCAAGCTGAGTATCGAGAGATTAATAGTCAAATATCGGACCTCATGCAAGGCTACAAAACAAAGCTTACCAAGAGCGAATACGATGATTTGGAACAACTGGTAGACCTGATCGAACAGTCCACGTCCATGTATGTGGAAGCAGCGTTTGAGCAAGGTTTTCGTACAGGCGGTAAACTCATCATTGAGGTTTTATGCAAACCGTAATTATCTATTCAATCTATCCATCCATAAGTTAGCAGGGTATGCCCAGCAACTCAAAAATCCCCTTCACCAACACCAGCATCCAGCTGGCATGGAGAAGGGATTTTACGTTTATCCGTTTCTTTTATTTCACATGTGCACTCAACACACATGTTTAACTCTAACTCCAAACTACGCTACATCCTACCGCGCTCCAATATTTTTCCCCGCTGGCGTACCTGACCCAATCAGATCACTGCCACCTGCAAGCTTTAGGAAATTACCCAGTACCGGCGTTCCATCTGCGGCGCGGGTTACCGAAGGTACGAGGGAGACAAAGTCGGCTGCGCTGGCGAGCAGGCCTTTGTCGTTGACGCTTTTTTTGTTTTTCCACCAGACGTTGGTGCTGCTGACATCGGTCCCGCTGGTTTTGTCGCTGGCGCCGCCTTGGAAGGACAGGTTGTTGGTGAAGATGTGGGTACCTTTGTCAAAAGCAAAGTTGCTTTGCCCATTGTTCCATGAGGTGTTGTTAGTCATCTGTATCGAACCCGGATTGCTGTTATAGGTAAAGCCATGTTTTTTGTTATTAAACGCAATGTTGTTCTCGACAATATGATTTACGGCAATTTTCTCGCCGCCCAGCTTAAAGCCGTTACCATCACTGTTCGAAGTGGATGTTCCGTCTGCGGTGGCGCCGTTACCGTATGCGATACTGTTGCGGATCGTCACTGCACCGATAGCGCCTGTGTCTGTTTTGCTATAGAGATCCCAGCCATCGTCTACGTTATAAGCGGCAATACAGCCGTCAAAGACGTTCCCCGGACCGACCGTCAGCTTGGCGGCAAAACCGTCCGCATCCTCGCCGTCATCCGGGTCGTAGTTGTTGTGGGAGTAAGAACGAATGACTTCGTTATACGAAGGCCATTCACTCTTGGCAGCCGTTGAAGCATAACGCCCGATCTGAATACCTGTATCCCGGTTATGATGGGCTTCGATCTGCTCCAGACGGTTGTAGCTGCCACCGATGAAGATGCCGTTATCGCCAGCACCTTTGACTTCGAGTCCTTTTACGAACCAGTAATCTCCGAACATTTGCAATCCCCGATTCGTGGAAGCAAAGGTTTGAGCCGAGAAATCGAAAACAGGTTTTTCCGATCCGTAGGCAACCAGATTTTTACGTTGTGAAGAGGTGCCGCTGTTGCCGCGTTCAATGGTAATCGTTTGCGAGAAGCTGTAGGTTCCGCCGCGTAGATAGATCGTTTTGCCAGGGGCGATCTGGGTCAGAGCGTTAGCGAGTGACGTTGGACTATTGATCGTTCCCGGATTGCTGGCAGAACCGTTAGGAGACACATACAAATCGCCCGCAGCCAGCGTAAGATTGGAACTGTTCACCACTGACTCTGATTCTGAGGTATTAGGCAATCCACCTTCCAAAAGTTCTGCGGCACCCACCGAACCACCGCTTAGCAGTAATAGAGGGAACGCAGCACTGAGACAGATGTTAGTCATTTTGGATTTCAGGGAACGCTGGGATCGTGCAGATGCATGAGTAGATGTGGAAGGGAATAATTTCATGATGCAAGCCTCCTTGGTTAATTGGGATAAAATATCGAGCTGGCGGGTAACCGGGTATGGACTGAACAGAGCAGAACAGAACAAGCAGAACAAAGCAGAACAGAACAGAGAGTACCTTCAATGAAATCACAATATGATACGTCACTTGCTTCGTCCTACCTGGCTCACTGCCTAAAAGGTATCCACCCGGACACAGCTTCATGGTAAATGTTGTAAACGCTCTCATCAATAATCATTTGATCAGGTCGCGTTCAAGACTGGCAGGACAGGCATAACTGCTCCGAATCCCATCCCATCCACAGGTAAAATGTAATCCGATCATTGGCTGATCGCCTTTTTTTAACGAACCATCGTCTGAAATGAACGTAAATATGCCTGTTTTTCCCGAGCTGATCACACGAGACTTATCCCGAATCTACCGCTTTGAACTTCATTTTTCTCCAATATCAACAGCTTTCTCCAAACAAAAAGCCCCATAAGCGGCTGCCAACACTGGCACCCAGACTCACGGGGCGATAATTCATCTGACTTTTTATGCAATAATACTCATCTAATTATGGACAATACTCGTCCAGCTCATCTAGCGCCAATTAATACCCATCCGTTTCCCGACTGCGCTTTTCGGTCTCTTCAACGCTCGGATCATGTTTCGGCTGCACTGTTTCACTATCGTCTGTGGATACAGCAGCCAGTCCTTCTGCCACACGTCGCCCGTAATCCGCATCCGCTTGGGTAAAATAAGAAATCATGCGCTCCCGGATATCCGGTTTGCATTGGGCCAATGCGCCGACCATGTTGATGATTAACTCATTCCGCTCCCAATCCTCGAACGCCCGGTACGTATCCCCGGCTTGTCCAAAATCATTCGTACGCTCAATTTTCTCCCGCACCAGATGGCCTTCCACCAGCGGTTCATGCTCCTTGCCGCGCGGCTGAGCTTCCGTTAATCCCCCGAGCGAAGAAGGCTCGTAATTCACATGTGGATTTTGACCTGGTGCCCGGTCCACTTTGTACTGCATTTGCCCGCCGCTTTGATTAGTAGCTACCCGGTTCTTCGGCGCATTCACGGGCAATTGCAGATAGTTTGCACCCACCCGGTGACGCTGGGTATCCGAATAGGAGAAGGTACGTCCCTGCAGCAGCTTGTCATCCGAGAAATCAAGCCCGTCCACCAGCACACCCGTCCCGAATGCAGCTTGTTCCACTTCATTAAAATAATCCTCGGGATTGCGATTCAGCGTCATTTTGCCTACAGGCAGAAACGGAAACTGATCCTGCGGCCACAGCTTGGTCGGGTCCAGCGGGTCAAAGTCCAGCTCCGGATGCTCACCGTCCTCCATCACCTGAACGCATAGCTCCCATTCCGGATAGTCACCCTGTTCAATGGCATGATAGAGATCGAGCGTGGCGTGGTTGAAGTTCTGACCCTGAATTTCACTGGCGTCCTTTTGCAGCAGGTTGCGAATGCCTTGTTTCAACGGTTCCCAGTGGTATTTGATGAGCACCCCTTTGCCGTCCTGGTTCACCCATTTGTATGTATTTACGCCCGACCCCTGCATCTGCCGATAATTCGCCGGAATGCCCCATGGAGAGAAGAGAAAGGTCACCATATGTGTCGCTTCGGGACTGAGGGAGACAAAATCGAAAAAACGCTCCATATCCTGTGCATTGGTCAGCGGGTCGGGTTTGAACGCATGCACCATATCCGGGAATTTCAGCGGGTCACGGATGAAGAAGATTTTCAGATTGTTGCCGACCAGATCCCAGTTGCCGTCTTCGGTATAAAATTTAACGGCAAATCCGCGCGGGTCCCGCAGCGTCTCCGGGGAATGCCCGCCATGAATGACGGTCGAGAAGCGCACGAACACGGGCGTTTGTTTGCCTTTTTCCTGAAAAAGACGTGCTCTGGTGTACTTCGATACGGGTTCATTCCCAGCCGTTCCATACGCTTCAAATACGCCATGAGCGCCAGCCCCGCGGGCATGCACGACCCGTTCCGGGATACGTTCGCGGTCGAAGTGTGTAATTTTTTCGAAAAAGTGATAGTTCTCCAGCGTAGTTGGTCCACGGCTGCCCACGGTTCGTACGTTCTGATTGTCGGTAATCGGATGGCCCTGCCGATCTGTCAGCGTTTCGTTGGATGGGTCTGAGGAATGCCCGGATGGTGAAGAATGTTTATCCATAGAGCGGTATACCACCTTTCCTGAAGTTGGATTCCTGTATATATTTTCCCTGTGCTCAACATCTATACATAGCCCTATCCAAGCTTCTCCGTTAACCAAGTAAAAAAAGCTTGTCTCCTGATCCATCACATGCGATAATTAACTTTTGCCCTGCGGCCTTTTTTGAACGGAAAATGAATGAAAGAGGACCGCATCTAAGAATGGAGGCTGACCCAGGATTGTCTACACAACGTTACCCTTTTGCATATGATCCGGCTGAACCTTTTGTATCCCGTCTGGGAGAGTGGGTTGCCGATGTGTTTTATGATATTTTGCCAGAGTCCGGCTTCGAGGTACGGGACGAACAGATTTTTATGGCGTACCAGCTCGAACGGGCCTATGGAGATAAAAAAACGATTATGGCCGAGGCCGGCGTAGGAACAGGTAAAACACTCGTTTATCTGCTCTACGCGGTTTGTTATGCACGTTATACGGGCAAACCGGCGGTAATCGCCTGTGCCGACGAGTCTTTGATTGAACAGCTGGTGAAGCCGGGCGGTGATATTGCGAAGCTCGCTGAACATCTGGATTTGCAAGTGGATGCACGTCTGGGCAAGTCGCCAGATCAATACGTCTGTCTGAACAAGCTGAGTGCCGTCCGATTCGCCGATGAGGATGCGCCAGTGATTGAAGAGGTATACGAAAGCCTGCCCGAATTCGTGAACACGCCGGGAACACTTCAGGCGTTTCATCCATATGGTGACCGCAAACAGTATCCGCATCTGAATGACCGTCAGTGGAACAAGATTAACTGGGACCCGTTCCAGGATTGTTTTGTGTGTCCGAAAAGACAACGCTGCGGCCTGACGCTGTCGCGTGATCATTACCGTCGTTCCAAAGACATCATCATCTGTTCCCATGATTACTACATGGAGCATGTGTGGACCTATGAAGCGCGCAAACGTGAAGGACAACTGCCTTTATTACCAGATCACAGCTCGGTAGTATTTGATGAAGGCCATCTGCTGGAAGAAGCGGCGCTGAATGCCCTGAGTTACAAGCTGAAACACCGCATTTTCGAGGAACTGGTCACACGTTTGCTCGAAGGCGAGATTCGTGAATCCCTTGCAGAGCGAGTAGATGAGGCGATTGAAAGCAGTGAGCGTTTGTTCCGTCTTCTGGATACGTATACGGTGGCCATTCCCGGATCGGAACGGAAAGAAGTCAGAGTGGAAGCACCGCTGCTGCGCGAGATTGAACGTTTGACGAATGTACTGGATGCAATCGGCGAAGAACTGGTATTCGAGAGTGGATTGTTCTCGCTGGACGGGTATCAGATGCGTGTTGTAGAAGAACATTTAGACATGATTCAGACGGCCTTGGCCCTGTTCCGCAAGGAGGATGGTTACATCTGCTGGGCGGAAGAGAGCGAGGACGAGACTACATTGTCGATCATGCCGCGTACGGTAAAAGAAATCCTGAATGAGCGTGTGTTCAATACCGGCATTCCGATTGTCTTTTCATCGGCTACGCTGTCTGTGGACAACTCATTCCGCTACGTGGCGGATAGTCTGGGGATTGACGATTTTGTATCGTTCTCGGTCGCTTCTCCGTATGATTACGCAGATAAAATGCAGATGAAAATTGCCGAACAAGCTGTTCCAGGTCATGCAGCGAACGAGAACCGTCTGCGTGATGCAGCGGCTTTGCTCCAGGAGAGCGGCGGTCGGGCACTGATTCTGTTCCGTACGATGGAGGAACTGCGTGCGTTCAAGCAGGATATCGTGCATGTGCCGGAGGCGCAGGGATTGCGCTTTATGTATGAAGGGGATCGGGAGATCAGTGATCTGATCGCGGCGTTCCAGCAGGATGAGGAGAGTGTGCTCTGCTCCGTCAATCTGTGGGAAGGACTTGACGTGCCGGGGCCTTCGCTGTCCAACGTGATGATCTGGTCACTTCCGTACCCACCGCAGGACCCGGTATTCAATGCCAAACGGAATGCGTCGGCTTCGCCATATGAAGAGATCGATTTGCCGTATATGCTGTTGCGGGTGAAGCAGGGTCTTGGACGTTTGATTCGGACAAGCAGTGACTCCGGTTCGGCCGCGATTCTGGATGAGTCAATCTATACCCAGAAGGAAGCCAAAGACCGCATTGCGGCGCTGCTTCCCGAAGGTGTGGAATGGACAACCTTGGCACATTAATCGATGTAGATCACATATAGATTTCATATGAAAATAAAAATAAGCTCCTGTTCACTTGGATACATGATCCGAGGTGAGCAGGGGCTTATTTGTTTTGATTATCTATTCGGTTAGGTTATTCATTTGGTTCTCGATTTTGTTATGCGATATGAACGTAGAGCTTGTTGTGTAGAGATTGTCGTGTTATGGACCGCTGCCTTTGGCTTTGTTAAAAAATACCCATGCTCAGATACCGTTCCCCGGTATCCGGCGCAATGCAGAGCACCCGGTGCCCCGGCCCCAGTTCCTTCGCAATGCGAAGGGCGGCCCACACCGAAGCGCCAGAGGAAGGGCCCAGCAGCAGCCCTTCCCGGGCAGCAAGCTGCCGCATCGTATCCAGTGCGTCCTCATCGGACACCTGGATGATGGCGTCCCATACGTCGGTATTCAAGATGTCCGGGATGAAGCCCGGACTTGTACCGACGAGCTTGTGCGGTCCGGGCTCGCCGCCGGACAGCACCGGGGAACCCTGCGGCTCCACCGCATAGATGCGGAGGGCGGGAAGCTGCTTGCGCAGCTCTTCGCCCGTTCCCGTGATCGTGCCGCCGGTTCCGGCTGTAGCGATGAAGGCGTCCAGCCTGCCATCCATCTGCTCCAAAATCTCGGGCGCTGTCGTGATCCGGTGAATATCCGGATTCGCCTGATTCTCAAACTGCTGCGGAATGAAGCTGCCCGGCAGATCAGCGTGGAGTTCCTTCGCCTTGCGAATCGCTCCAGGCATCCGCTCCGCAGCGGGCGTAAGTACAACCTCTGCGCCATAAGCCTTCAAAATGTTGATGCGTTCCTTGGACATGTTATCCGGCATGATCAGGATCGCTTTGTATCCTTTGGCCGCGGCATTCATCGCGAGGCCAATCCCGGTGTTGCCGCTGGTCGGTTCGATAATGGTTGCCCCAGGCTCGAGCAATCCGTCTCGTTCAGCCTGAGCGATCAGGTTGTAGGCGGCACGGTCCTTGACGCTGCCGCTTGGGTTGAAATACTCCAGCTTGACGAACACGTCAGCGGAGTCAATGGCTGTGAGCCTGCTGAGCCGAACCGCAGGGGTCTGGCCGATGAGTTCGGTCACATTCGCGGCGACGAGCGGATGTTGGTGTGTATTTTTTTGTGAATGGGAATTTGAATGTATATTCATTGAGTACAGCTCCTTGGTTGAACAGACGTTGAACGCATATCCGATTCCCGGATTGGAATGGTTGGATATGTCTGTCTCCATCTTAATGAACAAAGCCGATTATGGTCAAGCTGTGCAAAAATCACACCTCGAAATCCAATCGTACTCAGGTTTGCGCCAGATCCATCCGCAGATGGCGGCTCAGCTCTTTTTTGACCTCATTACGCGCAAAAGTCCAGAGCATATAGAACCGCTGCTTGTATCCCCTGCACAAATAAACGGTTTCAATGCCATCCTTTCCCCGTGTTTCCTCCAGAACTTTAACTCCGCGGGTTCTCATCTGTTTGCGCAGTCCCAGCATCTCTTTAAGTATGTCATTCTGGATGCGGGTGAGCGACAGGATGTAGACCTCGGGCATTTTCAGAAGCAGTGTATCCAGAGTACGAATATCCCGTTCCAATACATCCAGCAAAAGCGTGCGTACAACCAGGCCTTTAATCAGACGATGATCTTCATCCGTAGGCGATGGGGCGGAAGTAGAGGATGTCATACGTTCACTTCCTTAACCTATAATTGGAATTAAATGTTTACAGAACATGTGTTCCTATATTATAATCAATATATGCAAAAGAGATACATTGTACAACAGATAAATAATGGAAGGCGGCTTTAAAGGTTATTATGGCGGTCATCTTTCGTATCCTACTTCATAAGCATTTAGCAAAAACGGACAAGCCGGCTCCAAAATTAGGTATAATTTATGGGTTTTGCAGGAAACCTAAGGTCAGAATCAAGATAGCAGTGGTGATCCGACTTAGATCAAAAGGGGAGTTCTTCGGAAATCTGTGTATATGAATTTGGTATATTGAATTACAGCTGTTCTTAACCATCCGCAGTCTGCAGGTTTAGAATGAAATGAGGTATTTGAGTGCAGGTGCTGCAGCGGAACTGTGGCTGACGGGGTGGCTTATTCAAAAAGCATACAAAAAAAGCCCGGCCATAGGCGGCAGGGCCTGGTAACAAACTGCCGTTACAGCGGCAGCAGAATTGAAGGTTTGTGTGCTGAAAAATTTCATGCTGGAGTTCAGTAATAATCAAGTACAACAATCTCACTAAGTCATCATAACTCAATACAAATTGTGTCAGAGATTAAGCCAGATATTGAGGTTTCTCATAGTACGCCTCTTTTTCCAAAATGACCTTGTATGGCCGCTCCTTGCCTTTCAGTGAAGGGCCGATCGTAATGAGCGGTACAGCCGGTTTGTGGAAACGATCCTCTTCCTTGGGTTCCGGAACCGGTCGTGATGAATCAGGCGCAGAACTAAGGCGAACTTTCTTCTCGCTGCCCCAGCGCTTGCTTATTTTTTTCATTTCCGGTCTCATTCCGGTTCGCCTCCTAACAGATCGTTGATGGCGTTAAACAATTGACGGTTTTGCAAGTCAATGTTCTGAAATACCGCCTCATCCGCTTCAACATGACCAATAATGTGAACGGTAATTACGTACCTCTTGGCTACAGGATAGCATAGCAGATACTCTTTCTCAAGGTAATCGTCGTACAGATTTACTTTGATTTTGTTTTCTTGATACGAATCGACAACGAGAATACGCTTCGGATCATCGGGCGGTTTGTCATCATTCGCGGACAATTCGTATTTTCTGCCCGGTTCTCCCACATTACCACATAACTGCTCAATATAACCTTTACCATCTGTACGATAGATTGCAGTGCCGCGAACAGTAAACGGCGGGTGGGAGACAAAGGCACTTCGCAGTGCATCGCTCATGCGTTCGAGCATCTGGGGGTCTGCTTTGCGTGTACGCAGCAATTCACGGAAGAAACGAAGCAGTTTAAACAGCTGCAGGCGTGCTTGGTCTTCAGACCGTTTATGCATCTCAATGATACGCTCGGCTTCGGGATCACTCCATCGTCCTTGTTCTTCAATACTATCTGCGATTTTGGAACAGGCTACGGATACGGCTGGAGCCCACTTTCCGTCAGAACGAATCTCATATACCAGCGGATTTAAGCCCAGCAGATCGGTAGGCATCCGCAGTCCTTCGACTTTGGCAGCATCCTTGATGTCCGTAATATCCTCAGGAAGAATGAAAAAAATACGCTTTCGTCCCAGACGGCCCATGAATAGGCCCATTTCAAGCATTGTATTATCCCGAACCGATGCGTAGTACTTTCCGCGAATTTTGGATATGTCATCCGGATGGAAGATAAAAATGGCAAAGTCCGTTGTGCGTACCTCGGCTTCCAGATCGTCCATGGTATAACTGCTTGGATTAAATACCCCCGAATACCACGGGGTGACTTCGGCAGAAAAACGCAAGTTTTCGTGTACAGCGGCTGCAATCGGCTTCGCTTCCAGCGAGCAGCCAATAAAGACTCTCGGCTTTAACGTTTTCATCAATCCGCCTCGCTTAAACGGTAATGGGATTCAATTGTTATATTATACCATAAACAGCAGAGTAAGTCTGGAAACGTTCGAATCGATTTGCAGTTACCGTCTGCTATAGTGTATGTGCAGAAGGAAGAGGATTCCTTTACTAAAGGCCAGAAAATAAAAAAAGGCCCGTAATTGTCACAGTTGGGTGACCGCACTGTTATATTTACATGCTTCGGTCATAGAATAAAGGAGCAGGCAGCACCATTCGCAAGCTTTGCTTATCCTGGTGTGCCTGTATGACGACTGGAGCAGTCCAGAGCATGCTTTATGCGTGTTTTTGCTGGATTGCTTGTTTAGACCCGGTCACATCGGTGTTATATAATAGAAGTACAAGCAAGTTAGCTTTGGTGTTTAAATTGAATTACATTTAAATGCTGTAAGTTGGATCTCCATTTTACACGTTAACGAAGAGTGCAGAACCCATCTGTAGAAGCGAAGCGCTCGCGTTTATCACAGGATTTTTCTTTTGAAAAAAGGAATCAAAAAAATCCGGGGATAACAGCGATCGAAAGAGGGTACTGCAATCGAAGCGGTAAGTGTAAAGTGACCTGTTCAATCTTCTGCATCATTTATTTTTCAATTTAACCAAGCACAGCTAACCACAACACACAGAAAGGATCAGGATACCATGAGTCCCCGAAGGACAATCTCCCCAAGGACAATCTGGAAACGTTACGATCTCTCATACACATAGCGCCCCTTGTAGAGTAAACCAACCGTATTTCAAAAAACGGCTGACTCTGCGAAAGAGGGGATTGGAATGAATATTCGAAGGACGTACACGATGATTTCTTCCAGGCTTACCTTTAGCAGGGTACGGTCGGTCTAACAAACCAATCTACAAACTGCGAGGGAACCTGTATGAAGAGAACATCGTTAATCGTACAACACGTAAAGACAGAAGCAATCAAGTTTGCAATTATGCTGCTTGGTACATTTATTTTGGCATTTGCTTATTATCACATTAACTTTCAGAATCATTTATCGGAGGGCGGATTTGTTGGTCTGGCCCTGCTCGGAAAATATGCAACGGGTTTATCGCCAGCGATCGGCATGCTGCTGCTCGACATTCCTGTCATGATCCTGGCCTGGTTCCTTAAAGGCTGGAAATTCATGATTCAGGCACTGCTGGGTGTAGGTGCATTTTCACTGTTCTATGACGGCTTTGAACGATACTCGACACTAGTGATGAATTTCAACGGAAACCTGTGGATTCCTGCAGTACTGTCTGGTGTATTGACCGGAATCGGTGCGGGAATTGTGCTTCGTTTTGGTGGAGCCACAGGCGGAGACGATATTCTCGCTGTACTCGTCAGCCGCTGGAAAGGATGGAAGCTGGGGACCGTTTTCTTTGTTAGTGATGCATTCGTATTAGGATTGTCACTTTTCTTTCTTCCGGTAAAAGAAACTTTATATACAATTTTGGCTGTATGGATTGCCAGCAAAATGATTACGTATGTGGTCAGCATTCCGGCACGCGGCACGGTTGTTACGACTTCGGCTGTGAAACTGCCGATCCCGACGGCTGCTGCTAAAGCGGTCAATGCTGCTGCAGCACGGACTTCCGTGGCACAAGGCGTAACACATTGAGCATGCAGTTCAGAACGACCCATGGCTTATATGGCATTAAAAGTATTCGGGCTTTATTCAGCTTTTTGAAGTTTGAAGCAAGCTTTGATTTGGAGAGGAAATCCCTTTTGTCTGCAGACTGCGCAGCAAGAGGGATTTTTTTTGGTTATACATCCTGAAAGCGAATGAAGAAGAGAACAGTCTTATTTATGAATGAGTGGAAATTAAGACTTAAGAGAACGAGCAATTTGTCCATCCTGATTATGAATAATGGCTCGAATATGCTGCTTGCTGCTCCATTCTTGGGCCGCATCCACAGCTTCTGCTTTGGTGTCATAGGTGGAATGATAGTCCGACGTACCTTCTTGTTTAATGGCCCAACCCGAATCCGTAGGCACGACATGGATGTTATGATGACTTTTGGAAGAAGAGACCGGTTCGGAGTGGCGGCGCTCCTTGGAGGAAGATTCCGAACGGGCTGACTCTTTATCGTTTTCACTGGAAGCTGAATGAGAAGATGCATTTGAGCTTGCCGCCGCTTGTCCATCGGGATGATTTTCATCCCATTCCTCGGCTTTGGCCGTTGCAATGGCAATCGCGCGTCCTTCTTCATACCCTTCATCCAACAAAGCGTTGGCAATTTCGATGGCTTTGTGCCGGACGCGCGGCTTCAGGTTTTTCATGGATACCGGGTAATCCTGTTTATTCCATGGCATAGGTTTTCCCTCCTGTATAGTATAGGTTAGTAGTATATTACCCTGAGGGGAGAGGGATAAACGAAACCATTCTCATGAGCTGACGAATGATATTTAACAAAGGGGCAGCCATTAGCCCAACCATAATTCGCAAACAGCCGAAGTCATGCTTCTGAATGTGGCATTGGACTGCTTTTCTATACTTTCGAGCATGTAAGACGTATAATACGTTAATACAGAATTGGATAAAATCAATCATTAGAACTAATATAAAGAAGAACATACATATGTTTAGTTTGAGTCTTGCTCTTCCTATGCTGTTTACCATGCTGATTCACGCGGCGGACAGCTTATCGTATGCGCTCCGCCTTGGCGGCCTGCGTACGCGTAGAATTGCCCTGGCCATATCACTGGCAGGCATTCTGCTGCTCGTTTCCCGCACTTCCAATATGGCACAGGGCCCGATGATCGGGAGTTTGGTAGATGCGGCGACCCGAGGAAACAACCCGCACTTTGCAGCACAGCTCCATTGGTTAATGGGGGCGGCAGCTGTAGGAACAGCAATAGCTATACTTTGTTTTCCGACGATGGTCAAGCTCTCGTCCAGATTGGTTGTGCATTTTGAAGCCGCCGGTTCCATTCCCGGGATGGTTCGGCAGCTGCTGAATCGGAGCAAGATCCGCAATGCAGCGTATTACATTACCCCGCCATCCTGGAAAATGGCCAAACGTTTGGTACAGCACGGTATGCCAAGACGGCTAATGCTTCTCAATGCAGCAGTGACGGCAATTTATACCACAGGTGTGTTATCCAGTTTATACGCAGCGTATTTGTATCCGGGACAAGCTGTTGCTGCCTCTCAATCGACCGGAATGATTAATGGGATGGCAACGATTTTACTTACGATTCTGGTCGACCCGCGCATATCGCTGCTCAGTGATCGATCCTTACGCGGCGAGATTCGGTTGGACCGCATGAACCAGATTTATGGCTGCATGCTCGTATCTCGACTTTTTGGCACCCTTGTGGCCCAGCTGCTGCTCATTCCTCTCGCATATTGGATTGGCTGGATTGTAAATGTGATGTAACCATTCTAATCTCTTGAGTGCATGCATGCTCCGCTTAGGCAGACAAACACACTTCGGCATCCTTTACTCGTTCCGGCACGGGGGAGGGATGCCTGTTTTGTATGAATTGACAGGAAATATAGGCCGTGCTAATATTAGACCGAATAGTCGGTTTTTTAAAAAAGGGGGGAAAGGTTATCGAAGTCAAACGGAGAAAAGACACTGCCCAGATTAAGAAAGATATCGCGCGGAATACGAAGGAACTTTTTGCCCAGAAGGGGTACGGGGCTACTTCGATGGAAGACATATGTACCATTAACAATCGGAGCAAAGGCAGCATCTATTATCATTTCAAAAGCAAAGAAGAACTGTTTATGTATCTGATCAAGCTTAATAACGAGGATTGGATGAATGAATGGCTGGAGAAAGAGTCTCGCTACAAGACAGCTGTAGAGAAGCTGTACGGGCTGGCCGACCACTATGTAGATGACATGGCGAATCCGCTGAATCACGCCATTAACGAATTTGTATCTGGTCAGGTTGTCAGCAAGGAGATGATGGACGATATGCTTTCGCTGATCCGAATCCCCTATGCAACATATGAGTGCATTATCTCCGAGGGTATCCGGGACGGGGAATTGAAAGACGAAAGTCCGCAGGACCTGATGCATATTATTTACGGTCTTTTTAACGGACTTAGTACGCTGTATTTTGAGAAAGATCTGGATGAAATCCGACGGCTGTACCATATCGGAATCAGCAGTGTGCTGACGGGTATAAAGCAGCGTTAACCAAGAAAAAGCTGATGAAATATCAGTTTTTCTTTTTGAACATTAGTGGACCGGACAGTCGGTTTAAAAAAGGAGATGGAATATGAATACATTAATCAGAAACAGGGCTTTTCTTATCATCACCGGGTCCGACCTGCTGCAAAACCTCGCGATATGGATACGAAATATGGCCATCCTCTATTATATTATGGAGCAGACACAGGGGAATCCGGTTGCAATCTCCTTTATTACCGTACTCGAGTACGCTCCAATCTTTGTATTTTCCGTCATTGGCGGTGCGCTCGCAGATCGCTGGAATCCCAAACGGACGATGATTACGGGGGATATCCTTAGCGCTTTGTCGATTGTAATCATAATAGGTATTCTAAGTTCGGGCTATTGGCAGGTGCTCTACGCTGCAGCGCTGATTTCCTCCATTGTCAGTCAGTTCTCTCAGCCCTCGTCTGTCAAAATTGTCAGGCGTAACGTTAAAAGGGAACATGTGCAGACGGCGATCGCCGTAACGCAAAGTGCGAGCTCCCTTTTTCTTATTTTAGGGCCAGTCGTGGGTACCTTTATTTATACGACCATGGGTATTCAAACATCCATGATTGTACTTCTCATATTATTTATGGTGTCCGCAGTGCTTCTGACGTTCCTGCCCAAGGATGAAGTCAAGCGGGAGACGAGCGATTCTTTACTAGCTGATATCAAAGAGGGATGGCATTATGTCCAGCAGTCACGTTCTCTTAAAATGCTGAGTCTGGTGTTTGCCTGTGTTGGGCTTTCCGCCGGGCTCATCAATCCATTGACCATATTTCTGGTTACCGAACGGTTAGGACTGGAACAGACCGCGCTGCAGTTTCTGTCGGGGGCTTCCGGGCTCGGTCTGCTTATCGGCGGTGGAATCGCTGCAGCTCTCAGCAGCAAGTTGAATCAAACGAAGACATTAATCATCGGCCTGCTCTGCCTTGCAGTAACTATGCTGGGTGAAGTTTTGTCCAGCTGGCTCTGGCTGACGATGGGTCTGACCTTCCTCAGTTCAATAAGTCTCGCTTTTATTAACGTCATCATCTCTTCTTATATGGTCAGCCGGATTGATGAG
The DNA here is from genome assembly GCF_040702995.1 of Paenibacillus sp. AN1007. Lineage (NCBI taxonomy): Bacteria > Bacillati > Bacillota > Bacilli > Caryophanales > Paenibacillaceae > Paenibacillus > Paenibacillus sp. AN1007. The sequence continues at coordinate 1,606,502 of NZ_CP159992.1, forward strand.
CATCTGATCGGCAGGGTAAATGGAACAATTACCCCTCTGTTTATGGGAACTATGCTGCTTGGTTCCTCGCTCGCAGGTGTGATTATGAACCATACTTCACTGCTTATCGTATATGTGATCTCGGTGATTATCATGCTCATAAGTATGATTCCGGGGCTGAAAGTTCAGTTTAACGAAGCAGAGATTACAGCAGAAGAGATTAAACATGCAAATACAGAGGAGATAACGCGCCCGACAGAGACCACGATGTAGTTTGAATTTTGCGAAGAGGTGAGAAGGAACAGCGGTGAAGGGAACGACTGCGGCGTCATGGTGATAATCATAAAGTGCCTAAGCTAAGTGAATCTCAAATGAAGCAGACTTATGGAAATTGCGGCAGAGATACAAGAGGAAGGTTACAGTCATGGGTATGAACAGCTAGGTTTGGAAAATCGGCGGGACAAATCGATTAAAAGCATAACGACGATACAGTATGAAAATGCAGCACGCAAGTTTAACCCGGTCCAAAAACGTCAAAAGAGCAAGCGGGATCAACCCGATGCTCTTTTGCCATTTATCCTTGGGACGCTTTTTCTACAGCCGTTCACATCTGCAGGTTATTCGAACAGAACGCGATATTCGCCATAGCCTTCTTTTTCTAGATCCTCTTTCGGTACAAAACGAAGAGCAGCAGAATTGATGCAGTAACGCAAACCACCTGCTTCTGTAGGACCATCCGTAAATACATGTCCGAGGTGGGAATCGCCTTCACGGCTGCGGACTTCGGTACGAATCATAAAGTGGCTGAGATCCGTTTTTTCCTTCACATTGTAGTCCCGAAGCGGACGTGTGAAGCTTGGCCAGCCGCAGCCGGAATCGTATTTGTCGGTAGAACTGAACAGGGGTTCACCGGATACGATATCCACATAGATGCCGTCCCCGTGATGATCCCAGAATTCGTTATGAAATGCGGGTTCCGTAGCGCTGTTCTGAGTCACCTCATATTGAAGCGGGGTCAGGCGATCTTTCAGCCCGCTTTTGTCTACCTTACCCGACCAGCTGCGTTCAATGAAGTCCTGGCGGCCTGAGCCCTTGCTGTAACGTTTGTAGTGAGCCGGGTTTTTACGGTGATAATTCTGGTGATGCTCCTCAGCCTCATAGAACGTTTTTGCGGGCAGGACCGGTGTGAAGATGGGCTTGTCAAAACGTCCGCTGTTCTCCAGCGCGGCTTTGGAAGCTTCGGCAATTTTGCGCTGTTCCTCACTGTGATAAAAGATAGCCGTCTGATAAGATGATCCGCGGTCATGGAACTGACCGCCTGCATCTGTCGGATCAATCTGCTGCCAGAAGAGTTCGACCAGTTTCTCGTACTGGAATATGGAGGGATCAAACGTAATCTGAACGGCCTCAACATGCCCCGTCGTTTCCGAGCAGACCTCCTCATAGGTTGGGTTTTCGGTATGTCCGCCTGTATAGCCCGAAACGATTTTATGAATACCGGGCAGTTCCTCAAAAGGGGATACCATACACCAGAAGCATCCGCCTGCAAATGTTGCTTTCTCTAATGACTGTTGTTCCATTCTTAATTCACTCCATTTCTGATGAAGATCCAGCATTCCGTACCGGAGCATGAAGCCAATCGGCTCTGTTTTGATCTCTCGCTCCAGCAATCTGCTGTTTAATCTATTTGGTTACTCTACATATTGGGCTTACCCTACTATTATATCCCGAATGGTCAAGTCAACCAAGCGGCATCGCGTGAGCAAGCTTGAATGAGAGTTGAGGCTGCGTGGTATTACTTACGCTTTCTTGCGTGACCGGCGGCGGAACAATAAAAAGACGAACGTCATAAGGACCATATAACCAGCGAGTATCGCCAAACTCAGCCAGATTGATGAGCCTGCCTGGGCACCTGCGTATGCAAATACAAAGATGGCAGGCATTTTACCAATCGCCGTTGCTGCCATGAACACCCAGAAGGGTATATATGTGATGCCTGCATAGATGTTAACGGCCATCTGAGGCACAACAGGCAGCAGACGCATCGTCATCACACCCATGAATGGATGTGCCTCCATCCATGTGGTAAAACGGTTCAAGCCGCGAATACGTTCAAGATAGACCCGAGCCTGCTGCCTGAAAATAGTTCTTGCTCCAGCATAAACAAGTATCGCCGCAATCGTTGTGCCGAGCCAGCAAATCCATGCTGCCATGGTCATGCCGTAGCTGTAACCAAACGCAATAATAATAACTTTGTATGGGATGACAGGTACGAGAGCAAACAGCGTCGCCATGGAAAGTAAAAGCGGGATGGACTGATGGCCATCGGCCCATGCCAGCAGTTCATATCTGTAAATAAACGTGACTCCGGCAAGTAAAACATAAACGAGGAGCCATAACCATTTTCGCAAAAGTCAAAACGCTCCTTTCAGTTCAGAACCTTGTGTAATGCTCAGCATAAGCCGGTTCTGCTGTCTTATATAAGTTTACCACGGCAGACCATCTTGTGAACAATGCAGCCTCTGCTGCTGCGGTATACTGGCAAGTTGGAAGCTGAGAGGTTACACTATAGGACGTAGAAAGTCATAGGCCGGGTTATTCAGAAGGCTGACGAATGAATTCAAATGAAGGTGGAATGCTCATCATGGAAACAATCAAGCGTACCCGAATTGCCATCATCGGACTCGGAGGAATCGCACGTAAAGTATATTTGCCGCTTTTATCGGCTCATCCGCATGCCCAGATCGTTGGCATCATGAACCGTTCACCAGAACCGGTGAAGGAGATGCAGCATGCATATCGGATTGAGCGGGGCACAACGGATCTGAAAGAGCTGCTGACCTGGGAACTGGATGCGGTGTTTGTACATACAGCCACGGAAGCGCATTTTGAAATTGTGATGGCTTGTCTCGAGCGTGGATTGGCCGTTTATGTAGACAAGCCATTATCCTATACAATTCGCGAATCTGAAGAAATGACTGCATTCGCAGAAGCACAGGGTCTGCTGCTCGCAGTGGGATTCAACCGCAGATTTGCACCGATGTATCAAAAGGCAAAAGAGTGGATGCAGGCAGGAAGAGGTTATCAATCGCTCACCCTCACAAAGCACCGTACAGAAATTCAGGAGCGCCCGGCCGCCGAGACGATCTATGATGATCTCATTCATATGCTTGATCTGATGTTATGGTACGCAGATAACGATGTGCAGCTGCTGGACCAGTGGCTTCGTCAAGATGATCAGGGTCATTTGCTGCATGCGGCTGGAACAGCGGGGCAGGGAAAGACTGCACTCGCCCGATTTGAAATGATTCGTGCCGCAGGGGCTGACCTAGAGAAAGTGGAGCTGCACGGCGGAGGAAGATCGGTAGAAGTTGTGAATATGGATACCGCCCACTATGCAGAACAGGAGAAACTGGAGACGAAAGAGACCTTTGGAAGCTGGGATATGGTGCTGACACGCAGAGGTTTTGCCGGAGCTGTAGATCATTTCCTTGCTTGCTTGGACACCCCCGATGACTGTCAGATCAGTGCGAGTTATGTTATGGACAGCCATGAGCTTGCGGAGCTGCTGATCAAGAAGATGAATTGAATTAAGAATTACACATAAAGGGGTGCAGATCCATCATGGATGAATATCAAAGGGAACGCAGCAAACAGATTGAGGAAGCCGTTATTGAGTCCTATAAGCAGGAAGAAGAGATGATGATCCTGGTGTTTGCTCAGTGGTGTGTGAATAACGGACTAGACCCGGAGGAGCTGTACCGCCAGGCATATCCGGAGCAGCAGAGTAATGAGCGTTTACAGCAGGTGCAGAAGCTGATTATATCCAAGGAGGAAGCCGGAGATATTCCCGACGACACCGTCCTTGGCGTCCTTTCCATGTTTGGCAACGAGGACCTCGCTATGGTGGTGTCCGAGGCCATCGCCGCGCGCAAATAAGTTTATTGGACGTATACTGCTCCATATCCCAAAATTCAACTGAACAGTGAATGACAAAAAAATACAGCATGGCGTGAACGAAACGACGGCATCGTTACATCTGTTCCCGGTGAATCAGGCGAAATTCTTTCGGTGACATACCGAACCGGGAACGGAATACACGGTGGAAGTATGTATAGTTGTTAAAGCCGGAGGATTCAGCGACCTGCTCCAGCGTCATTGGACTAAATATGATTCGCTCTCTGGCCATGTTAAGCCGCACATCGAGTGTATACTGCATGATGCTTTTGCCAAACGTTTCTTTAAACAAATGCACGCCCCTGGATACGCTGATGCCCAGATGTGCTGCCACATCGTTCAGTTTGAACAGAGAGGAAGCATTCTCCTCGATGTAATTTTTAATTTCGTAAGCGACAAAATTGGTTTTGGTATTCGTCGGATGCTCCGAGAGCAGCCGGTCCACCTCTAGACACAGGATACGCATATAATAACTTGAAATTTCGGGATAAGGATTGGAGAGGCGGCGCTGCTCCAGAATCAGCTGTCTGAACAGGGTTAACAGGCTCTCCGACAATTCAACCTTGATTCGAGTCGGTCGTTTATGGCGTTTCCACCAATCGTCCACCCACGAACCGTTGAAGAAAATATGATAATCTCCGCTCTCCACAAGCCGCTCTCCCATAGGATTGTACTCATTATCAATTCGCAGCTCATAAGGCTCGTCCGGGTCAAAAAGAAGCAGATCCCCTGCGTCAACCATGGACATGGAGCCGTCAATGCGAGCACGACAGCGTCCATCGGTCTGCAGCCGCATCAAATAGTTTTTAACTCCGTCGAGCTGCACCATGGAATAGGGTTTGCGATGGAATGAAAAGCCTGCTGTAAGAACTTGGCAGGTATGATCTGTTGGCATATGTGCACTCCTTAAAATTCGAAAAATTATGACCAGATAGTTCATGTTTTAATCATATTATTCATTTTAATTGAAGCGCAAACAGAATACCATAGACTTAGAGTTGAGCAGTATAAACGATCTAAAGTGATAACAAGCATATTAAACAGAAGAACATAGCTCTTACAGGTACGTAAGGAGATGAACATCATCGTGGAGAAAATGAAAGCAGGCATCATCGGGTGCGGTAACATCAGTGCCATCTACCTGGAGAATCTCAAAACAAACCCTCATATCGAGGTTGTGGCGGTCGCTGACCTGATCCGTGAGCGTGCCCAGGAACGGGCAGATGAATTTAATATCGCAAACGTTTACAATGTAGATGAGTTGTTACAAAATGATGAGATTGAACTTGTGCTGAACCTTACGGTTCCTGGCAGTCATGCCATGACCGATGTGGCTGCTTTGGAAGCTGGCAAACATGTGTATGCGGAGAAACCGCTGGCCATTTCACTGGAAGATGGACGCAAAGTGGTCGAGCTTGCCGAGGAAAAAGGGCTGTATGTTGGCTCCGCACCGGATACATTCCTTGGCTCAGGCATCCAGACTGCGCGTAAAGCGATTGAAGAGGGCTTAATTGGCAAGCCGATCGCAGCAACGTCCTTTTTCATGGGTGGTGGACCGGAGGCATGGCACCCTGATCCCGAGTTTTTCTATGCTGCAGGGGGCGGGCCGATGTTTGACATGGGGCCTTACTATTTGACAGCTCTGATCACGCTGCTGGGTCCGATTCGCCGGATCAGTGCATCCGCAGGCATCCAAATCACGGATCGCAAAATTGGTTCAGGCCCGAAGGAAGGGACGGCACTTCGCATCCAGACGCCAACCCACTTGGCTGGGACGATTGATTTTGCTGAAGGTGCGATCGTAACGATGATTACAAGTTTTGATATCCGCGGAGCTTCAGATCTGCCCCGTATCGAAATCTATGGCACGGAAGGCACACTCAGTGTACCTGATCCCAACTTCTTTAATGGTGAAGTCAAGCTTCGCCGGTATGGTCAAGACACGTGGGAGACGGTTCAGCCCGCATTCGAAAGCGGCCATAACGAGAGAGGGATTGGTGTGGCCGAGATGGTGGAATCCATTCGGGCCGGACGCGAGCATAAGGCAAGCGGCAAACTTGCATATCATGTGTTAGAAGCCATGCATGCTTTTCAGCGTTCTTCTCTTGAAGGCAAGCACATTCATCTGGAGAGCACCTACGACAGCGTTGTAACAACGAATGAAGGTCAATCCGAGAACGAGACAGTTGAATCTCACTAATGGATGATAAAGTCTCCACGAATGTGTGATGAAGTCTCACGTTTGGAGATCCATGAGTGGATACGTTTAATTTTCGGGATAGAATCATGCTTGTTTTTCCACAATAACTAAACAAGCATGAGAACGGAACAGCAAAATACAGCAATCATACACTATTTAATCCAAGGAGGAATTGCACTTGAAACTCGGCGTATTTTTGGTACTATTCGGTGGACGTAAATTAGAGGATGCACTTGATTATGTAGCTTCCAAGGGACTCAAAGCAGTAGAAATCGGAACGGGTGGACACCCGGGGAACGCTCACTGTAAGCCAGATGAACTGTTGAGCAATCCTGCAGCACTCAAAAACTTCAAGAACGCAGTGGAATCACGCGGTCTGACGATCAGCGCTCTGAGCTGTCACGGCAACCCGCTGCATCCGCAAAAAGATATTGCGAAGGAATTTCACGATGATTTCGTAAAATCCGTAGAGCTGGCGGAAAAGCTGGAAGTGCCTGTTGTGAATACATTTTCCGGCTGTCCTGGAGATCACGAAGATGCGAAATATCCAAACTGGCCTGTTGCGCCTTGGCCGAATGATTTTCAGGAAATTTTGAAATGGCAGTGGGAAAACAAAGTGATTCCTTACTGGACCGAGTGGGGTAAATTTGCTGCAGATCGCAACGTAAAAGTAGGTCTGGAGCTGCACGGTGGATTCTCCGTTCATACGCCAGCAACCCTGCTCAGACTGCGTGAAGCAGCAGGCGAAGTGATTGGAGCCAACCTCGACCCGAGTCATATGTGGTGGCAGGGTATTGATCCGGTACAGGCGATCCACATTTTGGGTCGGGAAAACGCGATTCATCACTTCCATGCCAAAGATACAACGATCGATCCGGTAAACGTGAACAAACACGGGGTAACGGATATGCAGGATTATACAAACATGCTGGATCGGGCTTGGCAGTTCCGCTCCGTGGGTTACGGACATGATAACAAAACATGGGCGGACATTATGAGTGCCCTGCGTCTGGTTGGCTATGACTATGTTGTAAGTATCGAACACGAAGACGGTCTGATGTCGGTTGAAGAAGGATTCTCTAAAGCCGTACAAAATCTCCAGCAAGTATTGATCGAGGAACCGCTGGGCGATATGTGGTGGGTTTAGAGCTATACTAGGGGGAAATTAATTATGATTAACGTCACCATTTGGAATGAGTTTGTCCATGAGAGAATACATGATGAAGTAAAGGAAGTTTACCCTGACGGCCTGCACCGTGCGCTTGCTGACGGACTTGGCGGCGAGGGATTTGCGATTCGTACAGCTACACTCGATCAGCCTGAACATGGTTTGAGTGATGAAGTGCTGCACTCTACAGATGTGCTTATATGGTGGGGACATATGGCACATGATCGCGTTAGCGACGAGATTGTACAGAAGGTCACGCAGCGTGTATTGAACGGCATGGGCATGATTGTGCTGCATTCCGGTCATTTTTCAAAGCCTTTCAAGGCGCTGATGGGAACGAGCTGTGATCTCAAGTGGCGTGTAGCAGATGAGCAGGAGATCGTATGGTGTGTCAACCCTTCCCACCCGATTGCGGAAGGCATCGATGCTAAGATTGTACTGGAAAAAGAAGAGATGTACGGCGAATTCTTCGATATTCCAGTACCGGATGAGCTGGTGTTTGTGAGTAACTTCCAAGGCGGTGAAGTATTCCGGAGTGGGTGTACATTCCGCCGCGGAGAAGGTAAAATCTTTTATTTCCGGCCTGGACACGAGACGTATCCGACCTACTATAACCCGGAAATATTGAAAGTGATCAGCAATGCTGTAAAATGGGCGTACCCTGCACACAGCTCCAAGCCGCAATATGGCAAAAGCGAACCTGTAAGACCAATTGGTGGCGTGCTGGTCTGAGCCGCAGCAGCTTTATTCATGGATAAACATCATAATGTAATAAGGTCATACCGGGAACTCTTCTCCAAGTCATCTGACTGTGGTAGAAGGGTTCTTTTTGGGTAATATATGGATATGGGTTGTTACACGATATTTCCCATGGTGACCTGCCATAACGTGTTGTATACTGAAGGTATCTGATTTAGCTGCAAGTTCTGCTTCTCAAATTTGAAGTTTTTTGCGGCAGGCGTTTTCTTTACAGCTCAAATGTGTTATTATGAAATATACTAACAAAACGTAAGTTGAGTGATCTCTAAAGAGGTGATGAAAGTGGAAGACCAAGATCTGCGGATGTGTCCGCGTTTTGAAACGGCGTTTTCTTTTTTAGGCAAGCGCTGGAACGGGTTAATTATCCAAACATTGATGAGTGGGTCAAAACGATTTAAAGACATCTCTAATTTGATTCCGTCCATGAGTGACAAAATGTTATCTGAACGGATGAAAGACTTGGAGAGCGAAGGCATTCTGGTACGTCATGTCTACCCGGAAACACCGGTTCGAATCGAATATGAATTGACCGAGAAGGGCAAGGCACTGCAGCCTGTTATGAATCAGATCCAGGATTGGGCTGAACATTGGGTAGAATAAACCCGGCAGATGCGGTTACCAGGTATAACATAAACTCTTGATTTCCAGTGAAATCAAGAGTTTTTTGTCTTACGGGATCGTTTACGTGATGCTTTTTCCTGCTTCCTGTGCACATGTTGTCATGAGATGTAGTATAATCTATAGAAAATGGCCGCAAACGGCCGGAGCGAAGGAGGCCACTTGTCATGAGAGAAGAAAGCTTATCCCGTGAAATACGCTACGGCAAGCAAGATATTGCAGAACTTGAGAGCGCATCCATTCAGGTTCATCTGATTTATCAGAAAACAGCAGAACTGTTCAAACGCTCGGCAAATTCACATTCGGGTAGTGATAACCCTGCTCAAGCAGAGGATTATTTTGTGAACAGCGCTGGCTCAGAATCGTCTCCGGCGGTGCTGCAGAAGTGGATTCAAGCGCCCAGCGGCTGGAAATGTATCGGCTGTGAGCTGCGGCTGCCAGATCGTGTGTCTCATGTGAAAAAAGAGCTTCACAACGACCGACTGTGCCTTAAAGCCGGTAACGGGAAGCTGGTTCAGATTGAAATGCTGATTCAGGCTGTCGTCTGGTCACAATATGAAAAGATTCGTATGTTCGCACCGTGGCTTGGTGATGAGCCCTTCTATACAGCGGATGAACTGGACGTCATTGCACGATATATTGTGCCAACGTATTTCTCCGATCGCCCGCTGCATGAGCAGGGCAAGCTGTTCAAGGTCCATCAGCCATACGGGCATATTCCTTTGTATCAGGAATACGTGGATGCTCCGTCCTGCTGCGTGCAGGTTGACGGTGCCCTACTTGAAGGGCGTTTGCTTACTGGCGTTTTTGTATCAGACAACCAAACGTTCGGACTCAATCCATATCTGAAGGATGGTGACGGAGGCCGCACCTATATGCAGGCTTTCATTCAATAACGGCCTGGTTAACAGCACGGTTATGCAGCACAGGAGGGTCTGCTTGCAGACTCTCCTTTTTGAATAGGATAAGTTCAAGCTGCAGCAGTACAAAAGTAACGGCTTTGACACTGTTTTTTACTGCAGAATGTGCCATAATAAAGGGTATGGACAACAGGGTGAATGATTTTACGCAGGGTGGTGTTACCTACATGATGAAGAAAATTCCCGGTTACATAGGTCTATGCTTGCTTATTCTCGCCATTTTGACGGGGTGTACCAGAGAGACGCAGCCTTCCGAGCAGCCGGTTGTCTCAGAGAAAGATTCAGCCAATACAATTACTGTTGCCATTGATGGCAGTACTTTTTTACCTGATGCGACGAAGTCCATCAAACGTGATTTCAGTGAAGGGTTAACGCTCAAAAAAGCTTTGCTGAACAGTGGACTGGTTGATTTTACGGCTGATGGCAGCCGCATCCAATCCGTGGGTGAGGTTTCGCTAGACTCCTCTCTAACCTGGGCAGTCAAGCTGAATGGCAAGGATGTTGAACTAGAGAATTGGGATACGGAGCTTCATGCCAAAGATGAAGTGATTATATACGTCAAAGCCGCTGACGGCGGGGCAGCGGTGCCGCTTATCAGACAACCCTGCTGAAAGTAAGTGGCGGCCCGGATAACCCGAATCTGAATCGGCAGTATGCCGGTATTTATGTACAGGAGTGCACGGTTCGTGACGTATTGAAGTCCAGTGGGGTTGTGCGGTTGTCGGAAAACAACAAATTTGTTGTAGCCGTGGAGAATATTACACCTAGGATGAACCAGCGCTGGGTGATTAAGGTGAATGAGAAGGAGTTAATGGAGAACGGATTGGATATGAAATTAAGTCCGCGTGATGCGGTAAAACTTGAACTTGTCAACACGTCCAATGCGTCCTGAAAAATAATAGGAAGCACGAAAAGCCCAATGATGGTTCATTTTATTGGGCTCTTTACGTATCATGAATTCTTTTACAAGTCATATCTTTAAGCGGCCTGAACAGCTCGGCTCGACTCAGCAAAAGGCAGACTGCAGATTTTAGATGCGGCAGATTTCATTCGGACACAGTTCGCAGTGACAGATGCCCTGCAGCATTTTCAGATCTTTGATAACAATCATGCCGTTGTCATATTCAATCGCGTCTTTCTTGCGAAGATCACTAAGCATGCGGTTCACACTTTCACGTGTAGCTCCAATCATATTGGACAGGTCAGTGTGTGTAATTTTTTTATGAATCATCACATGATCCCCATGGAGTTCGCCATAGGAATTAGACAGCCGAATCAAGGTAGAACAGAGCGCCCCTGGTTTGCCGTACAGCATCAAATCCCGAAACTTGGTTTGGGTGAGACGATGGTGAATGCCCATCCACTTCATGAAATCAATCGCAAAGTCACAATGCTGACAAATCAGCATCTCCAGATCCTTATGTTCAAGTACGCCAATCTCGCTGTCCTCCAGGACTTCCGCCGAAAAGCTGTGTCTGGAGCCGAAGAACGGATCAGCCTGACCAATCATGTCTCCCGTCTGGTACATATACATAATCAGTTCCTTGCCCTCGTCCGTTGATTTGGTAATTTGGGCACGTCCCCGTTTCATATAATAAAGTTTGTCAGAGACGTCACCTTCCCAGTACAGATGTGTTCCTTCCGGGTAAGTACGGTCTTTCATCGTGACGAGCAGATGGTTAAAATTTACTTCCGAGAAACAGTTGGTATTTCCGCGCTTTTCCAGTACATTTGTTAGTTCTCCCATACGTTGATCTCCCCTTTGTCTCCCCGGTCAGCTGATCATTACCTGCTTGATGCTTCCGAGGTTCGCCGCAAACTGTGCCATCCTGATCTGGGCATCTCGGCCGTGTGGAGGTACGGTACAAATTGCGGTGGTTCAATTTTTAAGTTCAGTATATACCTAATCTTACCGTTTGAGGGGCATGGAAAGCGTTTAAAAATGGCGAAATTTCAAACATTGTGATTAAATTCACTTTTGGAGGGGAAGCATGAGGCTAAAGGGCTGCTATTTTAAATAGAAAGGGAAATGTCCCTTTCGCGGGGCTCTTAAAAACTTAACTAAAATTTGTCATACTTTGTGAAAAAAATCACATAATATATCTTTTCCCCATGATACGATGTGGATGTAAAGAAGAGAGACAAACCAATACGAACCTTTAGGAGGATGAGGGAGATGGCTGTAAAGAATGAAGTCGCCCCAACAAAAGAACCGACAGCAGGTCAGTATATTCAAACGTTAATTGACAAAGCAAACAAAGCACATGCAGCATTCATGTCCATGGATCAGGAACAAATTGACCGGATTGTGCAGGCTATGGCGCTTGCGGGACTGGATAAACATATGATGCTCGCCAAGATGGCCGTAGAAGAAACAGGACGCGGTGTGTATGAAGATAAAATTATTAAAAATATATTCGCTACAGAGTATGTTTATAACAGCATTAAATACGAAAAAACAGTAGGCGTTATTGAAGACAATGAGTACGACAGCTTCCAGAAAATTGCGGAGCCGGTTGGTATTATCATGGGGATCACGCCTGTAACCAACCCGACATCCACCACGATGTTTAAAGCACTGATTGCGATTAAAACACGTAACCCGATTATCTTTGGTTTCCACCCTTCAGCACAGAAATGCAGCCGCGAGGCAGCCAGAATTCTGCTTGAAGCTGCTGTGAAAAACGGCGCTCCAGCCGACTGTATCCAATGGATTGATGATCCGTCCATGGATCGTACCAACGCACTGATGAATCACAATGACGTGGCTCTCATCCTTGCGACAGGCGGATCAGCCATGGTGCGTGCAGCATACAGCTGTGGTAAACCGGCGCTGGGCGTAGGACCGGGTAACGTACCTTGCTTTATTGAAAAAAGTGCAGATATCAACCAGGCGGTAACGGATTTGATTCTGTCGAAGTCTTTTGACAATGGTATGATCTGTGCTTCCGAACAAGCGGTTATTATTGAAGAACCGATCTTCGATCAAGTGAAAAAGAAAATGATTACGAATGGCTGTTACTTTGTAAACAAAGACGAAGCCGCCAAATTGACGGCAGGTGCGATCAACGCAGAGAAATGTGCAGTTAACCCGACCATTGTAGGTCAGTCCGCTGTGAACATTGCCAAAATGTGCGGCATTGAAGTACCGGCAGGCACTAAAATTCTGGTAGCCGAGATTGAAGGTGTGGGCACCAAATTCCCATTGTCCGCAGAGAAACTGAGTCCGGTGCTGGCATGTTACAAAGTAAAAACCGCAAAAGATGGTATTGAGCGTGCAGCAGAAGTGGTTGCTTTTGGCGGAATGGGTCACTCCTCCGTGATTCACTCGAACAATGAAGAAGTGATCAACCAGTTTGCGGATCGCCTGCAAACCGGACGGATTATCGTGAACTCACCTTCAACACATGGTGCAATCGGAGATATCTACAATACGAATATGCCATCACTGACTCTGGGTTGTGGATCGTACGGACGTAACTCAACATCTTCTAACGTAACGGCTGTAAACTTAATCAACGTGAAAAGGGTGGCTCGTCGTACCGTGAATATGCAGTGGTTCAAAGTGCCGAACAAAGTATACTTCGAAAAAGGGGCAACCCAATACCTTGCCAAAATGCCGGACATTACCCGTGTAGCGATTATTACAGATGCGATGATGGTCAAACTCGGATATGTGGAAAAAGTAGAGCATTATCTGCGTCAACGTCAGACACCGGTTGCGATTGAAGTTTTCTCTGAAGTTGAGCCTGACCCGTCAACAACAACAGTAGATCGCGGTAAAGCAATGATGGAACGCTTCCAGCCGGACTGCATTATCGCGCTCGGCGGCGGATCACCGATGGATGCTGCCAAAGCGATGTGGTTGTTCTATGAGTACCCAGATACCGACTTTAACAACCTGAAACAAAAATTCATGGATATTCGTAAACGGATCTACAAATATCCAAGACTCGGATCGAAAGCAAAATTTGTAGCTATTCCAACAACATCAGGTACAGGTTCTGAAGTTACATCGTTTGCGGTAATTACGGATAAAGAGCACGGCAATACCAAGTATCCGCTGGCTGACTATGAATTGACACCAGACGTAGCGATTGTTGACCCAGAATTCGTATACAGCTTGCCAAGAACCGCAGTAGCCGATACCGGCATGGACGTACTGACTCACGCGATTGAAGCATACGTATCCGTCATGGCGAATGACTATACAGATGGTCTGGCGATTAAAGCGATCCAGCTGGTGTTCCAATACCTGGAACAATCGTCGCTGCAGGGTGATAAACTGGCACGCGAGAAAATGCATAATGCTTCGACGATTGCCGGTATGGCCTTTGCCAACGCGTTCCTGGGCATTAACCACAGTTTGGCGCACAAATGGGGCGGTCAGTACCATACTGCACATGGACGCACCAATGCGATCTTATTGCCGCACGTTATTCGTTACAATGCGAAAAAACCAACGAAATTTGCATCGTTCCCGAAATATTCGCACTTTGTAGCTGATGAACGTTACGCCGAAATTGCACGTATTCTCGGATTGCCGGCACGTACAACCGAAGAAGGCGTAAACAGCTTGATCAAAGCGATTCGCGATCTGAACAAAAAACTGGGCATCGAAGAATCGTTCCAGGAAATCGGATTTGACGCCAAAGACTTCGAATCGCGTGTAGATTACTTGGCTGACCGTGCCTTCGAAGACCAATGTACAACAGCGAATCCAAAACTGCCGCTGGTCACTGAGCTGGCTGATGTATACCGCAACGCTTTCTACGGCAAATTTGAATAAGACGCATAGAGTTGAGGCAATTGATTCAGGGTTCCCCGTATTGGGGAGCCCCCATTGCCGTATCCATGTGGAAAGAGCTAATAAAGAAAAAGGAAAGGGGGTGAGAAAGGAGAGGTGGGCAAGCGGAAATGGCAGAAAAACGGAGGAGCAAAGCGTCCGTTTTTCAGGAACTTCATTCAAGCCCTTAGTTGCTCCAAGCATAGCGGAGCAATGGTTCCCCAAATGGTAGGAACGGAAGAGGGGGTGGCTGTTTGCACAATAGAGGTTCACACGATAACGGAGCGGGCAGAAGAAACGGAAGAAGCAGAGCGTTCGCTTGAAAGCTTTCTGAAAGAAAGCTGCATCGGAAGCATACGCTTATCACCGGATTTTCACTTTGGAAAAGTGAATGGAAAAAATCCGGGGATAACAGCGATCTGAAGTTGTTCTGCCCGCGGAGTGGTTAAGTGTGAACAGCCCTCGTGTCGTGCAATAAGACACCCCCAACTGGAGTGACATACATTGCTTGCTTTGTGACAAAAATCACAGATGATGAAACCAACAGGACGTATACTGAAAATGTAAGAAAAACATTCATTCCGCGGTTCCGGTTCCCCAGTAGAGAGAACGTGTTCCGGCTCATGTGAAACAATTCACATAAATCGCGGCTCTGGACTCACGATGATTTGTTTTTGCAATGATGTGAAGTGTCCAGAAATCCAAATTAGCGGAGGGATTACGATGTCGGTGATCGAAAAAGATGTTAAACAACAAACAGGCTGGAGAAACTTTACCAAAGGAACATGGACAAAAACTGTAGATGTGAATGATTTTCTGGGACATAACCTGTCTCCATACTACGGGGATGAATCTTTCCTCGCAGGTGCTACTCAAAACACAAAAGAACTGTGGGATATTGTATCGGATCTGACCAAAAAAGAACGCGATAATGGTGGCGTGCTTGATGTGGATGTGAATACACCTTCTACAATTACATCCCACCAGCCGGGTTACCTGGATCAGTCCAAAGAGCAGATCGTTGGTGTTCAGACAGACGCTCCATTCAAACGTTCCATTCAGCCATTCGGCGGAATTCGCATGATGATTGATGCATGTGAAGCATACGGCTTCGAAATGCCTCAAGGTGTCATTGATATATTTACAAACATTCGTAAAACGCATAACCAAGGTGTATTTGATGCTTACACTGCCGAGATGCGTGCAGCACGTAAAGCGGGTATTATCACAGGTTTGCCGGATGCTTACGGCCGTGGCCGGATTATCGGTGATTATCGCCGGGTTGCTTTGTACGGTGTAGATTTCCTCATTCGTAACAAAAAAGGCGAACTCAACGCGCTGGAAGTAGACGTCATTGATGAAGATGTCATTCGTCTGCGGGAAGAATTGTCCGAACAGATTCGTGCACTGCAGGAACTGAAACAACTGGGCGAGATGCATGGCTTCGATATTTCTTTGCCAGCAACAACGGCTAAAGAAGCGTTTCAGTGGCTGTACTTCGGTTACCTTGCAGCAATTAAAGAGCAAAACGGTGCAGCGATGTCTCTTGGACGCGTATCTTCTTTCTTGGATATCTACATTGAACGTGACTTGCAAGAAGGCATTCTGACTGAAGAACAGGCTCAAGAACTGGTTGACCACTTTGTGATGAAACTGCGGATTGTTAAATTCCTGCGCACGCCGGATTACAATGAATTGTTCAGCGGTGACCCAACTTGGGTGACCGAGTCCATCGGCGGGATGTCTATGAACGGTGAAACACGCGTAACCAAAAACAGCTTCCGCTTCCTGCACACGCTGCATAACCTGGGACCTGCTCCAGAGCCAAACTTGACTGTACTGTGGTCCACGAAGCTGCCTGAAGCCTTCAAAGATTACTGCAGTAAAGTATCTATTGAAACCAGCTCCATCCAGTATGAGAATGATGATCTGATGCGTCCAATCTATGGCGATGATTACGGTATTGCCTGCTGTGTATCCGCAATGAAAATCGGTAAACAAATGCAGTTCTTCGGAGCGCGTGCCAACTTGGCGAAAGCACTGCTGTATGCGATCAACGGTGGACGTGACGAAAAATCTGGAGCACAGGTTGGACCAGAGTATCCTGCCATCACAAGTGAAGTACTCGATTACAATGAAGTCATGAAACGTTTCAAACCGATGATGGAGTGGCTGGCAAAACTGTACATGAATACTCTTAACGTTATTCACTACATGCATGATAAATACAGCTACGAACGGATTGAAATGGCGCTTCATGATCGTGATATTCTGCGTACAATGGCCTGCGGTATCGCTGGACTCTCGGTCGCAGCTGACTCACTCAGTGCAATTAAATATGCCAAAGTTAAACCGATCCGCAACGAACAGGGCATTGCCGTTGATTTTGAAATCGAAGGTGAATTCCCTTGTTACGGCAACAACGATGACAGTGTTGACAGCATTGCTGTAGAATTGGTAGAAAGCTTCATGGGCATGATTCGCAAGCACAAAGCATACCGCAATGCGATGCCAACACAATCCGTACTGACGATTACTTCCAACGTAGTTTATGGTAAGAAAACAGGAACCACACCAGATGGACGTAAAGCAGGCGAGCCGTTTGCACCAGGGGCAAACCCAATGCATGGTCGGGACAAAAAAGGTGCACTGGCATCCCTCGGATCTGTAGCTAAACTGCCGTATGAACACAGCCTTGACGGTATTTCCAACACCTTCTCCATCGTGCCTAAAGCACTGGGTAAAGAAGATGCAGTTCGGAAATCCAATCTGACAGCGATGATGGATGGATATTTCGGTCAAAATGCGCATCACTTAAACGTAAACGTATTTGATCGTCAGCAGCTGATCGATGCGATGGACCACCCGGAACAATATCCGCAATTAACTATACGGGTGTCGGGTTACGCAGTTAACTTTATTAAACTGACACGTGAGCAGCAGCTGGATGTCATTAACCGTACATTCCACGGTTCAATGTAACTCACTTTTCTGTAATCCAGAGAGGGATTTCGAATCATCATAAAAAGCAGGCGCATAGCGGATGCGAATAGAAAGGAAGAGGCAGCATGGTTAACGGACATATTCATTCACTCGAAACTTTCGGGACGGTTGACGGCCCCGGCATCCGCTTCGTGCTTTTTATGCAAGGATGCCTGCTCAAATGTCAGTACTGTCACAACCCTGACACTTGGGCACTGGACGGCGGTAAAGAGATGACACTGGAGGAGGTACTGGCTGAAATCCAGCCGTACCTGTCTTACTACCGAAGCTCTGGTGGCGGACTCACTATCTCTGGCGGTGAGCCTACGCTGCAGGCCCATTTTGTCGCAGAAGTATTCAAGGAAGTAAAACGCCGCTGGGGACTTCACACTACGCTGGACAGCAACGGCTTCAATGAACCGGATCGCATTCATGACTTACTTGATCATACAGACTTAGTATTACTCGATCTAAAGCATATTGATGACGAGAAACACATCAAGCTGACGGGGAAATCCAATGAACGTACGTTAAAGACAGCAAGATGGTTATCTGACAATGGGCGAAAAATGTGGATCAGACATGTCTATGTACCTGGTATTCATGATCAGGAAGAAGATTTGTTGAATCTTGGCCGCTTTATCGGTACGCTGAACGGGGTGGAGAAATTTGAAATTCTTCCTTATCATCAAATGGGAATTTACAAATGGGAGGCGCTGGGTAAAGTTTATCCGCTGGATGGTGTTCCTTCACCAACCGAAGAAGAAGTTGAACGAGCATATCGCTTGATTGAGCAGGGGCGTACGGATACAGCAGACTTGACTTGTTCAGGAAAATAAATATATCTATTGTAACCAAGCAGCTTTTACGAACTTGTTTCGTGAGGGCTGCTTTTAACTTTTAACCTGCTGTACCTCTGTAAAACCATGCAGCATGTTCATATTAACAGATAACTATTTTCATAGTTTTTCACTTCTATTAAAAGTTTACAATTCTGTTTCATTTTTTTTAGCAACTTTTCCCGTTTCTTAGCGTCTAATCATATGACTTTTAGAGGGGATATTAATAATGGGAGCAGAAGGAGCCAAAGACTAAGAATGAATTTGAAGAAGAAATTATCCATACTTACCGCTTTTGCTGTGTTTCAAGCCTTTGCAGTAATTCCTGCAAACGCTCAAGCAGCCGAATCAAGCGAACAAACGCCAGTGAATACTGCAAAAGTAAAATCGGTTGAGGTTGTGAAGAAAGAACAGCCGATCGCCGAGTCGGAAGTAAAATCAGGAACGGCGAGCGAGTCAGCTAACACTTCATCCAGCAGCACACAACCCGTCAATAATGAAAACACGATAGAGACGAAGCCTGAAACAACAGCTCCTTCTGGAACAGAAGCTGTACCGGTTGACCCAGAGGCTGGTACAGACGAAGAACAGGGAACAGGTGAAGCGACAACACCACCGGTACCTGTTGAAGTGGAGCAGCCAGCAGCAGGCGCTGCATCCGCAGGAGGAAAATCGGGCGGAGACCTGACACTGTACATGAACAGCAATAAAATGGTTCAGGATGGAAAAACGTATTTGGCTGGACAGCCTATGGCAGTAAAAAATGGTGTGTCTAATGTAGCTATCCGTGCTCTGGTAGACCGGGTTGGCTACACTGTAAAATATGATAATACGACGAAAGAAACCATTATCATCAGCGGTTCGGATGAACTTCGCTTCAAAACCAACAGCAAGGTGTACACCGTCAATGGGGAATCAAGAACGATGAAAGGTCCTGCATACCAGGAAAAAAATACGTTCATGATTCCACTGACTTCCATCACACAAGCGTTGAACATCACGTATACTGTCAATCAGTCTGCCAAAACAGTTGTGCTGAAGCTCAATACGAAGCCGGTAGCCAGCTTCACCGTGCAAAAAGAAGTTTTTGCAGGGGACCCGGTAACCTACACAACAAAGAGCAGCTCACCTAGCGGCCTCCCGATTGTGGATGAGCGCTGGACAGGACGTGAGGATGCCTTTGAACAACCAGGCGTTTATACAGTAACCTATTCCGTTCAGGATTCGAGCGGTCAGTGGAGTGACCCATATACGCTCACCATCAAAGTAGAGCAGCCTAACCTTCCACCGGTAGCGATGTTTACAACGGACAAAGAAGAATACAAAATGGGTGAAAAAATCACTTATATTGATCAGAGTACAGATGATGAGAATGCGATTGAAAAAAGAGAGTGGGATAATAATGCCCTGGCATTCTTCGTACCAGGACCAAAGACTGTATCCCTTACTGTTACAGATAAACATGGTTTGAGTAATACGATCACCAAAACCATTATAATTACAAATGAGACGTTATACACGCAGTCCGATTTCAATCAATTGTTTACACCTGTAGGCGACAAGTTTGTGTTTAACGGCGGTGAAGTGCCTGCTATGGAGAAATTGGCATTTACGTATTCAGACGAGCCAAGCTTGCTCATCCGCAGCAACAGCCCTGAAACCGTTAACCAGGAAGGTATCGTTTATAAGGAATCATCCATTGGACAGACACGTTTCATGATTCACCATGTCAACAATACGGGAAAAAGAGTGAAAATGTATGTAATTGCAACAAATAACAATGAATATACAGCTGTATTCGAACAGCAAAATATGGGCTTTGCTGGACCAACGCCATTTGCTACCGTAGCAGGTAAATTGTCCATTGATAAATGGTTCAAATCCATGCAGATTGGAGCAGATCAGAAGAAAGTATACATCCAACCTGGAGAAAGCAAACTGATTTTGACGGAACTGAACGCTACTCCGATGAAAGAAGGACAGGTTATCTCTCTGTACTCGGACGCTTTCAGTGACTACACCCTTGACTATAACATTGTCATGATTGAAGAAAACAAGGACCCGATGGCGGTATTGTCCACACTTCCTGTTCTGGATCGTGACGGAGTTCATAACCGTGGTACGTATCCTAATGCCACTCGTATCATCACGTACGATCAGGAAGTTGGTAAGAAGCCTGCACGTCTTCCATTAGGAGATAATGGAAGTGATCCGAATCTCGACGGTACTGATCCGATGGCCTTCACAATTGCTTCTAATGCGGGCAACTTCGGTGTACTATACAAAATTACCCTGAACAACGTTGCTCCGCGGACGCTGATTTCGTTTAATCCTCGTGGAGGTAAATATTATGGTTCAGCACTGGTGAATGGTCAACTGGTACAGCTCTCCAATGACAGCAGATCCCTGAGTGCACCGAATGAACAAGGTGTTCTATACCGTACAGGCACTTACGGTGAGAGTGTGACGATTGTTTTCTCTGCTGCACCAGGAAGCAACTTGCCGGTTAACCTTCTGTTTACACCGCTTCCGGCTGAGAAGTAATACTTTAACGAATCAAACATGTACGGTTTGGAGTGAAAGCTTATATTATATATACCCGTTCACCCCAAAAGTCACCTGAAAGACACCATCTTCTGAACCGTCAAGAGAGGACTCCATGAAAATGGGGTCCTTTCTCATTTAAATACAATGTGTAAACGCTTGGGCTGAGTAAGCCTGCGTTGACTCTGATCTTCATTTCATGCATTATTAGAGGTATACTAATAGCGCGGAAGCACCAGCTTTTGCCGAAAGATGGTCGCATGATGAACAATGCAAAAGGCTTGTATGACAGGAGGTGCTTTAAATCATGCTGTCAACGGAAGAAATTATAACTACCATGTCCTCACAGGGGCTTCGTATAACCGATCAGCGCAAAACACTTGCGCGGTTATTTGCCGAATCTCCAGGGTATCTTACACCTAAGGACGTCTACGAATATATGGGTAAGACTTACAGCGGATTAAGCTTTGATACGGTATACCGCAACTTGCGGGTAATGCAGGAATTGGGCGTACTGGAGCAGGTTATCTTTGAAGATGGTGTTAAATTCAAAGCTCACTGCAGCGAAGACCATCATCATCATCACATGATCTGCCTGAAGTGCCAGAAGACATACCCCATCGTTTTTTGTCCGATGCAGCTTGCTGATGCTCCTGAGCAGTTTCAGGTCGTGGATCACAAGTTTGAGGTGTTCGGATACTGTAAAGATTGTGCTGAACATGCTCCAGCCAAGAAGGCTGCTGCACATCATGCGCACAGTCACGGGAAGAACTGAAGATGAAGCTTTCGCGAAAAATCATGCAGGCTCCTATTCGGGTGTACCGCAATTACATTTCGCCGTTGAAGCCGCCAACATGCCGTTTTTATCCTACATGCTCGGCGTATGCGATGGAGGCTATTGAAGTCCATGGTGCACTTAAAGGCTCTTATCTGGCTGCCAAACGCATTGCGAAATGCCATCCGTTTCATCCAGGCGGTGTAGATCTGGTGCCGCCCAAGTCTGAAAATAATATGGTCGTTCCGGAACAGTAACGGAACGGGACGAGCTGGAAGTTATGCAGCTGCTCTATAAGGTACAGGTAACCCGGAGTAAAGAAGCGAGGCTCTGTTCGGCACTGTACTTGACAACAAGGGCAGTATTTCAGTATATTTTTGGTATATGATTTTCCAGTGAAGGGATAAGTACAGACACACCCCCAGTGCAGAGAGCCGGATTAGCTGAGAACCGGTCTGGGAGGAGGATGGAAGATGGTCCCGGAGGAACCTCTTTCGAGCGTGCATACAGCATCTAGTCGCTGTTGTCGTAAGACTGAGGCGTGATCCAGCGTTAATGGGCGGTCGAAGGACCGGAAGAGCCTGTGTTTTGCGAAAAATGCGGGGAATTTGGGTGGTAACACGTGAGAGATACTCTCGTCCCATAGGGGCGGGGGTTTTTTTGTGTTCATTTGCAGAAGAAGAACATGTACCCATTCGCACATTTTAAGCCATTTCACACCATTTGAAGGAGGAGAAGTCATTCATGACGGATCAAAAAACATTTTATTTGACGACACCGATTTATTATCCAAGCGACAAGCTGCATATCGGGCACGCGTATACAACGGTAGCGGGAGATGCCATGTCTCGTTACAAACGTCTGCGCGGATATGAGGTACGTTATCTGACAGGGACTGACGAACATGGTCAGAAGATTGAACGCAAAGCTCAGGAGAAAGGTTTGTCTCCACAAGCCTTTGTTGACGAGATTGTTGCAGGGATCAAAGACCTGTGGAACAAGCTGGACATCTCCAATGATGATTTCATTCGGACAACCGACGAGCGTCACAAAACAGTTGTACAGGAAATCTTTGATCGTTTGCTGAAGCAGGGGGATATTTACAAGGGCGAGTACGAAGGCTGGTACAGCATCCCGGATGAAACCTATTACACTGAAACACAGCTGGTGGATGTAGAAAAGAATGAACAAGGCGAGATTATCGCGGCTAAAAGCCCAGATAGCGGCCATCCGGTGGAACTGGTCAAAGAAGAATCATACTTCCTGCGCATGAGTAAATACGCTGACCGTCTGCTGCAGTACTATGAAGAGAATCCAGGTTTTATTCAGCCGGAATCTCGCAAAAACGAAATGATTAACAACTTTATCAAGCCAGGTCTTGAAGATTTGGCGGTATCGCGAACTACATTCGAATGGGGTGTCAAGGTTAAAGGCGACCCAAAACATGTCGTGTACGTGTGGATTGATGCACTGTCCAACTACATTACAGCACTTGGCTACGGTTCTTCCGATGCTTCACTGTACGACAAGTTCTGGCCGGCGGATGTTCATCTAGTAGGAAAAGAGATTGTTCGTTTCCATACGATCTACTGGCCAATCATGCTGATGGCACTGGATCTTCCGCTGCCGAAAAAAGTGTTCGCACACGGCTGGCTGCTCATGAAAGACGGCAAAATGTCCAAGTCCAAGGGAAACGTAGTGGACCCGGTAACTCTGATCGATCGTTATGGTCTGGATTCTCTCCGGTATTATTTACTGCGTGAAGTACCGTTTGGTTCGGACGGGACATTCACACCGGAAAGCTTTGTAGAGCGTGTAAATTCCGATCTGGCTAACGACTTGGGCAATCTGCTGAACCGTACTGTGGCAATGGTGGATAAATACTTCGAAGGTAAAGCTCCTGCTTTTGCTGCCAATGTGACGGAGTTTGATGCTTCGCTTGAAGAAGCGGGCCATGCAACGGTGGAAAAAGTGGAGCAGGCGATGGAAAACTTGCAGTTCTCTGTAGCGCTAACGGCCATTAGCCAATTTGTCAGCCGCAGCAACAAATATATCGACGAGACTCAACCATGGGCTCTGGCTCGCGATGAAGCCAAGCGTGATGAGCTGGCATCTGTGATGTCCCACTTGATCGAAAGTCTGCGCATTGCTTCTATTCTGCTGCAGCCGTTCTTGACTCGTGCGCCGCGCAAAATCTGGGAGCAGCTGGGTATTCAGGAAGGGGAACTTACGGCTTGGGATGCAGCGAAGCAGTGGGGAATGATTCCTGAGGGAAATGCGCTGCATAAAGGCGATCCGATCTTCCCGCGTCTCGATGTGGAGCAGGAAATCGCTTATATCTCTGAAGCGATGACAGGTGGGCAAAAGGCGGCACAGTCTGATGCGGGCCAGACAGAAGCAGTGTCCGCAGCTCCTGCAGCAGCTGAACCTGTAAGTGCACCTGAAGGCACAGAAGAGATCGGTATTGACGATTTTGCCAAAGTTGAACTGCGCGTTGCTCAAGTCATCGCTTGTGAGCCGGTGAAAAAGGCAGATAAGCTGCTCAAGCTGCAGCTGGATCTTGGTTATGAGCAGCGTCAGGTGGTATCAGGGATCGCGAAGTTTTATACGCCAGAAGAGATGGTTGGACGTAAAGTCATCTGTGTGACAAATCTCAAGCCCGTGAAGCTGCGCGGTGAACTGTCCCAAGGTATGATTTTGGCCGCCTCTCACGGAGATCAGCTTACACTTGCATCTGTACCGGACGGCATGCCGAACGGCGCACAGGTGAAATAAACAATGTAATGCACAAGAAGACAAATGAACAAAGGTGATCAATCGTACGGAGATTGTCACAAATTCGATACAAGGGTGGTCCGAAGTGATTCGGACTGCTTTTTTATGCTCCAAAACAGGATTGCTGTCAAGAGAACAAGCATATACTGTTATGAACTCCAGTCATCAGGAAAGAATAGTAGAGTGTGAGTCTTGACAAGTCAGAACATGTTACCTATAATTCTTTCAGTAATGATTACGATTAAGTGATGTGGAGTGAATTATATATGACATTCATTAAAAAGGAAAGACAGGTCCGATTGGATCGATCCGGCCAACCTGGCAAACGAAATACAATGAAGCTGCTTTGGAGCAGTCTGCTTATACTTAGTTTGCTGGTATTATCCGCATGTGGACAGAACAGCGACAATGCAGCCAAAATTG
This sequence comes from Paenibacillus sp. AN1007, assembly GCF_040702995.1. Lineage (NCBI taxonomy): Bacteria > Bacillati > Bacillota > Bacilli > Caryophanales > Paenibacillaceae > Paenibacillus > Paenibacillus sp. AN1007. Next base: position 1,631,227 of record NZ_CP159992.1, read on the forward strand.
TGGAAGGCAAAGTTAATGTGGTAACGACATTTTACCCGGTATACGCATTCACTGCGGCGATTGGCGGAGAAGATGCCAATGTTATCAATCTACTGCCTACAGGAGTAGAACCGCATGACTGGACGCCGAAGAGTCAAGACATTGTGAATACATCCAAGGCACAGCTTTTCCTGTACAATGGGGCAGGTCTGGAAGGATGGGTACCGAACTTTCTGAAGTCGCTGAACAGTGATTCAAAGGTGAAATCAGTGGCAGTCAGTGAGGGCGTCAAGCTGCTCACAGCAGAAGGGGACGATGGCCATGGGCATGGAGAAGAGCATGCGGATGAACATGCCGACGATCATGCAGACGAGAGCGGCAGTGATGCGCAGGCAGCTGACCATCATATTGATCCTCATACATGGGTTAGCCCCAAATCAGCGATGATTATGGCGGAGAATATAAAGAAGAGCCTGGTGGAAGTTGACCCTGCACACAAAGCAGGTTATGAGCAGCGTTACGAAGAGCTTCGCACCAAGCTCGAGGCACTTGATCAGCGTTTCACGAGTGAATTGGCATCCGTACCCAACAAAGAAATTGTGGTGTCACACCAAGCGTTCGGGTACCTTGCACGTGACTATGGTTTGAAGCAGCATTCCATCATGGGGCTTTCCCCAGATGCAGAACCGACAGGGCAGGACATTGTTAAACTGTCTAAACTGGTAAAAGATGAAGGCATCAAGTACATTTTCTTCGAAGAGCTTGTGTCGGATAAATTAGCCAAGACCCTTGCCAGTGAAGCAGGAGTTGAAACGATGGTGTTAAACCCGGTGGAGGGTTTGACACAGGAACAGGTGAACAATAAAGATGATTATTTCACCCTGATGCAGAAAAATTTGCAAAATCTGCTGATCGCATTAAAATAAGAAGAATGAAGGTTAACCTCCAGAAGTCTTTGCTGTTCCGTCAGCGAAGACTTTTGGAATGTTAAGCAGGATGTTTACGTATTTTTATTTATTATGAAGGGCGGCTTTGCCATGCAGCAAATCATGCCATTATGTCATGATCCGATTATCGAGATCGAGAATTTGTCTTTTTCCTACGGGGACCAGCGGGTGATTGAAAATCTCAATTTTATGGTTCAGCAGCGGGATTTTGTAGGTATTATCGGTTCAAACGGAGCGGGAAAAACTACACTGCTTCGTATGCTGGTAGGACTGCTGCCTCCTGCACAGGGAGACATCAAGCTGTTTGGACAGTCGATTCGCAAATTCAAGGATTGGAACCGGATCGGGTACGTACCGCAAAAAAACGCATTTAACCCGCTGTTTCCAGCGACCGTTCGTGAAGTTGTCATGTCCGGATTATATAACAACAAAAATATGTTTCGCCGGATTTCACGTCAAGGGCAGCAGCAGTGCATCGATGCGATGCAGGTGATGCGGATTGAGGATATTGCGAACAAACGCATTGGACAACTGTCCGGTGGCCAGCAGCAGCGTGTTTTTTTGGCTCGTGCCCTGATTAATCACCCGGATCTATTGATTCTTGATGAACCCACCGTTGGAATTGACGCGGAGTCACAAGCCAGTTTTTTTGAACTGATCACCCACATGCATGAACATCATCGCATGACATTCCTGATGGTGTCTCATGATATGGATCGTATGGAGAGTTATTTGGGCGCTGAAGCTGCCCTCACGAATGGCAAGATTCATTTCCATGTGCGTCATTCACATGAGATAGAGGATTGTGCAGAGACTAACCTGCAGCATACTACCGCGCAGGTACGCTAGTTATGTTTGTGGGCCATTAGATTAACCAGGCCGAAGGAGTCGTGTTTGTTTTGGAAATATTATGGAGTGATTTTTTTCAGCGTGCACTTGCAGGTGGGCTGCTCATCGGCATTACCGCTCCGCTGATCGGACTTTTTCTTGTGCTGCGGAGATTGTCGATGATCGGAGATACCTTGTCCCATGTAACAATCGCAGGAGTAGCGCTTGGTTTTCTGATTGAAGTGTACCCGATCGGTGTAGGTTTGATTTTTGCGGTACTCGCGTCTTTTGCCATTGAAAAGCTTCGTAAGGCATATAAAAGCTATGCGGAATTGTCCATTGCTATTATTATGTCCGGTGGTGTAGCGCTAGCTTCCCTGTTTTTTACGTTGGGGAAAGGATATAACGCGGATGTTATGAGTTATTTGTTCGGCAGCATCTACACGCTGGACGCAGCGGATCTGAAACTGGTCGGAATCGTGACATTAATTGTTGTGATTGTAGTTGCCTTTTTACATAAGGAGTTTTTCCTGCTCAGTTTTGAGGAAGATGCAGCTGCGGTGACCGGACTGCCTGTCAAAATGCTGAACATGTTAATCACGGTGATGACAGCACTGGTAATCAGTACGGCAATCAAGATCGTGGGTGCTCTGCTCGTATCCGCATTACTAACCATTCCTGTAGCTGTCAGCCTGCTTATGGCTCGAAGCTTCAAATCGGCCATTATCCTGTCCGTCGTGATTGGAGAGATTGCCGTCGTGCTTGGATTGGTTACAGCAGGAATTTGGAATTTGGCGCCGGGAGCGACGATTGTACTGCTGCTGATCACGATGCTGATTCTAACGATGATTGCCAAAAAAGGGTTCCGAGCCTGATGTTCTAACGATTAACGAGCAAGTGAGCACAAGGAAGGGAGACATTGCTTCATGCCTGATGTTAATGTATGGCTGGCTTTCGCTGCCGGCCTCGCTTCTTTTATATCACCATGCTGTCTTCCGCTGTATCCTTCATACCTTTCATATATCACGGGAATGACCGTGCAGCAGTTGAAGGATGATCGTAATCAGCGCGAAGTACGCTTCAAGACGTTAACGCATACACTGGCGTTTATTCTCGGCTTCTCTGCTGTATTCTATTCGCTTGGTCTCGGTGCCGGGTTATTCGGACAGTTTTTCAATGATAATCGTGATTTGATACGTCAGTTATCGGCGATTTTGATTATGCTTATGGGCTTGTTTTTGCTTGGTATTTTCAAACCGCAGTTTTTGATGAGAGAGCGAAAGCTGGACATGAAATGGAAACCAGCCGGGTATCTAGGTTCTTTTATATTTGGAATTGGCTTCTCGGCAGGCTGGTCGCCTTGTATCGGACCTATTCTGACTGCCATTATTGCAATGGCGGCCAGCGAGCCCGCAGCATGGCTGACATTGATCACGGGTTACACGGTAGGATTTGCTTTGCCTTTCTTCGTGCTGGCCTTCTTCATTGGTTCCACACGCTGGATTTTGCGATATTCTAATATCATGATGAAGATTGGTGGAGCCTTAATGCTGCTAATGGGCATCCTGCTGTTCACCGATCAGATGACCAAAATCACCATTTGGCTGCAGCAAATTACACCGCAGTGGATGATCATCTAACGTATATCATGCCTTTATAACTATCAGTTTTCCACGATGAATGACCAATCAAATGAAAAGCAGGCTGCATAAACCAGAATAATTCTGGAATATGCGACCTGCTTTTTAATCTGGACGTGCAGCGAGTCAAGTATGGAGACAATCATAACTTTGGGTTACTTTTTAAACAATGGCTGAAGCGCTTATGGATTTTAAGTGAAATAATCAATATTGGCTAATGGGAAATGCTCAAAAATACGTTCTGTAATAAATTCGCGCAGGGCGTCCTGCTGATCGTCTTTGTATACATATTTGTATTGACCCCAACGGCCCCATTTCATCTTTCGTTTTTCAATATCCATCTCCAGCTTTGTTTTGGGATATCGCTTCTCAATGGTGGCTTTCGCCGTTTTGGTGAAACGGTGCTGGATCATTTCAAATGTCAGGTCTTTAACTGCTTCTTCAGGGAGTGTATCCGCGAGTTTTTGCAGCAGTTCTGCATAGCCTTCCTGCCAGCCATCGTACCAGATAATCGGGGCGATAATGAAACCAAGCGGGTAGCCAGCATGGGCGATTTTGCCTGCAGCCTCGATTCGCTCCTCAAAGCGGGAAGTCGCAGGTTCGAAGTTTTTGATAACATAATCCGCGTTTACACTAAATCTGATGCGGGTATGACCGTTATGCTTCAGCTTCAGCAGTGGGTCAACATGATGATATTTGGTCACGAAGCGAAGACGTCCATACTCTTCATCAGCCATGAATCGGATGAGGTCGCTGAGATTTTCAGTGATATGCTCCAGACCGACAGGATCAGACGTACAAGCTGCTTCAAAACGGGTGATTTCAGGTTTGCGTTCTTCAATGTATCCTTTCGCAGCCTCGATGATCTCTTCCGTATTTACGTATACCCTAACATAAGGCTTGGCGCCCAGTGTTGTTTGAAGATAGCAATAATGGCAGTGGCCCATACATCCGGTCGAGATTGGAATGGCGTATTCGGCGGAAGGTTTGGACTGGTCAAATTTAAGTGTTTTGCGCACGCCGACAACCAAGGTTCGCTTGGCCATTCGATATTTCTCCTGCTCCGTCTCCCCGGGCAGGTTCGTAATCCGATTGTGAGAAGTGGTCATCTGATAAGGAATGTTTTGAGAAGTCACCCATTCCATAATTCGTTTGCCTTTTTCATACTCCAATGCACCGGGTTCAAAATAGACCAAATCGGGAATAAAGGGTTTAGTACCCTTTGCCTTTCGAACAGGGGGCTGGGCCACGCTTGTGCTCACAGAATCACTCCTTTCAATACGAAACTAAAGCTTAGTTTGCCTCGGCGGAAGCAAAGTCACGCCTGCCAATTACTTGCGGAATGACTCCGCCTGTGAGTGGGTAGGACTTGCCAATGCGTATTGATAACATGTATCATTAGAAGATAGGGACCAGGTGCGCAGCACCGGTCAGAGAGAAGAGAGGGAAGCAGATGCCAACGCCCAGTATGGAAGACTATTTGGAGCGTATATACAAATTGATTGATGAAAAGGGCTATGCTCGTGTGTCTGATATAGCTGAAGGACTGGAAGTACATCCTTCATCCGTGACGAAGATGATCCAAAAGCTGGACAAGGACGAGTACCTGATTTATGAAAAGTACCGCGGGCTGGTACTTACACCTAAAGGCAAAAAGATGGGTAAGCGGTTGATGGAGCGCCATCATCTGCTCGAACAGTTTCTGACTACCATCGGTGTGCAGGAAGAAAATATTTACAATGATGTGGAAGGGATCGAACATCATTTAAGCTGGGATTCCATCACTTGCATTGAATCCTTGGTGGAATATTTCCGTCAGGATGAAAGTCGTCTGCAGGATCTCAAAAACATTCAGGAAATCATGAGTAACACGGACTCTTGAGCGTTGAATTTATAAGGTTTCATAAGGTTAACAATAGAGAGATGCTTCTTGCCGATGGATGGCGAGAGGCATTTTTGTTTTGAATTCACTCAACATTTTGGCCATTTTCGCAACTAAACGGGCTCAATGCGCGTCTATTAAACTAGTAGAATTTACCGCTAATTTTAAAGATGCTGGAGGGCTGTATTGATGAAGTTTCGTAAAGGATTATTGTTTCTGCTCATTTTTGTACTTGCTTTTCAAGCAGCGGGTTTGACTGCACAGGCAGCCGCTAAGAAAGAAATTGCTATTTTTCTGGATGGTCAGCGTCTGGAATCCGATGTATCACCTTACATCCTGCCGAAGGTGAACGTAACGATGGTACCGCTGCGAGTTATCAGTGAAGGGCTGGGGGCTTCTGTGTTATGGTCTCAGGCAGACCGAACGGTGACGATTCAGAAATCAGACTCGGTTATTACAATGACGAGTGGACGCCAGCAAGCGTCGGTGGATAACAACTTGGTTAATCTGGACGCATCTGTACAATTAAAGCAGGGCCGTGTAATGGTCCCGATTCGTTTCGTAAGTGAAAACTTAGGGCTTCAAGTAAACTGGAACCAGGCCGCCCAGACCATTGATCTGTATACTGGGAATGAAACAACGCCAACACCAGAACCAGCACCAGCGACTCCTGCAGAACCAGGAGGGTCTGCAAAGCCTGCAGCGGATGAGATGCGCGGAGCATGGATATCAACCGTTAACGGTGACTGGCCATCTTCTGGAGCGAAAGGCAATGTCGAAAGACAGAAGCAGGAGTATACGAGCCAACTGGATCAATTAAAAGACATGGGCATCAATGCAGTTTTTGTGCAGGTCAGAGCAAATGCAGATGCAATCTATCCTTCAGGTCTCGTTCCGTGGAACAGTGTTCTGACAGGAACGCAGGGCAGAGACCCGGGATACGATCCGCTTGCTTTTATGATTGAGGAAGCACATAAGCGTGGGCTTGAATTTCATGCCTGGTTTAATCCGTTCCGCGGAACAAACTCGGCAGCAGCATCCAATCTGGCTGCAAACCATGTTTCCAAGCTTCATCCTGACTGGATGGTCAATGCATCGGGCAAATTATACATTAATCCGGGTATCCCGGAAGCCAGACAGCATATTATCGATACCATTATGGAAGTTGTGAATAATTACAAAGTGGATGGTGTACATTTGGACGACTACTTCTATCCATCCAACGTCACTTTCAATGATGATGCAGCATTTAAAACATACAACACGTTAAACACAACAGACCGTGCGGCATGGCGTCGTGATAATATCAATCAGTTTGTGCAGCAGCTTGGACAGAGCATTCACCAAGTAAAAGCAAATGTAGAGTATGGTATCAGTCCATTTGGTGTCTGGAGGAACAAAGCCAATGATCTGACCGGTTCGGATACCAAAGCAGGTGTCACAGCATACGACAGTATGAATGCTGACGTTAGGACTTGGATCAAACAGGGATGGATCGACTATGTTGCCCCTCAAGTATACTGGAGCATGACTTTGAACGCTGCGAGATACGACAAAGTTGTGGATTGGTGGGTCAATGAGGTAGCGAATACCAATGTAAAACTATACATCGGCCATGCTCCTTATAAACTGGGAACGCCGGAGATTGGATGGCAGACTTCTCAGGAAATTATTGACCAGCTAACCTATAACGAGAAATACCCATCAATCGGTGGAGACATCTATTTCAGTTCACAATATCTTACGAAAAATCCGCTGGGTATCGTTGAACGACTAAAAGCATATTACGGGCAGTAGGAGACAAAGCCGCCTTTTTCATTTTGCATGAACCTGCTGTTCCGCATTTATAGTTATATGACCAACCCCTGTTCTCATAAAGTGGCAGTAGAACGCAAGGCTGCCTGGAGAACGGGGGTTTTTTGTTGTGTTAATTAACGGAGTGTTTGAGGGTGGAGGCGTTAAAGGGATTTCACTTGCCGGTGCTGTTCAGGGAGCACAGAATTGCGGTGTTCAATTCAATCGGGTTGCAGGCACATCTTCTGGTTCAATTGTGGCAGCACTTCTTGCTGCGGGGTACCTTGCAGAAGAGATGAAAGAGATCATTGAAAGGACGCCTTTTGTTTCGCTACTGCAGCGGTCACCTATATTTAACACACGCTGGATTGGTCCAGCGGCAAGACTTTTCTTGAAAAAGGGGCTTTATTCGGGAGAAGCTCTGGAGTCGTGGATCAGCAGCATGCTGGCACAAAAAGGGATTCGAACGTTTGCCGATTTACCGCCAGGCAAGCTGCTTATTACAGCGTCTGATATATCGAACGGAAATATTCTTGTACTGCCTGACGATATCCGGAGATTTGGTATCGAACCTACGAAACTGGAGGTTGCCAAGGCCGTACGTATGAGCTGCAGCATACCGTATTTTTTTGACCCGGTTATCATCCGTAAATCACCAGTCATGTCCAAAGGATTACCGTTTCAGGATCAGTTTGTCTACGTCGTGGACGGAGGGCTGCTGAGTAATTTCCCACTCTGGTTGTTTGATGGAGAGCGCTCGGAGTCAGGCAGAGAGAGTATACCCGTGGTCGGGTTCAAGATGGTCGGTAAAACAGAAGTGGAGCCTACGCGAATCAAAGGGCCGCTAACCATGCTGCAGGCACTTGTCGAGACGATGCTGACTGCTCATGATGAACGTTACATTGAGCAGATCAACCGGTTTCGTACGGTCAAAATTCCTACGCTTGGCATTAAACCGACACAATTTAATCTTTCCGTTCAGGACAGTACAAACTTATATCGATCGGGCGTCGTTTCAGGTATGGATTTTTTCAGTACGTGGAATACGAAGACGTATAATGAGCAGCTGGAGAAACAGCGAAAAGAACATCGCAAGAAACAGGCGGAAGCACCGCCGCTGGTTCACATGTAAGACTTAAAAAAGCAATCCTCCTTCGTTAAGGAGAATTGCTTTTTGGGTTTTACTTTTAGCATAAAATAGATACATCAACAACGAAAGGGCAAATTAATGATACTTGGGAATGTCCTCTTCGCTGTTTTTCCCTTTTTGGCCTTGAATGACCTGGAACGGATAATCTTTGCGTTTTTTGGATGAACTGCTTTTTCTGGCGGTGACATTATTCTGCGCATTCACTTTAGCCATCGTTTTCGCCGAAGGTTTGATCCTTGGTGTGTTGGCTTTTCGTGACCAGCGGGCAGGCGGGTATTTGTACAGCAGGAACACAACTCCGAACACAATCAGGGGGATGAGGATACTGGATAATGAGGCTCTACCCAATAAACCGATAACCCCAAGAGCAGCCAGTACAATGAATGCCCAAAATACAATTGCCTGCTTATTCATATCATTCACCCTTTCACAGGATCAAGTGTTACTGCAGGAACTTCGGTTGTGGCCGAAACGTTGGCAAGCTTGGCGTCCAGTTCACGCATGCGGTTAAATGATGCAATGGATACTTCAACCTGGGCATTGGTCGGTTCTTTGGTTGTGAGCAGCTGCAGCCAGAGACCCGGATATCCCAGATAACGCAGCACAGGAATATCGCGAAGCGAGTTCGTAATCTTAAGCAGCTCAAAAGAGATGCCCAGCACGACTGGCAGCAGGAGCAGACGCTGACCCATCCGTTCCCACAGGTTATCATAAGTGAAGACGGAATACAGGAAGATACCGATAATAACGGTCAGCATGATAAAGCTGCTTCCACAACGGTAGTGCAGTCTGCTGTATTTCTGTACATTTTCAGGCGTCAATTCTTCTCCAGCCTCGTATGCACTAATGACCTTATGCTCTGCTCCATGATATTGAAACAAACGTTTAATCATGGGTGTCTGCGAGATTAACCACAGATAAGCGAGTAACAGAATCAGTTTGATGCCGCCTTCCAATAAATTATGCAGAAATTGATTGTCGAATACATTTTTAAATAAGAAGTCTTCGATCACGACTGGAAGCAGTGTCAGCACAATTTTTCCAAAAAGGAAGGACAGAATCGCTACAGCCGTTACGCCAATGATCATGCTAAGGCTCCAGCCGGACCCTTGTTTCTCTTGTTGTTTAGCTTTTTCTTCCGGTTCCAATTCATCATCAGCATAAGCATCAGCAGAATAATTGAGATGTTTGCTGCCTTTGACACTCGAATCTATAATGCTGACAATTCCGCGCAGTAAAGGAATCCGCCGCAATTTCATGACCCAGGTCTTGTCTTGCTTGGGAACTTCCAGATACGTAATTTCGCCGTCTTTTCTACGAACAGCAGTAACGTTGACGTGTTTTCCGCCAAACATTACGCCTTCGATGACAGCTTGCCCCCCGTAGCTGACAGGCTTGGATTGTTGAGGCAAATTATTCACCTTCCTATTCTGTTCTAAGCCTTTACAGTGAAAGGCAGTTTAATATCCTTATTGTATCGAATTTTGAGAGCAATTTCTAGTTTATGAGCCAATCCGCCGGAGAAGCTGTTAAGATTGTCCTGTTTTGAACATACTACGCCCTAGAACTATGAAAAAAATGTTTAATATTGTGTTTGCAATCTTGCGAAAAAGGAGACATCAACGATGGCAGATCATAATCAAGAAGAAACATTAACTAATCATCACCATGGAGAACATGAAGAAAAAATAGATCAGCGAGAGCAGCGACAGCGTCCGCAAAAACGCGATAATAACCTGATGCAGCGTCGTTCCGTACCTAAACAGGGGGATGCACACTATTATACGAATCCTTTTTCATTTGCATTGGAGCTGGGATTCTTTGCTGGTTTGATCTGGGGAGGCATTCACTGGCTGTTCCATGTGCTGCATTTTACCGTGGTCCCGATTGGTTTTCTGGCGGAGCCGTTTTTCAAACATGCATATATTTATACTGCCGCAGGTCACTTGACAGGGTGGCTGTGTTTTATCGTATTTTCTATCTTTGCTTCGCTTTTATATACCTTTACGATTCGAAAGTTAAAAGGTCCGTTTCCTGGCATGGTCTATGGCCTGGTCTGGTGGTTAATCCTTTTTATTCTGCTTGGTCCTAAACTCGGAATGATGAAGCCGATAAATCGTTTAACTTGGGATTCGATCTTTACGGAAATCTGTTTCTTTTTGCTCTGGGGGTTGTTTATTGGTTACACCGTTGCGATGGAGTACACGGACGAACGGAAACGGGAGCCGGAGCACGCTGGAGCCTAGACGCAAAAAAGCTTCTCAATCTGGTAACGGCTGTGTTAAAATAGCAGATGGTTATTTGCAGAGAGGGTGGAGCAGCGATGAAACGAATTATTGTGATCAATGGCCCGAACCTGAACATGCTTGGTGTTCGTGAACCAGGCATTTATGGAACGCTTAGTCTGAAGGATATTGAAGACAAAATTCGCAGACAGGCTGAAGAACTGGGAGTCTCCATCGCTTTTTATCAATCCAACCATGAAGGGGACATTATTGACCGCATTCATGCCGCAATGGGTGAGGCAGATGGTATCATGCTGAATGCCGGGGCGTTTACCCATTACAGTTATGCGATAAGGGATGCAATCAATGCCGTGAAAGTTCCTACCGTGGAAGTTCATCTATCCAACATTCATGCACGCGAAGCGTTCAGACATCATTCAGTGCTTGCAGCAGAAACGATCGGGCAGATTGCCGGATTTGGCGAAGTGAGCTATGAACTGGGATTGCTGGCTCTTGTGCGTCATCTGGACAAACAAACCTGAGCCGGGAACCCGGGAATGTGAAGAAAGAAGGGTTACCGATGGAAAACAAACGAGTACACAAGTTACGTGAGGCAATGGCTGCGCGTGGACTAAAAGCAATGCTGATTACAAATCCGATTAACCGTCGTTATATGACGGGCTTTACCGGTTCTGCGGGATATGTGCTTATCACGGAGCAGGAAGCTTATCTGCTGACTGATTTCCGTTATATGACGCAGGCGCCTCAGCAGGCAAAAGGATTTAACGTTGTGGAACATGGCGCCAAACCGATGGATTCCGTACGCGAACTGCTCGTATCCGCGAGTATCAGCGAAGTGGGTTTTGAACAAGACTCAGTCACTTTTGGGACGCATGCTGCTTATGCAGAAGCGCTGCAATCCGTTAAACTAAAAGCTGTATCCGGCCTTGTCGAAGAGCTTCGTATGTTTAAGGATGCTGAAGAAATTGCTGTAATGCAGCGGGCTGCGGATTTGGCAGATGCCACATTCAGCCACGTTTTGCAATTTGCGAAACCGGGCATGACTGAACGTGAAGTCGATTTGGAAATGGAATTTTTCATGCGTAAGCATGGGGCAGCCAGTTCTTCGTTTGACACGATTGTCGCATCAGGTGAACGTTCTGCGATGCCTCACGGCGTTGCAAGCAGCAAAGTGATCGGCCAGGACGAATTGATTACATTTGACTTTGGCGCGCTGCTCGATGGATACTGTTCAGATCTGACACGTACGATTGCAACGGGGAATCCAGTACCTGAACTGCGTAAGATCTACGATATCGTACTGGAAGCACAATTACATACGCTGGAGAACCTGAAACCAGGTATGACCGGACGGGAAGCGGATGCACTTGCTCGGGATATCATTGCAGGTTATGGATATGGAGAACAGTTTGGACACAGCACAGGCCACGGTCTGGGGATGGAAGTCCATGAATCTCCTCGTTTGTCCAAGCTTAGCGATGATGTATTGAAACCGGGAATGGTAGTTACCGTTGAGCCGGGAATTTACATCGATGGTCTTGGCGGCGTACGAATTGAAGATGACGTTGTGATTACCGAAACAGGTATCCATATTCTTACGAAATCGGACAAAAAGTTCACCGTTATTGGCTAACATACCCAAACACTTTTTACTTATATCAGGAGGGATTTTTTGTGATTTCAGTTAACGATTTTAAAACAGGCTTGACCGTACAAGTAGACAATGATATCTATACCGTACTTGACTTCCAACACGTAAAACCAGGTAAAGGCGCAGCTTTTGTACGTTCCAAGTTAAAAAACCTTCGTAATGGTAACACGGTTGAAAAAACGTTCCGTGCAGGTGAAACGATCGGTCGTGCGATCATTGAAAACCGCGGCGTATCGTATCTGTATGCAAGTGGTTCCGAGCACACGTTTATGGACAACGAAACATACGATCAATTCACGTTGACAAGCGATCAATTGGAATGGGAACTGAACTTCCTCAAAGAAAACATGAACGTGAAAATCATTAGTTACCAAGGTGAAATCCTGGGTATCGACCTGCCTACAAGCGTTGAGCTGAAAGTTATTGAAACAGAGCCAGGCGTTAAAGGTAACACAGCACAAGGCGCTACGAAAAACGCGAAAGTGGAAACAGGTCTGAATGTACAAGTTCCTTTGTTCATCAATGAAGGCGACGTGCTTCTGATTGATACACGCGAAGGGAAATACTCTTCCCGTGCGTAACTTTCACTTGCTGTAAGCTTGAATTCACGAATCAAAACCCTTTGCCATGCATATGGCAGAGGGTTTTTTTGAAAAAAGATTAGCCTATCAGGCGCTTTCGTAATATACTGGGTTAAAGTCATTTCTCGTAGAGAATAATGACGAAAGATATCAATTGATGCATACTGCACAAGGTAGGGAGTGGATTTGCGTTGTCATTGTACGTCATGAAATTTGGGGGCAGCTCGGTCGGAGATACAGAACGCATGAAGCGTGTAGCCGGACGTGTTGTAGAAAAAGCGGATGAAGGACACCAATGTGTCGTCGTGGTTTCGGCCATGGGGGATACTACAGATGATTTGATTGATCAGGCGAAGCTGCTGAATAGTGATTTGCCTGCTCGTGAAATGGATATGCTGCTGACGACAGGGGAACAAATTTCAATCTCCTTATTATCCATGGCCATTCAGGCACTTGGACGCAAGGCCGTATCTTTTACAGGATGGCAGGCAGGGTTCCGAACAGAACCGGTTCACGGTAAAGCTCGGATTCAGGATATCCGTCCTGAGCGTGTCAAAGCTGCACTCGCTGAAGGAAATATCGTTATTGTTGCCGGTTTCCAAGGCATGACGGAAGACGGCGAGATCACCACACTGGGCCGCGGGGGATCGGATACTACAGCTGTTGCACTTGCAGCGGCCATTCAAGCAGATGCTTGTGAGATCTATACGGATGTGGATGGTATCTATTCTACAGACCCGAGGATCGTCAAAGTGGCACGCAAACTGAAAGAAATTTCCTACGACGAAATGCTGGAGCTTGCAAATTTGGGAGCCGCGGTACTGCACCCGCGTGCGGTTGAGTACGCGAAGCATTCCGGTGTACCTTTAATTGTAAGATCAAGCTTTAATCATAATGAAGGAACGGTTGTGAAGGAGGAAGCGGCAATGGAACAAGGCGTGGTGGTAAGTGGAATTGCTTATGATAAGAATGTAGCTCGTATCAGCATTTTGGGAGTACCGGATGTTCCAGGTGTTCTCGCTGAAGTATTTGGCGAACTGGCATCTGCTCAGCTGGATGTGGACATTATCGTGCAGAGCGGAGTCCAGGATGGTAAAGCAGACTTTTCATTCTCGGTCGCACTGTCTGATCGTGAGAAGGCGCTGCATGTCATTGAAGGGCTGCACAGCCGGCTGCCTTACCGTGAAGTAACTTCCGAAGAGAATCTGGTGAAAATTTCAATTGTTGGCGCAGGTATGGTGAGTCATCCAGGCGTGGCAGCCAAAATGTTCAAAGTGATCTCCGGTGAAGGCGTGAGCATCAAAATGGTCAGCACGTCTGAGATCAAAGTATCCTGTGTTATTGACGGGGAAAAACTTCATGATGTGATTAAAGCGCTGCATACAGCGTATGATCTTGATACTGCAGAGCAAGCAGTTATCGGCGGACCGCAAGTTCGCAGATAATCTATAGAACAGATATAATATGAAAAGGTGCACCGCTGCCAATCCGGCAGCAGTACACCTTTTTTTGTTGAATTACAGACGACTGCATATGCGGCCCCCACGTGATTTACGGTAAGGCATTAACTGATTTCCTTCTCTCATCTCCGGTACACAATCCAGCAGATTTAATTGGGAACAGTAAGCGACATCGTGCATCTCTCCCAGCTGATCCAGTTTTCGTGCACTGGATGATGTTCGAACCAAGTCGCTAATCCTATCCTGACATTGGGATACGGCTTGATGAAGTATGATACCAAGATCATTCAGCTGCAGTGGAGAACGGGTCTGACGATATAATTCTTCAATAATGCATCCAGCACATAAACCATCCTCTAATGCAAAATCATCCTGCTCTCCTGCGCATAATAAGAGAATGTCCCGCTGCAATTCGATAAGAGCAGCGGCAACAGCTTTTACATTTAAGAAGGAACCTGCGAGAACATGCCTTGCTTTGGTCGCTTTGATCAAAGCTCTCGTGCCGTCTGTTGTGGTCAGGATAATCATTTTATGTGCGATGTCGCTGCTCATATATTCATAGGGGGAATTCCCCGCATCGAATCCGGTTATTTTTTTGTCAAAACGTTCACCACCCCGAATGCTGTTGCGAACCATCATCTGTTTCGCTTGCGGAACCGTCTCTGCAGCGATAACGCCTGCGGCCTGATGGGCAAGGGCGGTTACAATCGTACTTGTTGTCCGCAAAACATCAATAACTACCACACTTCGCCCCTCAATATCTATGGTACGCACTTCATTTACACTGCCTACAACGTCGACGCGCACAACCCACAACTCCTCTCAACTTCCAGGTCATGCTGCACCTGCTTCATAACCCGAACGGTAAAACATTCTGCAAGCACTATATGCATGCATGCCTAGACAGGTGCCTAGAACAAGGCTCTATGATTTCGGCTCTCATTCATAATCGTGAAGAAATGATAGATTTCAGCGTCATAAAATGAATGTACAGGCATAAACTTGAGATATGAACAAGCATCAGAAGTGAAATCCATATGAAATATAAAGTTGGAGGAGCCTACTCATGAAAGTGAAATGGAGGGATCTTTTTCCGGAACCCATCCGAACGATTCTTGGCAGAATGCCGCCCGCTCTATTGGAACAAGTGGAAGAAGTCCGCATTCGAGAAGGCAGGCCTTTGGAAATTAATGCGGGAAACAACTATCACTTCCTTACACCAGAAGGCGAACCGACGGGAAAACCCGAGGAGGCCTATGTTCCTCAAAAAGAAGTAACCCACAGACTGCTGGATCTGATAAGTAATCATTCTCTGTACACCTTGGAGGAAGAACTGCGAAAAGGATTCATCACGATCCCGGGAGGGCATCGAATCGGGCTTGCTGGCCGGACGGTGCTTAGCGGAGGGCGTGTAGAATATTTACGGGATATCAACGGGTTTAATGTCCGTGTTGCCCGGGAAGTGCAGGGCATTGCTGACCCCATCCTTCCATATCTGCTCGATATGAAAAGTGGACTGGTGATGCATACGCTGATTCTTTCGCCGCCGCAGCAGGGCAAAACCACATTACTGCGAGATTTGGCTAGACAGATCAGCAGCGGCACGAAGCTGACGGCAGGCAGTGAACTGAGACAGGGGATATACCCTCGTCTGAAAGTTGGCATTGTGGATGAACGTTCCGAAATTGCTGGTAGTTACAAAGGGGTTCCCGGTTTCGATGTAGGTCCACGTACAGATGTCATGGATGGGTGTCCAAAGGCGGAAGGAATGATGATGATGCTTCGCTCCATGTCACCCGATGTCTTGATTGTGGACGAAATTGGACGGGCAGAGGACGCCGAAGCGGTTATGGAAGCTCTGCATGCAGGAGTTTCCGTCATTGCAACTGCCCACGGGCGGGATCTCTCCGAGCTGTCTGCGAGACCTGCCTTGAGAACATTGATTGCAGAGCAGATGTTTCAGCGATATGTACAGCTGCAGCGGACGAGCAGAGGCACAAGCTTCCGACTGGCGGACGGCAAAATGCGTGGACTGCAGCAGGCCGGCGCAGGAGGTGAAGCCTATGGTTAATACCTTTGGCGCAGTGCTTATTCTATTGGCCAGCACACTCGCCGGATTTTACAAGGCCAGGCAGTATGCTTTGCGGCCAAGGCAGCTGCGTGAGCTGATCGCTGCGCTGCAGCGGCTGATGACAGAGATTAATTATGGCTTAACGCCGCTCCCTGACGCGATGACCAAGATGGGGGCTCAGACGAAAGAACCGATAAGAACCCTTTTTTTGCACGCAGCTGCACAGATGGAACCCCCTCATGGGCTCACAGCCCGGGAAAGTCTTCAGGCCGGTGTAGAACAAACATGGGGAAGATCTGCGATGAAGTCAGACGAACGGGAAGTCATGCTGCAGTTAAGTTTCAGCCTTGGCACCAGTGATCGTCAGGATCAGACCAAACATATTTCGTTAGCCATTCAGCAACTCATGCATGAGGAATCCCGCGCACAGGCCGATCAAGTAAAGTACGAACGAATGAGCCGCAGCCTGGGGATGCTTGTCGGAGCGTTAATCGTCATTCTGATCTTCTGAAATAGCCGGGATAGCGAGGTGCCAAGGTCATGAATTTAGAAGTGAACGCAATCTTTCAAATTGCGGGCATTGGGATCATTATAGCAATGATTCATACCGTACTGAAACAAATGGGAAAGGAAGATATGGCTCACTGGGTGACCGTAATCGGATTTGTCGTTGTACTGTTCATGGTTGTCCGAATGCTGGACAGCCTGCTGCAGGAGATTAAATCCATATTTCTTTTTCAATGAAAACGGTCATAAAGCCGGATGGTGGTGACCCGTGGAGATTATTCAAGTTGTCGGTCTGGCACTCATTGCAACCGTATTGATTCTGGTCATTAAAGAACAAAAGCCGATGTTTGCCTTTCTGATTGCAGCAGCGACGGGTGTTGTCATCTTTATGCTGCTGATTGGCAAGATCGGTGCAGTCATTGAGGTGCTGAAACGTCTTGCTGAAAACTCAGGTATGGAGAGCATTTATCTGAAAACTGTATTGAAGATTATAGGCATTGCCTACATTGCTGAATTCGGAGCGCAGATTGTCAGGGACGCGGGACAGGAAAGCATTGCATCCAAGATTGAACTGGCTGGCAAAGTGTTGATACTTGTTCTCGCGATTCCGATCATCAGCATTATTATCGAAACCGTCATGAAATTAATGCCGGTGTAGAAAGGGCGTGCGGACAACGGATGAAATGGCTGCATAACAAGCCGCACTGGCGCCTCATGATTGTGCTGATGGTCTGTCTGATGTTTGGTGCGATCGGACAGGTTGCGGCCAGCACACCCTCTAACGAGTGGATGCAGCAGCAGGCCGATCAGCTTCCGAAGGATCAGGTGGAGAAGTATTGGGACCAGTTGATGAAGCAGTATGGCGGATTTTTTCCCGAAGGGAAAACACCATCATTTATGGATATGCTGATTCCAGGTAATGAAGGGTTCAGTCTGAAATCGGTATTTACGGCAGTAGGTACGTTTATGCTGCATGAGGTTTTGTATAACGGCAAACTTCTGGTCACCATCGTCATGTTAACGGTACTAAGCATGATCTTGGAGACGTTACAGACAGCGTTTGAGAAAAACAATATCAGCAAAATTGCCTATGCGATCTGTTATTTGGTCATTATTATCATTGCAATCAACAGCTTCAGCGTAGCCATTGGTTATGCAAAAGAAGCTATATCCAGCATGATCAACTTTATGATGGCGATGGTCCCGCTTTTATTCACACTGCTGGCTTCGATGGGGAATGTCGTCACCGTTTCGGTGACTCACCCACTGATCATATTCATGATCCATCTTGTAAGTACACTGATTCATCTGCTGGTGTTCCCGCTGCTCTTTTTCTCAGCTGTCCTCCACCTGGTAAGTTCGCTCTCTGACAAATACAAGTTAACACAGATGGCTGATCTGCTGCGAAACATCAGTGTTGCCCTGCTCGGCATTCTGCTGACGATGTTCCTGGGTGTCATTTCAGTACAGGGAGCCTCGGGATCCGTTGCGGATGGTGTGAGTCTAAAGGCAGCGAAATACATTGCAGGAAACTTTGTACCTGTTGTCGGCAGGACATTTGCAGATGCCACAGACACGGTAATTACAGCATCTCTGCTGGTCAAAAACGCAATTGGATTGACCGGTGTCATTATTATTTTGTTTCTGTGTGCGTTTCCGGCCATCAAAATTCTGGTACTCGCCTTGATTTACAACGTAACCGGGGCAATTATGCAGCCGCTGGGAGACACACCGATCGTAGAGTGCCTGCAGGCGATTGGTAAAAGCATGATTTATGTATTTGCCGCGCTGGCCGCGGTGGGACTAATGTTTTTCCTCGCTATTACGATTTTGCTGACCGCAGGTAACTTGACTGTCATGATGCGCTGACCGGCTGCATGTGCAGAGAAAGGGGATGGAGAGGATGGGGTGGCTGAGCAGCTGGCTGCAGGATCTGATCATGATCGTTTTGCTGGCAACGTTTGTGGATATGCTGCTTCCGAATCGTTCCATGGAAAGGTACGTCAAGCTTGTGCTGAGCCTTCTCATCCTGCTGACCCTGTTATCACCTATAACCAAACTGCTGCGGAGTGATCCGGTAGGCGAGTTGAAACGAGCGATGACAGCAATGGATGCTCCGAAAGATGATCATACCTCTTTGGAGCAGATTCTGGCTCAGGGGAAGCGGATGCAGGCAAGTGAACAGCAGCAGTCACTAAAGTGGACGGCCAAGGAACTCGCTAACGTCATGAAAGAGCAGATCGAAGAAAATACTGGCGCCAAAGTTCAGTCTGTCGAGGTACGGCTGGCGATGAAAAAACAGGAATCCGATACAGAATCAGCTTCCTCAGTTGAACTTCCTGTTATTCAACATGTTGTGGTTGAGCTGGCTGGGGAGTTGGAAAATTCGGAGGTGGATTCGGGAACGGCAGAGCCTGTGAATAGTTCTCCGATTTCAGAAACGAAAGATCGGGCAAAGCAGAATGAAATGCAGCCCGGCAATCCACCGATCCGGATTGATCCGATTGAAGTCACGAAGGTGCAGGTTGAAACGGATGTGGAGGATTTAAAAAGCCCTCAAACATCTTCTGGTCCTAATCCCGCCCCACCTGTTACCCGCAGCTCTGGTGAAGGTTCCGACGCACAGCAAACAAGTACTGCAAGCTCTGAGCATGCTGTACAGATTATTTCACTGCTCAAAGAGAATTGGAAGATTGACGCCACTCAAGTCCAAGTGACCGAGACCAAAACTGCAGCGGTGCTCTGAGAAGGAGGGAATCCGATGAAACAATGGTTCAAAAAGCTGGAAACCTGGATGGGTGGTGGTGAGGGAGGGGCTAAGCGAAGCCAAACGTTGCGATGGCTGATCGTTCTGGGACTGATCGGTGTAGGCATTATGCTGTTTAATTCCTTTGTTAACGTCAAAAAAATTGATTCCGAGAACATCGGCAGAGAACCGCCTGAGCAGGTGACTTCAATGTCAGCCGTTCAGAATGATTTGCTGGAGGAGAATCCTTTTCAAGCGATTGAAATGGCATTTGAAGACAAGGTCAAAGGGGTACTGGAGAACATTGTCGGCGTAGGTACGGTTGATGTGATGGTTACGGTGGATTCCACGGAAGAATTGGTCGTGCAGCGGAACGTAAAAGATTCACAGCAGCTGACCGAAGAGACGGATGCTAACGGCGGCAAAAGGCATATGACGCAGTACACGCGTGACGGTGAAATTATTACGTATGAAATATCAGGGGATCAGACGCCGATTGTTACGAAAAAGTTGAAACCACAGATTCGTGGTGTGCTGGTCGTAGCGAAAGGTGCAGAGAACAAGGTTGTGAAAGACCTGATTACAGATGCTGTTGAAAAAGGTTTAAATGTCGCGGCGTACCGGATTTCGGTTGTTCCGCGCAAGCAGGATTAAACAATCCGTGTAACCCCATTTAGAGGAGGATATTCTAATGAATAACAAACGTCAAACGATATGGCTTGTCTCCATGCTGAGCCTGATGGTTATTTTATCCGCATACTATCTTTTTACGGAAGATTCAGGCCCTGTTAATCCCCCTGTCGCTGACAGTCAGCAGGTGGACGGTATGAAACAGGGTGAAGCCAAGGAAACAGCTGGCCTCCTGGACCCGACGGATGGCCTGGTGATCAATGAAGTCGTGGATAGCGGCAAGGTTACGGATGATGCAAGTGCAGCAGACCCCGCTGGAAATGCCGCGGGCACAGAGGGACAGGAAGCGGGTAATACGGAGAAAACACCGGCTGCTGAGCAGGGTGTTAAAGAAGGCGAAAGCGATAAAAAGACAGATGGAGCCGCTGAACAGGGCACAACAGCTGTACCTGAAACAGGAAATAAAACAGATGGCAAAACGGAGGGCGGCACAGCCAAATCAGACGAGGAAGTGCTCAAGGAGATGGAGCAGCAAAACACGGCTGTATCAGCCAGCAGTCAGTTCCAGAACTATCAGTGGCAGCGTGAGGAAAACAACAATCGCAAGTATGAGGAACTGATGACCGTGGCAGGTGACCTGAGCAAAACTCCGGAAGAAAATGCAAAAGCGACAGAGGAGCTGCGTGCACTGGAAGACAAGGAAGCTAAAATTACAGGCATCGAAGAAACGCTCTCCCAACAGTATGCCAATGCAATCGTTCAGGAGGAAGCTGACAAGTATAAAGTGGTGGTCCTGAGTGATAAACTGGATGTTAAACAGGCGGTTTCCATTGTGGATCTCGTTATGAAAGAATTGTCCGTGTCGCAAAACAAAATTAGTGTGCAGTATGTCACAGAACAATAATCTGAAATGTGATATGGAAGCCCCGGGAGCTTGTTCGACTCTCGGGCTCTTTCCATTTTTAACGATTATGATATAATACTAAAAGCCATATGACCGTCCTAGTGAGACTGGCATGATGCCGAAGGAGTGAATAATGGAAATGTTTAAATTGAGTGAAATTAAAGAACTGATTAAATTGGTTGATGAAAGTTCCGTTCAGGAATTGGAAATTGAAAATGAAGGATCGCGTTTGTCGATTCGCAAACCGGGTAAAACGGAGTATGTGCAGGCTGCTGCTGTACAACCGCAAGTCATTGCTGCACCTCAGGTACAGCCTACTGCTGCTGTTGTGAGCGAGGCTGCTCCGCAAGCCGATACAACAAGTCATTTACATAAAATTGTATCTCCGATGGTGGGTACATTTTACAGAGCTTCCTCACCGGAAGCGGGTCCTTTCGTGAGTGTGGGTGATAAAGTTGTTGAGAAAACAACGGTATGCATCATCGAAGCCATGAAGCTGATGAACGAGCTTGATGCCGACATCAAAGGAGAAATCGTTGAAGTACTGGTTGAAAATGGACAGCTTGTCGAATATGGACAACCACTGTTCCTGGTGAAACCGGAATAACGGTTATAACGGCTTTATATCAGCCGCATGAGCTTCGAAGGAGGACAATAACGAAATGAAATTTCATAAAATATTGATTGCCAATCGCGGCGAGATTGCAGTACGCATCATTCGTGCTTGCCGTGAGCTTGGCATATCGACAGTGGCTGTGTACTCGGAAGCGGACAAGGATTCGCTTCATGTCCGTCTTGCAGACGAAGCATACTGTATCGGACCAACACTGTCCAAAGACAGTTATCTTAACTTTACGAACCTGATGAGTGCAGCTACGCTGACGGAATGTGATGCCATTCACCCGGGATACGGCTTTTTGGCCGAAAATGCTGATTTTGCGGAAATCTGTGATTCCTGCAACATTACATTCATTGGTCCTTCACCGGAAGCGATCACTAAAATGGGTGACAAGGCCGTAGCCAAACAAACCATGAAAGATGCAGGCGTGCCTGTCATTCCTGGATCGGACGGCCTTGTAGAAACAACGGAAGAAGCGATTATGATTGGCCGTGATATCGGTTATCCTGTCATTATCAAAGCTACAGCTGGTGGCGGTGGTAAAGGGATTCGGATCGCTGAGGACGAGGAGCAGTTGGTAAAACAGATTACGGCTGCGCAGCAGGAGGCCCAGAAAGCATTCGGTAATGCTGGCGTTTATCTGGAAAAATTCCTGACAGGCATGAAACACGTTGAAATTCAAATTATGGCAGACAAGCATGGCAATGCCGTGCACCTTGGCGAGCGTGACTGCTCGGTTCAACGTCGTCGTCAGAAGCTCGTTGAGGAA
This sequence comes from Paenibacillus sp. AN1007, assembly GCF_040702995.1. Lineage (NCBI taxonomy): Bacteria > Bacillati > Bacillota > Bacilli > Caryophanales > Paenibacillaceae > Paenibacillus > Paenibacillus sp. AN1007. The sequence continues at coordinate 1,653,631 of NZ_CP159992.1, forward strand.
GCACCTTGTCCCGTTCTGAACGAGGAAGTGCGTTCCCTCATGGGAGAAGCTGCCGTTCGTGCTGCACTTGCGGTAAATTACTCTGGAGCGGGTACTCTAGAATTTCTGCTCAGTCCCAATGGCGAGTTCTACTTTATGGAGATGAATACGCGTATTCAGGTCGAGCATCCGGTCACCGAAATGGTAACAGGTGTAGACCTGATTCAAGAAATGATCTCTGTTGCTGAAGGGAATCCGCTCTCTTTCCGTCAGGAAGACGTAGTCATTAACGGATGGTCAATTGAATGCCGGATTAACGCTGAAGATCCTGCCCGGAACTTCATGCCTGCACCTGGCAAGATCGGTTTTTACCTTGCACCAGGCGGTCCTGGGGTACGTGTGGACAGTGCGGCATATCCTGGTTACACGATCTCACCTTTTTACGATTCCATGATCGCGAAACTGATCGTTTGGGGTGCGACACGGGATGAGGCCATTGCCAAAATGAAGCGTGCCCTCGCAGAGTTTGCTATTGAAGGCATCTCGACAACCATTCCTTTTCATCAGAAGCTTCTGGAGCATCCTACGTTTATTCGCGGAGATTTCGATATTAAATTTCTTGAGGAAAACGAGATTTAACAGTCATATTGGGCTTGTTTGTCATAATGCAGCCCAAATGATATAGTATGTAATAATAAGAGCGCATGTCTCCTGCACAGGATAAGCCGCACATCAGTGGATGGCTGCAGGAGTTCCGGTAAAGCCGGACCGGAAGGGTTCTAAGCCTGATGTTAAGAACCAGCGCCCTGACGGATGGCCGCAAACTTATCTCGCGAAAGGTGTGTTAAACATTTATGAGTACACTACCGACAGAATTTGAACGTACGGATATCGGTGAAATCCAGATCGCACCTGAAGTTATCGAAGTGATTGCTGGACTTGCAACTGTAGAGGTTAAGGGAGTAGCAGGGATGAGCGGTGGATTTGCAGGTGGGTTCGCAGAGCTGCTGGGCCGCAAGAACCTTTCTAAAGGGGTTAAGGTTGAAGTAGGTCAACGCGAAGCTGCTGTGGATGTTTCCGTCATTATCGAATATGGATACCGTCTGCCGCAGGTTGCCACTGAAATTCAGCAAAACGTGAAACGCTCCATCGAGAACATGACAGGACTTAACGTGAACGAAGTGAATGTGCACATCCATGACGTGCAGTTCAAAAGTGCTGAAAAAGTGGAAGAGATCGACCTGAACACGCAGCGCGTAAAATAAAAAAGACAGATTTCCCCCGGCACTTCTGTCGGGGGTTATCCCGTCTTGGACATGTCTCAGGTGGTCCTCCTGCACTGGACAAGGATAGATATGTTATGCTATTCAGCAGGTTAAGCAATGTGAGTGAGCAAGGGAGGCTGTGCAGTTCGTGGCTAAAATACTGGATCGGCTTCTGTTGTTTATATACAGCATAAGCGTAGGCGCAATATCGGCAGCGGTTATCTTACTGATTAGCGGCGTGCTGCCATACGAATTGAATTACCAGCAGGAACAAAACGTTATTGTGGCTTCCATTGTCGCAGCAGCGGTTTTGTTTGTCCTGAGTTTACGTTTTTTCTACATCTCGATTCGGCGTGAGCGCGGTTCGCTGCCGTCTGTGGATCAGCGTACCGAGTTTGGAGATGTACAGATATCAATGGAGACGATTGAAAATCTCTGTATGAAAGCCACTTCCCGCTTTCGCGGAGTACGTGATGTCAAAGCACGCATTCGCGTGGTTGAGTCAGGACTGGAGATCAAGATTCGTGCTGTTGTGGATGGGGAGACTCCTATTCCGGCGCTGACGACGGATCTTCAGAAGGCGATACATGATCATGTGCAGGAGATTACGGGAATTCCGGTTTCTTTTGTAACTGTGTATATCGCTAATGTGACCCAGGCGCCTAACTACAAGAGCCGCGTGGAATGAGGTGAGTTTCACTGATGTTGTGGAAAGAGATTTGGGATAACTATAAGGGACGGATTCTCGGCATTGCCTTTGGTATCCTATTAGGGTTTCTTTATGTATGGATCGGTTTTTGGGATATGTTGTTCTTTGCACTCTTGGTGTTCATCGGTTATACGTTTGGCAGACGAAGCGATGCGAAGCTGGGCTCGTTTATTCCCTGGGGGGAGTTGCGGCAGTGGCTTGGGGATCGCTGGCGTCCGTTCAAATAAACCTATCAGAACCCTGCAATATGTTTCTTCCGAAAATAGAACTGTAGTTTGAGCTGCCCGATTTTCGGAGGAAACGTTTTGCAGGTTTTTTTGTGAAAAGAGATCGCAATATCAGAGAGGTCCCATGGGTATCCTGAATAGGTAACGAAGTGGTTCCTCGAATTTAAAATAAGCATGATGACGCTCGAGAAATGAGCGCTGCAGGAGGCAGGACATGAAAAGACGTTTGGCAAGGGAAATTGCAGTACAAAGTCTGTATCAGATGGAAATGAACGAAGTAGGTGCAGCTGAAGCGGTTAATATGCTGATCAATGAAGCGGCTGAGGAAAATGAGACCGATGTGGTTATCCGCGACGCCGATGTGATGCGCAGCTACGTTACCGAATTGGTGCATGGAGCATGGAGCCACAAAGAAGCGATTGACGGATTGCTTGTAGATTATTTAAAAGGCTGGCAGCTGAGTCGTTTATCACGTGTAGATCGTCAAATTTTACGTTTGTCTACGTATGAAATGGTATTCCGTGATGACGTTCCGGCTAAAGTTTCTGTCAATGAAGCGATTGAACTGTCGAAGTATTTCGGTACAGATGAATCAGGCAAGTTCGTCAACGGTGTTCTTGGCCGCATGATTCAGGAAGTAGACAGCATCAAGCAAAAATTGTCCTAAGGAACAAGTTTGAATGACACGATAGGCAGCTTATCATGTGAGGTTACATCCAGATCGTTTTATCTAATATATGTTCATATAAGGGAGAGAGAGTCCAATGACAGCATCTATTATTAACGGTAAAGAAGTATCCCAAGAGCTCCGCGCAAGCATGACCGCAGAAGTAAAACAGCTTGGCGAACAGGGCGTAACACCTGGTCTGGCTGTTGTGCTCGTCGGCGAGGACCCGGCTTCTCAAGTTTATGTGCGTAATAAGGAAAAAGCATGTCATGACCTCGGTTTCTATTCCGAAGTGCATCGTTTGGATGCGGATACGTCTCAGGCTGATCTGCTTACTTTGGTGGACAAGCTGAACAATCAAAAATCCATTCATGGTATTCTGGTGCAGCTTCCGCTCCCAAGTCACATTGAAGAGAAAGCGGTCATTGATGCGATTGCTGTTGAGAAAGATGTGGATGGATTTCATCCTGTTAATGTAGGAAACCTTGTAATTGGAGATGACAGCCTGCTGCCTTGTACTCCTGCGGGTGTCATTGAATTGATCAAACGCACGGGGCTGGAGATGTCCGGTAAACATGCGGTAGTTATCGGTCGCAGTAACATTGTGGGCAAACCGGTATCCCTGCTGCTTCAGCGTGAAAATGCAACGGTGACCATGTGCCATTCTCGTACAGCTAATATGAAAGAAATTACGCGTCAGGCAGATATTCTAGTTGTGGCAATCGGGCGTGCCAACTTTGTGGATGCTTCATACGTAAAACCGGGTGCGGTTGTCATTGATGTCGGGATGAATCGTCTGGATAACGGTAAACTCGCAGGTGATGTGGATTTTGAAAGTGTAAAAGAGGTCTCCGGACCAATTACACCTGTTCCCGGCGGCGTAGGCCCGATGACGATTACCATGCTGATGCAGAACACTCTGATCGCGGCTAAGCGCGCTCACGGATTGGCCTAGGGTTTTGTCTGTGGCAGATCAGAAAATATACTCTATTAAAGACCTGAATCGATATATCCGAATGAAGCTGGAATCGGATCAGGTTCTGTCGGACGTCTGGCTGCGCGGAGAGATTTCCAATTTCACGCATCACTCCAGCGGACACATGTATTTTACGTTAAAGGATAAAGACAGCCGAATCAAATCCATCATGTTTGCATCCCATAATCAGCGTTTGCCCTTTGTACCGAAAGAGGGTGCGAGGGTTATCGCGCGTGGGAATGTGTCGGTGTATGAGCGGGACGGGCAGTATCAATTTTATGCGACACATATGCAGCCAGATGGGATAGGCAGTCTGTATCTCGCTTATGAACAGCTGAAAAAGAAACTGGAGGACGAAGGGGTGTTTTCCCCAGCGCGTAAGAGACCTATTCCGCGATATCCACATACGATCGGTGTTGTCACTTCTCCTACCGGAGCTGCCGTTCGTGACATTATGATTACGCTGCAGCGGAGGTATCCGTCGGCCAGAGTTGTGTTATATCCGGTACTTGTTCAGGGGAAAGGGGCAGCTCCCTCCATTGTGAAAGCGATAGGGAACCTGAACGCTATGGGTGAAGCAGATGTAATGATTGTAGGCCGGGGCGGCGGGTCATTGGAAGAGCTTTGGGCCTTTAATGAAGAGATCGTAGCCCGTGCAATTGCGGCTTCGACCATTCCGGTGATCTCTGCGGTCGGACATGAAACAGATTTTACCATTGCAGACTTTGCTGCGGATTTACGTGCTGCCACGCCGACGGCGGCTGCGGAACTTGCTGTACCGAATCGTGCTGAATTATTGGAACAGATCGGGCAAAGACAGCGTCAGCTGCAGAACAGCCTGCGGCAGCGTGCAGTCTATCATCGTGAACGGCTGGCTCGTCTGCAGCGCTCTCCAGTCCTTGTGCATCCACGCAGAACGCTGATGCAGCATACAGAGCGCCTGGATATGCTCCAGCAGCGCCTGCAGCGAAGTGTGGATACGCGGATGAAATGGACGGGGGAAAAGCAGGAAAGGCTCCGTGCCGCCCTGCAGCGCTTTAACCCTCGTGACCAGGTGAATACCGCTCACCGGGACAATGCAGCAGCTCGCAGACAGCTTGAACTCGCAATCCGTTCGATTACACGCAGCAAGCAGCAGCAGTGGAAGTCACTTGTGCGGCACCTTGATGCGCTTAGTCCGCTAAAGGTGATGTCTCGTGGTTATAGTCTTGTGTATGACGAGCAGGAGCAGCGTTTGATCAAATCGTTAAAAGATGTGCAGCCAGGAGATTCAGTCAAGATCAAATTAGCGGACGGACAGCTCGACTGTCAGGTCTGGGGAATGAAGGAGGATAACAACATCCATGGCGAATGAACCGGAACTGAATTTTGAAGAGGCAATGGCGGCATTGGAAGACATCGTAGGACAGCTTGAGCATGGAGATGTACCTCTGGAGCAGGCGATTGATTTGTTTCAGCGCGGCATGAAGCTCTCCCAGTTATGCGGCCTGAAGCTGGAACAAGTGGAACGCAAGATCGAGATGATCGTAGAAGAAGATGGAGAGCTTCGCAAGAAGCCTTTTGGCACGGCAGAGGAAGAGAGCGGTGAGATTCATGAGTAACCGTCCTTCGTTCGAAGCCTATCTTCAGGAGATTACAGGTGAAATTACTGAAGCGTTGAAGCACATTCTGCCAGAGCACTGGGATGTGCCTCGTTCACTGACGGAAGCGATGCAGTATTCTTTAATGGCCGGAGGCAAGCGCCTTCGTCCGCTTCTGGTCGTTGCTGCGGCGGAAGCCTTCGGTGCGGAGCGTAAAGCTGCGATGCCGGCAGCCTGCGCCGTGGAGATGGTTCATACATACTCCTTGATCCACGACGACCTGCCTGCTATGGATAATGATGATTATCGCAGGGGAAAATTAACGAATCACAAAGTTTATGGTGAAGCGACAGCCATCCTTGCGGGTGATGCGCTGCTGACCCATGCTTT